>JAIOYN010000101.1 GCA_021741065.1 Sphingomonadaceae bacterium | reverse complement strand
AAACGCGATAGGCTCCAGCCTGCGCTGGAGCGACGGTTCTTGTAAGATCACGAGTGTGTTGATTTAAGCGTCGCGTTAGTCTATTTGCGCCCTTCTCCTGATGAGAATCAGAAGAACCCGTGCGGGAGGTTGTTGCCAAGGCTATTTGGACACGACTGTTTGACCGCTTAATTTGACCCGTTGTTGTTCCGGCAATTTCGGGGAAAGAATGAAAGGACGCCATATATGGCAAAGAAAATTGACGGCTATATCGGCCTGCAAGTTCCTGCAGGTTCAGCCACACCATCCCCGCCAATCGGCCCAGCTTTGGGTCAGCGCGGCGTGAACATCATGGAATTCTGCAAGCAGTTTAATGCGGCAACCGCCGACATGGAAAAAGGCACGCCGATTCCAACCAAGATCACCGTTTTTGCGGACAAGAGCTTCACCTTTGCGATGAAGTCACCGCCTGCGACCTTTTTGATTAAAAAGGTTTTGGGTTTGAAGTCCGGTTCGAAAGAACCAGGCAAGGTCACTGCTGGTAAAATTACCCGTGCACAATTGGAAGAAGTCGCGACCATCAAAATGGCCGACCTCAACGCGAACGACATGGACGCGGCCGTAAAAATCATCGCAGGCTCGGCTTCCGCCATGGGCCTCGAAGTCGTGGAGGGTTGAGAACATGGCTAAGCTAACCAAAAAAGCAAAGTCGCTCGCGCATCTCGATGCTGACAAGCTGTACAGCGTGGATGAAGCGCTGAAGACCATCAAGGAATTGGCGACCGCCAAATTTGACGAAACCATCGAAGTCGCGATGAATTTGGGCGTTGACCCACGTCATGCTGACCAAATGGTGCGTGGCATGGTTTCGCTTCCTGCTGGTACCGGTAAGGAAATGAAGGTTGCCGTGTTCGCACGTGGCGACAAGGCGACTGCAGCAACGGCTGCGGGTGCTGACAAAGTCGGCGCAGAAGACCTGATGGATGATATGCTGGCTGGCAATCTGGATTATGACCGCGTTATTGCAACGCCGGACATGATGGGTATCGTTGGTCGCTTGGGTAAGACCTTGGGTCCAAAGGGCCTGATGCCAAACCCGAAGCTTGGAACCGTCACCATGGATGTTGCCGAAGCCGTTAAGGCAGCAAAGGCCGGTCAGGTTGAGTTCCGCGTTGAAAAGCAAGGCATCATCCACAGCGGCATCGGTAAGAAGAGCTTCACCGATTCCGACCTGCGTAAGAATTTCGACGCATTGGTCGATGCTGTCATCAAGAACAAGCCAAGCGGTTCAAAGGGCAAATATGTCCGCCGCGTGGCGATCAGCTCGTCAATGGGCCCAGGCCTGAAGATTGATCTGGCAGACGTCGCTGGGGCATAAGCCATCGATTTGCGAATTACGAAAGGGCCGGGGGCAACCCTGGCCCTTTTGTTTTGCCCAACTGACAAGTAGCGAATGCGACCGCCGTCCCGATGCATAACTGCCATGGGAAGGCCAGCGCCTTCCACGCCGCAGGCAGACCAAGACTGTCCACGACATAATGCTGTTGCATCAGGATTGTGACAAAGCCCGCCAGCAGAGCGGTAATCACAGACCATGTCGCCCCACGCTTCGTAAAAACGACGGTACCATAGACGCCCAGCAGGCCTGAATAAGCAAAAATCATAACACCGAGCACAAATTCGAGCAAAGGCGTGTCGCTATAATGCTGCCAGTAGAAACACAGTATCGACATCGCGAACAGCGCAACCGCGAGCAATATCATCACGAGACGTCCGGCGTTGACATAATGCTGCCCGCTGGATGGGACGCCACGCCGTTCCCGCCAAGGCCGGTAAAAATCATTCACAACCACTGCTGACATTGAGATGAGCCCCGAATTGATAGCTGCCGCGGCGATGACGCCGACGGTGACCAACCCGCGCAGGCCGGGCGGGATTTCGGACAGGATGAAAGACATGAAGACCGTTATTTTTTCGCCTGCAAACGCATTTGTCGCGCCAACGCTCACGCCCATCAGGTCAGGACGGTTGTAGAAGATGTGGAGCAGCGATCCTATCGCCATGAATAACGCCACAACAGGTATGGCTCCCCACATGCTCGCATATAAAGCGCGTTTGCCCGATTGGACGTTTTCGCATGCAAGGAAGCGCTGCGTCGTGTCCTGATCAAGCCCCGCATTACCGATATTGAGCAGCACCAACCCGGTCAGGATGGCCCAAACGGTAAACGGCTTGGTAAAGTCGAACGACCAGTCAAACAGCAGCAGCTTGTCTACTCCGCCCGGCGCATGACGCAGCGCGTCCCAGATTTCCGGCGCGGGTGCGGGAATTTTCACCAGCAAAAAGATGAGCACCAGCACGGCCCCGCCAAGGTAGAGCATGACCTGCACCAAATCGCTCCAGATAACGGCATTCAGCCCGCCAAACAGTGTGAAAGCGATACCGAAGACAACAAGCACAGCCGATGCGATAAGGATATGCTGCGGCTCGACATCTAGGAAAATAATCATCGAAACTGCAATAGCGGCAATATACAGCCGCGCGCCGCTCGCTAAGATCCGGCCGACAAGATACATCCCCGCCGCAGCGCGTCGTGCCGTCGCGTCGAAACGGGTTTCCAGTAATTCATATACTGTGGTCGCGCCGATTGCGTAGAAGCGGGGGATTAAGAAACGGGCGACAACAAAGGCCGCGATGATCGCGGCAAAGTTACTAGTGAGATAGCTGTAATCCCCCCGATAGCTGTTATCTGGGGCGCCGAGAAATGTTGCCGCAGACTGCATCGTCGACAGAACCGACACCGCCACCAGCCAGACCGGCGCATGATGGCCAGCAAGGAAATAGTCATCCGCCGTTTTGGTCCGCCGTGTCGCCTGATAGCCGGCAAAAGCCAGCAATGCGACATAGGCCAACAATATGCCCCAGTCGTAAATGGTAAATGCTAATGGCATGCATGCTCCCTTAAGACGCAGCCACTAACGGAACATGCCTGTGTGTTCAAATCCGCTACGTCGCCTTATCCATATAACGATCGAGCGTCTCATGATAATGGCGGATACGGCTTTCCTGATAGCGCGCAAGGGTGACGCCCGGCTTTTTCGACGCCCGCAGGCCGCGCTGAATACGCATCAGATTATCGGTGTCCTGATCCGCGACCATCGCCGCTGATCCGAGTTCCGGCGCGTCGGCCCATTTTTGATCCGCCCCCAACATCGTCATTTTTGCAGGCTCCGGATGCGATCCATCGGGCGCTTTGGAAAACAGGAACATGATTTCCATGATCGAGCTTTCCGGATCATCGCCATTCGGGCGGAAGCGGTAGGTAATCGGTAACGCCTGCCCGCCCCAAGGCACCATATTGGGGAACAGCATATATTCGATGAGATCGAGCGATTCCGAATCCGAAAGTGCCGACATGTCGCGACCAATCGAGCGCGAAATCTTCTCCCGCGCGCGTTCGGCCAGCTTGCCGCGGGCGGTCTCGCCTGCGTGCACCTCAATAGGTTTGCCGGCGAAAAAGGGCACGTCGCGACGCATTTCCTCTATGGTCTGCTCGGGCGTCGTCGCTGGCTTTGACGGGCTGGCGACGCCTTGCACGCTAATCATGCGGCTGACATGACGCACGCCTGGCCAAACATCATATTGGGTGTTGCTGTCGCCATAATAGCCGAGCACTTGCGGATGCGCGAAGGGCACATGATAGGCTTCGACAAAGGCCTCCATCGCCAGTTTCCAGTTACAGGGCATAATCTTGGCGACATGCGCCGCGACGTAGCGGTCCTCCAGATTGAAGGGCGCGAAATGTTCGGGCAGATTTTCGAGATAGGTTTCCAATGGCTCGGCATCGGAATCGAAGTTAATGAAAACAAAACCGCCCCAAGTGCCAACCCGTGCTTCGGGCAGGCTCATCTTATCCTTATCGACATGGGGAAAATCCCATTGCCCCGGAATGACCGATAATGCGCCGTCTAACTTCCACGTCCAGCCATGAAATGGGCAGCGAAATTGCTTCACGCATCCGCCTTCGGTGCGCAGCATTGTGCCGCGATGCAGGCACGCGTTGATATAGGCCTTAACTTCATCAGGGCCGGTGCGCACGACAATCAAGGAATCATGGACGATATCATATACAACATGGTCGCCGACATTGGGGATATGCTCCAACCGGCACGCAAGTTGCCATGTCTTGCGCCACACCTGTTCCACTTCGCGATCATGCCAATCTTTGGAAAAATACCGCTCGATGGACACATCTGCGCTGCTTTGCCCGATAGCAGGGGATTCCACGCGCATGATATCTGGCGCGGCGTTCGTATCGCTATTGAATATCTCCTGCACCGATGGGCCGGGACGGCGCGCAATGATGTTGTCCAACTCACTCTCCCCAATAGGTCTTGCGCCATCCTGCCGCCATGGTAGCAACACTGCAATGACCAATTTACTCCATCGCCACCTCATAGACATGACCTTGACCGTTGATTTTGCAGGGATGGTCAGCATTGGCCAGACCCCAGCCGGCATGCGCCGCATCGCGCCTGTCACCGGCGGTCATTTCACCGGCGAACGGTTGAACGGCACGGTGCTGCCCGGCGGCAATGATTGGGTGATCAACCGGCATGACGGTGTCATGGCTATCGACGTTCGCCTGACGCTCAAAACCAATGACGGCGCGCTGATCTATCTGGCGTATCAAGGGCGTTTCCTCGCAAATGCCGATGCCATGGCCCGCTTTGCAAAGGGCGAGGCATTGGATGCTTCGGAATATTCCTTGGCCATTTCGGCGAAATTCGAATGTGGTGATGCGCGCTATAGCTGGCTGAACAATGTGGTAGCGGTCGGTACGGGCGAACGCACGGCAAGCGGGCCAATTTACTCCATTTTCGAAATAGGCTGAACAAATCGCGGCCATAAAAGACTTAAGGCCAATCCACCCATGACAAGCGCCGCCGCCAGCAATTTCCAACTTTGCAAGGGTTCGCCCAAAAACAAGGCCGACGCCCCCATGCCGAATACCGGCACCAGCAAGGCCATGGGCGCCACCGTTGCCGCCGGATGCCTGGCCAGCAACCATCCCCATACGCCATAGCCGAACATTGTATTGCCGACCGCTTGCCATACCACGGCAGCCCATGTTGTCGCCGTCGCGGCATGTACTCCAGCCACCAAGGCGGGCGCACCTTCGAACAGCAAAGCGAAAAAGAACAAGGGCGGCACCGCAAAAATGCTAGCCCAGACCACATAAGCGAGCATGTCTACTTTGCCCGCCGCCCGCGACACCATATTCCCGTTTGACCAGCAAAAGGCGGCGGTTATCACAAGCCCAAGCCCCAACGGTGTCGCGCTGCCATCCGAATGGGTCAGGATAACAGCAAGCCCACTGGTCGCCAACGCGAGCGCAGCCCATTGGAAACCGCGCACCCGTTCACCCGTCAACCGCATCGACAAGGCAATGGTGAAAAAAACCTGTATTTGCACTACCAGCGAAGCGAGGCCCGGCGTAATGTCGCTCTTCATCGCAAGAAAAAGTAGGCCAAATTGTCCGGCACCGATCAGCACGCCATAGGCCGCCAAATTGGACAAGGGCACTGCCGGCCGTTTCAGGAAAAACGCGGCTGGCAAGAACGCGCAAGCAAAGCGCAAGGTGGCGAGCCATAAGGGTGGCAAATGTGTCAGCGCCAATTTGATGACAACGAAATTCGTTCCCCACACCGCCATCACCGCCAAGGCGAGCAGGAGATGCAGGCGGGGCACAATGGAAGTTTGCGGCATGCCCAACGCCATAGTCACTCTTCCGATTTTTACGAACTATTTTGCATTAGGCCCTAATCGAGCGGAACGATTTCCACCGCTAGGTCATAGGTCTTTGTCCCGCAATATTGTTCGGGCCAATGCGCAAAGGGACGAACCGAACCTGCGCTGCGCCAGCGTTCGACGCGGGCAACATCCACATCGGCGTAGACCCATTCCCCCTGCCCTTCGGTTCCTATGGCCATCACGCCATCATCGGGACTATCACCATCGGGTGGCACGAAAACACCCGCCGCACCGTAATTTTCGTCGAGCGCAGGGGACCAAGGCGCCATGCCGACCGTGGGCGCCTGCACCACGAAAATCTGGTTTTCCAATGCCCGCGCCTGCGCGCCGATCCGGACGCGGTAATAGCCTTGCAGGCTGTCGGTGCAGGATGGACACAGGATGACCTGCGCACCCGCGGCGGCCTGCGTCCGCGCGATCATCGGGAATTCGACATCATAGCAGGTCGAAATGCCCAAGACCCCCAAAGGCGTGCGAAAAACGCGCAAATCGGTCCCGCCCTGAATGTCCCAAGATTCGCGTTCAAAACGCGTCATCATGATCTTGTCTTGATGTCCGCTCTGCCCGTCGGGGAAATAGAGGCTGGCCCGGTTCACAACCCGTTCGTCATCCAAAGCATGCGGGCGTGTTCCGCCTAGCACCGCAACACCGAAAAGCCGCGCCAGATCGGCATAATGGGCATCAATCTGTGGCCCCAGCGCGACCACCGCACGCAACGAAGCGTGCAGTTCGCTGGCGGTTGCTGGTTCGATCGCCGCCAGTTCCATCGCCGCATATTCGGGAAACACCAAAAGCTGTGCGCGCTGCTCTAATGCGTCGGCCGCCCATGCCGCGACTTTGCCTTGCCAGTCGGCGAAGCTCACTGGCTGCCCAATGGGATATTGGGCGGCGGCAATGCGGACGGGCGCGGTCACAGGTCGCGCATCCAAAATTGCATCGAATGTGCGCTTTCGTCAGCAGTGCCAAGGTCCTGCCATTTCAACATAGTTATCAATCCCTCTACGGGTGCATAGCCCCGCTTGCGCCAAAAGGGCGCCAAATCGCGGGGCGCTTGCGGTCGCATCGGATGGTCGTCTGGACGGACAACGGCACAAAAGCTGGCTTGGGCAGCACCCGCCGCCCGCGCCGATGCCTCC
>JAIOYN010000012.1 GCA_021741065.1 Sphingomonadaceae bacterium | reverse complement strand
CAGCAGAACCGAAAAGTTATCAAACCACGTTACAACACCTTGGAGCTTTACGCCCTTAACCAGAAACATTGTCACAGGTGTCTTCGACTTTCTGAGGGAGTTCAGAAAGAGGTCCTGAAGACCGTTATTTTTTTCAGTCATTATTGTTATCCGTTTATATTTATCGTTAAGCCAAATAACGCTGAGCACCGCGCAGTCCGCATCATAGGTTGGAAATATTACCGTTACACGAAATAAGCCAAATTCGCAATTGCGGTCAGGACTCTGCGTCGTCGCTAAATTCCATTGCGTTTTTGCGGACAGAAATGCCCAGTAGCTTTAGCTTTCGGTGCAGTGCAGAACGTTCCATCCCCACAAAAGCGGCTGTTTTCGAAATATTTCCGGAAAACCGCTTGATCTGCACCCGCAAATATTCACGTTCAAATGCTTCGCGCGCCTCGCGCAATGGCGCTCCCATAAGGGATGTTACATTATGCTCTGCACCTTCATAGCTATTGATAATCTCTGACGGCAGCATATCCGCCTCAACTGTCGCTACGCCTTCTGCCGGGGCCAATATGATGGTGCGTTCAATAATGTTACGCAATTGCCGGACGTTGCCTGGCCATTCACATGCCTGAAGTGCAGCCATCGCATCACCCGAAAAGTTAGGTGGCGAAATGCGGTGTTCGGATGCAAAGCGCGCGGCATAATGGTTGACGAGGTCAGGAATATCTTCGCGCCGCCCCGACAAGGGCGGAATTTCGACCGGAACGACGTTTAACCTATAAAACAAATCTTCACGGAACCGGCCCTCGGAAATTTCAATCGCCAGATCACGTGCAGTGGCCGACACGAAGCGGACATCGACACGTATTTGCCGGTCGCCGCCTACCCGGACAAAGCTCTGGTCCGTTAACACGCGCAAAATCTTGCCTTGTGTGGTGCGCGGCATGTCGGCGACTTCGTCTAGGAACAATGTACCGCCATGGGCCTTTTCCAACATGCCCGCCTGCACAAGCCGACCATCCTGTTCGATGCCAAACAGCTCTTCGTCAAACCGCTCAGGAGACAAACGCGCGGCACTGACAGACACGAAGGGCGACCCTGCCCTTGGACTCCAACTATGCAACAGGCGCGCAGCAACCTCCTTGCCAACCCCTGCAGGCCCCGTAATGAGCATTCGGCTCCCAGTGCCAGCGACCTTCTTAAGCGTTGCGCGCACGGCGTTAATCGACACCGACGAACCGGTCAGTTCTTCGGAATGCCCCACCCGCGCCTTAAGGTCGGCATTTTCCGCGCGCAGTCGCTCCGTTTCGGTTGCCTTTGACACGAGGTGCAATAACTTGCTGGCTTCAAACGGCTTTTCGATAAAATCGGCAGCGCCTTGCCCGATGGCAGCGACGGCCGTGTCAATGTTCCCATGACCAGAGAATACAATGACCGGGATTTGCGGATCTCGAATTTTGATGGCGCGCAACAACTCAATACCGTCCATCGAAGAACCACGCAGCCAGACGTCAAGTAATATCAACGACGGCAATCGCTCATCCAACGCGGCTAACGCCTCATCCGCAGAAGCTGCCGTCCTTGTGCCATAGCCTTCGTCATCAAGCACCCCGGATACCAAATCCCGGATGTCTTGTTCATCGTCTACTATCAGTATGTCGAGTGCCATAATTAGCTGATAACCTCATCTGCATTGGAAAGCGGTGTGGAAGAATGTGCCTTCCCCACCTTGGATGCCACGAATTGCGGATTGAATTTCAACGTCACGACAGCGCCAACAGGATCATTGTCAGACAAGGAAATTTCTCCGAAATGTTCTTCAATAATCTTTTTCACAATCGCAAGTCCTAGCCCCGATCCGCTCGCGCGGTTGGTGATATAGGGCTCCATTATACGTTGACGGTCTGGTGGCAGGCCAATGCCATTATCCGCGATGCGTATCACCAAAACATCCTCCTCCATCAACAGATCAATTGAAATCGTTCCATCAATTTCACCTGATTTTCTTTTTTCTTCAATGGATTCTACTGCATTTTTGAGGATATTTGTAACCGCCTGTCCAAGCTGACGTCTGTCGGAAATCAGATTGGGCACTGCGCCGCTTTGATTATATTTGAATGTGATGTTGGGATGTGCAACTTCAAATAAAAATACCGCATGGCCGACAATATCGTGCACATTTTCGGCACGGAACAATGGCTTTGGCATGCGGGCAAAGGAGGAGAATTCATCGACAATGTTGCGCAAATCCCCGACCTGTCGGACAATAGTGCTAGTTAATTGTTCGAATATGGCCTGATCCTTGGTGATATTCTTGCCAAACCGGCGTTGCAGCCGTTCTGCGGCCAATTGTATCGGAGTCAGCGGATTTTTGATCTCATGGGCGATGCGGCGCGCAACGTCCGACCATGCCGCGCTGCGTTGGTCGGCCAATTGTTGGCTGATGTCTTCAAAAGTCACCACACTGCCCTGCTCACGCGGGGATACAGTTACAGCCACCGTCAGCGGCTCAGGTCCGTCGCCCAATTGCACTACACCGCGTGGGCTTTCGCTAACTAACGCCGCCAATGCGGGTGCTACGCTTGCAAAACTTTGACCAACGATTGTATCGAATGTATTTTTAAGCAGCTTTTCCGCCGTAGAGTTGGCGAGCTCCACCACGCCATTGTCATCAACCGAAACCACGCCTGCGGACACAGATTCCAAAACTGCCTCGATAAAGAGACGTCGTTCACCAAGTTGATGATTGGTTGCTAACAACACCCCTGTCTGTTGTTGTAGGCGCTCTGTCATGCGGTTGAAGGATTGCGCGAGAAAGGCAACTTCATCGTTGCGATATTGGTCAATGGTGACGCGCGCAGATAAATCCCCCTCTGCAATCAATTGTGCAGCGTACACGAGATTATTGACTGGCCGTACAAGGCGGTCGGCAACGCGCAAGGCGACCCACAAGGTGATCCCGATAATCATCAATGATACAAAATACAGCGCGAGATTGAACTGGATTTGCAGCGTGCGTGACCGACTGACCATTTCGTCATAATCTTGAAGCACCGACTGTGCCTTTTCACCCAACGCAAAGGATGGAACCGATAAGGCCCGACTGGCGTATAAATAGCTGCGCGGCGTGTCGAACAATATAGTGACGGCTTCAATTCTGTCGGCGCGGTTAGCAATCACCATCCCCTCGCCTGCATTCAGCTTTTTCAAGATGTCTGCAGCGATCCAGTCCTGCTTCCTGCCATCATTTTCAGTTGCGACCGCTTCGGTCCTTTGTATCCCGTCGGCACCTACCGACACAATTGCAGATTCACTTAACCGTCGGCGGAATACCTGTTCCAGATAATAGCTCAAAAAAGCAGGGTCATCGGCATTGGTTTGGCTTAAAGCATTTCGGAAGTCACCAGCCATGGTAACCGTTTCGTCGCCGACATCTTTGGCGTTTACTTCATAATATCCCTTTGCCAATTCTCCAGCATTCTCAAGCATTCCCCGCGCAGAGCCCGAGAACCAAAATTGGATGCCGCTTTGAAACAGCAAGGATGCGAAAATAACGAGGAGAACCGTAGGGACGGCAGTGATCGCCGAAAATATCGCCACCAAACGGACATGCAATAGCTGCTTACTGCCAATGCTGCTGCTCTCCGCGCGCTTAAGTGCGACGCGGCGGCCAAACAAAACAAGGAGTAAGGTCGCTGGCAACAAGTTGCTGACGAGCATTGTCGCCGATGCCGCAGGCGCCAGTGGTTCCGATTGTGGCCCTTGCCCCATCAAAAACAGGGCAGTGATAATGCCCATAAAGACTAACATCACGGCGCTGGCAATTTCCAAAAACTTTATCGACTGGCTTTTTCCGAGGAGGTCAGTGACTCGTTCAAAGAGACGCCGGACAGCGGACGGTTTGGTGTTTTCTTCCTCAAGGTCCATTGTTGCCATAAAGACACTGTGGCATTCCTTTCGTTGCCTGAAAAGCACAAAATAGTGGTTTTCAGGCAACGTATCGCGTTAATTCATCGATCTAACGGCCACCTGAGAGGCCAATACCATAGTCAGTCAACTTTTTGCGCAAGGTATTGCGGTTTATACCCAGCAAAGCCGCTGCCTTTAACTGATTGCCCTTCACTTGCTTCATTACCTGCTGAAGCAATGGGATTTCGAACTGGGCCAGTGCGCGTGG
Organism: Sphingomonadaceae bacterium; assembly: GCA_021741065.1. Lineage (GTDB taxonomy): Bacteria > Pseudomonadota > Alphaproteobacteria > Sphingomonadales > Sphingomonadaceae > Sphingorhabdus_B. The sequence goes on along the minus strand of JAIOYN010000012.1, from coordinate 30,152 downwards.
ATATAGCTTTTCACGCAATGCACCACGCTGACGCTGATCTCTCAGAAACTGCGCCACCGCTGCTTCAAAACTAGCCCCCTGAATGGGCTGTTCCGCCTCCTGCGCCGGTTCAACAAATTGCAGGATCGTCGCGTCCGTGATGGTATCTTCGCGACATAATAACGCGAGACGGTAGATTAGGTTTTTCAATTCACGAATATTGCCGCGCCACGGCATCGCCATCAAATAGCCTATGGCGTTATCGTCGATTTTCCGCATTGGCAGGCCATCTTTCGCAGCCATGACCAAGAAATGTTGCGCGAGCAGGCCAATGTCATCCGTCCGGTCGCGCAATGGTGGCATTTCGATCGGGACGACGTTCAGGCGATAGAATAAATCTTCACGAAAGCCGCCTTTTTCGATCAATACAGACAAATTCTGGTTAGTGGCTGCCACGATACGTACATCTAGGCGAATGCTGGCCTTGCCGCCGATACGGCTAATAACGCCGCTTTGTAGTGCGCGCAGTAGTCTGGTCTGTGCATGCATCGGCATGTCGCCAATTTCGTCGAGGAACAACGTGCCACCTTGTGCCTGCTCAAACCGGCCAACCGATTGGCCAACGGCCCCTGTAAATGCACCTTTTTCATGACCGAATAGCTCGGCTTCGATGAGCTCGCTTGGTATTGCTGCCATATTGACGGCAACGAAAGGGCCGGTCTTGCGATGGCCAAGATTGTGGATCGCTTCGGCCACCAATTCCTTGCCCGTTCCGCTTTCGCCGGAGATTAGCACTGATAAATCATTACGCAAAAGCCGTGCGACCATCCGGTAAACATCCTGCATGGCAGCACTTCTTCCAATCATCGGAAGATTGGCCTCAGTGAGCGATACAAACGGATCTTGGGCCGTGGAACGCTGCTTTTCGATGCCTTGCTTCACCGCCAGAACAAGATCATTCAGATCAAACGGCTTTGGAAAATACTCAAATGCTTCGATTTCACTGGCACGCACAGCGGTTTCCAGGGTGTTTTGCGCCGACATGATGATGACGGGCATGTCGGGCGATTTCTCCATCGCCTCTTTTAACGTGGCGAGGCCATCACTGTCCTTCAACATCACGTCCGTTAGCATCAAATCAAAATGCCCATTGGCCAATATCGTGTTACGCGCCGCCACGGAATCACACAATAATGTTTCGATATTCTCCGCTTGAAGCGCGGCGCTCACCACTAGTCCAATGGACGCGTCGTCCTCAACAATGAGTACCCGAGGCGGTGTCATGCGTTCGTTTTCCTTGATGCAACCGGCAATAACAGCCGGAACGTTGTTTGGCCCTGCACTGCGTCACGTTCGAACAGTACGCGGCTGTTTATTTGCTGCACCAGTTTGCGAACAATGGCGAGGCCAAGCCCCTGCCCATCGCGTTTCGTGGTGACAAAGGGCGAAAACAGCTCGTCCACAATATGTTCTGGCACGCCGGGGCCATTGTCCGAAATTGCGATCTCAACGGGCAACTTAACAGACCGCCGGTCAACATCAGCGTCTCTCAACGCGCCGCTCATGACATAACGGGTCGAAATGCCTATAACACCGTCTAATCGCCCTTGCAGCGCGTCAGTCGCGTTCTGCAGCAGATTGATGAGTATTTGTACCATTCCGTCGGTATCAATCAGAACATCGGGCAAGGACGGGTCATAGTTAATGGAGATTTCGGGCATGCCGCGGTTCGCGGCACGTAGTGAACGAATTGCACGCTCGATCAACAAGTGAATATTGGCTGGCGCAAGTTCTGCCGGTTCAGAACGGCCAAGCTTTTGCATTTGGTCCAACAACCGCGCAATGCGATCGACCTCATTGACAATCAATTCCGTCAATGCGCGATTTTTTTCATCGACGATCCGGTCCAACAACTGCGCTGCGCCTTTAATACCCGCCAATGGATTTTTTATCTCATGTCCCAATATCGCAGGTGCGCCCATCGCTTGCTGCTGCCCGCCGTCACGCTGATCGCCAATGTGCTCACGGCCACCATTGCGGGGCGATATGACAGCGATTCGCCATTCCGGCTCCCTAGGTACCGGAGAGAGATTTACGTCGACTGTAATGATGCCGTGGGGCGTCTTAAGCTCCATATCTTGAGCGGAGATGTCACTGTCTGCCGACAATAATGCAGCATTCATCCGTTCGCTTTCGAATATCAGCGTGTCGTCAACGCGCTGCCCTTCTAACCGACGGCGGCTTCGTCCAAAAAAGGCCTCGCTGGCGTCATTGGCATAGGAGATGATGTGTTCAGGCGAAATCAACAGTACCGGAACCGAAAGGCTCGCCAGCATCTGGCCATAATCGGGACGATGCATGGCGGGTGACATAAATCAGGCAGCCGATTTAATCAGGAACGGCTCATAAAAGCGCGTCAATTCCTCGATCACGACCATTGGATCATCAATGCGGTTCATAAAGTTTCTAAACTCAGCTGAGCCGTTGAGCCCTTTGGTATACCAGCCGATATGCTTACGCGCGATGCGCACGCCGACTTCGCTGCCATAATGGTTAAGCATGGCGCGATAATGGTCCATGATAAGTTGAAATTGCGTATCGATATTCGGGTCGGCAAGCGTCTGTCCGGTACGAAACCAGTGCATCATTTGACCAAGCAACCAAGGCTTACCATAAGCGCCGCGGCCAATCATTACACCGTCTGCGCCACTTTGCGCCAAGGCAGTTTGCGCGTCTTCAATGTTACAAATGTCACCATTTACGATGACAGGCAACGACACAGCATCTTTCACTTTACGCACAAATGCCCAGTCAGCAGAGCCCTTGTACATCTGGTTACGCGTTCGCCCGTGCACGGTAATCATCCTTGCACCCAAATCTTCGGCGATGCGCGCAAGTTCAGGCGCATTCAGGCTCCCATGGTCCCAACCCATGCGCATTTTTACGGTCACAGGCACCGAAACGGCCTTCACCGTTGCTTCAATCAAGCTCGCGGCCAAAGGTAAGTCGCGCATCAACGCAGAGCCGGCGTCGCCGTTGACAACCTTTTTGACCGGGCAGCCCATGTTGATATCGATGATCGCCGCACCGCGTTCTTCATTCAGCTTGGCCGCTTCACCCATTTCATAAGGCGTGCAACCAGCGAGCTGCATCGAAACTGGCTCTTCAATGGCGTCCCATTCGCATTTTTGGATGCTTTGCCGGGTCTCACGGATCATTGCTTGGCTAGCGATCATTTCGGTCACGTTCAGGCCGGATCCAAACTCACGCACAATTTTGCGGAACGGCATATCGGTAACGCCAGTCATTGGCGCCAAAATGACGGGACATTCAATTTTAATGTTGCCGATATGGATAGGTTTAAGTTGCATCTTCAAACATTGCCTAAAATTTAGGCAGGCCGATACCCGCTTTCAGCTTGGCGGGCAAGTCTGCTGTCGCTAGAGCGCGCAAATGGCATCTCGACCAACCACCGTTGCGCTTATCGTCGCCGCAGGCTTAGGCAGCCGCGCGGGTGGTGCGCAGCCAAAGCAGTTTCGCCATATACGCGGCAAACCGATGTTATGGCACAGCTATGCTGCATTGGCGGCGCACCCTGCTATCGACAAAGTTTATGTCGCAATTGCTGCTGGCCAAGAAGCTGAGGCTATGTCGGCGCTTGCGGGTCTTAGAGAACCGATTCTCGTACAAGGCGGCGTGACGCGTCGCGAAAGCGTCTATTTGGGGTTAAAGGCGATTGCCTCTGCTCAAACGGTTGATCAGGTAATGATCCATGACGCTGCACGGCCTTTCCTTCCTGCCCCAGTCATCGACGACTTGTTGAAAGCACTATTGCGCGTGCCTGGCGCGGTCCCTGCCCTCCCCGTCGTGGACAGCCTTTCAAGGGGAGAGGGTATACTGTCCGAAACCGTCGAGCGCGAAAATCTATGGCGTATTCAAACACCGCAGGCTTTTGCCTTTCAGGACATTTACGCAGCCCACCAATCTTGGACGGGTGCAGAACCCACCGATGATGCACGGATGTTGATGGCCCAGGGCGGCGATGTGCGCATTGTGCCAGGCGCGGAAGCACTCAATAAATTTACCTTCTCAAGCGATTTTGCAGGAAACAACATGCCCTCATTTCGAAGCGGAAATGGTTTTGACGTCCACCGACTGGTGTCCGGCGCCGAATTATGGCTATGCGGCGTGCAGATACCCCATGACAAAGGGCTTGATGGCCATAGCGATGCGGATGTTGCGACGCATGCGCTGACCGACGCCATATTGGGCGCCATTGCGAAAGGCGACATTGGCGATCATTTCCCACCAAGCGATCCGCAGTGGCGCGGAGCATCATCCGACCAATTTCTTGCGCATGCTATGAATCTGGCCCGCGCAGACGGCTTTGAACTGTCAAATGCCGATGTTACTATTATCTGCGAACAGCCAAAGGTCGGGCCCTTCCGAGGAAAAATGCGGGAGCGGCTTGCAGAAATAATGTCTGTTGATGTCGATAGGATATCGGTAAAGGCAACAACAACCGAAATGCTTGGTTTTACTGGTCGCGGCGAAGGTATCGCTGCGCAGGCTACTGCAACTTTTGAGAAAATCTGAATATGGACACCGTCTTACCCGCCGATATTGCCGATCTGGCCGCGCGCGTTGTTGCCGAGAACAAAGCCGCAGGGCGGACGATCGCTATCGCGGAGAGCTGCACCGGCGGCCTTGTCGCTGCCGCGATTACCGAAGTTCCCGGGAGCAGCGCCGTCCTTGGCTATGGCTTTGTTACCTATAGCAATGACGCGAAGATTAAGCTGCTGGGCGTAAATGAGGACATCATCGACGCATTTGGCGCTGTATCCGTCGGTGTTGCATGGGCAATGGCGCAAGGCGCGCTGAAAAAAAGCGGGGCAGACATCGCGGTTGCAATTAGCGGCGTGGCTGGGCCAGACGGCGGAAGTGCTAGCAAGCCAGTTGGAACTGTTGTTTTTGCAGTAGCGGTCAAAGGTCAAAACCCGGAAGAGGTTATGGGTGACCACAAGTCCTTCGGCTCAGACAAAAGCCGCGCTGATATCCGCGCCTTTGCAACGCTTCACGCGTTGGAGTTGTTGCTTCCGCCTGCACCATAAAGCGCGTCCGCACGACCAACAAACGCGGTTGTCATTTTGCGGAGAGCGGAATCAAAAAACTGACCTGCTAGCGCCTCAAACACCCGATTGCGGAACGAAAAGTCGACGGTAAAATCGACGACTGAGCCGCCACCTTCAACATCTTCAAACGTCCAGGCGTTGTGCAAATGTTTCATGGGGCCATCGAGATAATCGACGATGATCGATGACTTAGGGGTCTTTACGACGCGGCTGCTGAACGTTTCCCGAAGTGATTTGAACCCGACAATCATGTCCGCGAACATTTCGTTTTCTTCATCCTTTCTAATTCGGATGGCGCTTACCCAAGGCAGAAATTCCGGGTAGCGGCGGACATCCGCGACCAGATCATACATTTGCGCGGCACTATGCGGCAGGCTACGGCGTTCGTGATGGTGCGGCATATGTGCGTCGGGACCTTAGCGCGCCTTGGCAAGTTGTGCTGCACGCGCATCACGCATCTTGGCGAAATCATCACCCGCATGGTAACTGGACCGGGTCAGCGGACTTGCCGCAACCAGCAAAAAGCCCTTGGCACGCGCGATGGCCGCATAAGCGTCAAATGCACTTGGCGTCACAAAATCCATAACCTTGGCATGCTTTGGCGTTGGTTGCAGATATTGGCCCATTGTAAGAAAATCGATGTCAGCGCTGCGCATATCGTCCATGACCTGATGCACCTCCATCCGTTCTTCGCCCAGACCGAGCATAACGCCCGACTTGGTGAAAATCGAGGGATCGTGGCGCTTCACCGTTTCCAGTAAGCGCAGCGACGCATAATAACGCGCTCCAGGTCGGATGGTCGGATAAAGCCGCGGAACGGTCTCGAGATTGTGATTATACACATCGGGGCGCGCGGTAACGATCGCTTCAATCGCCGCCTGCGCCTTGTTCCGAAAATCGGGCGTTAGGATTTCGATTGTGGTGTTGGGCGTATTGCGCCGCAATGCCTCAATCACCTTCACAAACTGGCTGGCTCCACCGTCGGGGAGATCATCACGGTCAACCGATGTGATAACGATATGCTCAAGGCCCATCTTCGCTGCAGCAATCGCCACATGCTCTGGCTCGAGCGGGTCGACTGCGCGCGGCATGCCGGTTTTGACGTTACAAAATGCGCAAGCCCTAGTGCACACATCGCCCAAGATCATCACGGTAGCGTGCTTCTTGCTCCAGCATTCGCCAATATTGGGGCAGGCTGCTTCTTCACACACCGTGTTCAAATTGAGATCGCGCATCAAGCGGCGCGTTTCATTAAACACGGCACCGGTCGGTGCTTTAACCCTGATCCAATCTGGTTTGCGTTCCCTCAATGGGCGTTCGGGCAAATGTGTCGGAGCGTTCATAGTGCTCGAATAGACGTAGCGCGCTATCTTGCCAACTGCAACTTGCCTGCTATGGGTTGCAAAATCCGCAAAGGGGCAAAGATGATTGCTGATACCCTCACTTCGCCGGTGATCCTGTTTTTTGTACTCGGTTTCGTTGCTGCCGCATTAAAGTCAGACCTAACTATTCCAGAGGCGTTCGCCAAGGCGATGTCCATCTACTTGATGGCAGCTATCGGCTTGAAAGGCGGGGTTGAGGTATCGAAGAGCGGAATCACCGCAGAAGTCATGGTTGCTGCAGCAGCTGGCCTCGCTTTAAGCTTCCTTTTGCCTGTTATCGCCTTTGCATTGTTACGCGGAATCGGTAGATTGTCTAAAGTTGACGCTGGCGCGGTTGCTGCGCATTATGGTTCGGTCAGTGTTGTCACCTTTGTAACCGCTATAGAATTGCTGACGGGCGAAGGCTTAAGCCCCGCGGGATATATGGTTGCCGTCTTGGCGTTAATGGAAACGCCGGCCATTATCAGCGGCCTCATGCTCGCGCGCTGGGGGGAGACAACGTCTGGTGAAGGCAATGGAACGCCATGGCATGAGGTGCTCACCAATGCATCGGTGATGTTGCTTGTTGGCAGCTTCGTCATTGGCGCCATTGCGGGAAGCGACGGGTTTGCACCGGTAAAGCCGCTGTTCGATACAGGCTTCCGTGGTGTATTGTGCCTGTTCCTGCTAGATATGGGCCTAATTGCGGCCCGCCGCTTAATCCAATCGCGTAAGATGACTTTGCGACTGGTTTTCCTCGCGATTTTGTTGCCGTTGGTAAACGGTACCATTGGTACCGTCGTTGGAACGGTTATCGGCCTCGACATTGCTTCTGCAGCCGCGCTCGGCATATTGGCGGCAAGCGCATCCTACATCGCGGTCCCGGCGGCTATGCGGCTTGCCCTGCCCCAAGCCGATCCGGGCATTTATCTGAGCATGTCGCTCGGCGTCACCTTCCCGTTCAACATTATCGTTGGCATCAGCATCTTTGCTGCACTTGCCCAAGCTTTAGGATAACCCAATGGTGCAAACCGTCCCCCGTAAACGCATTGAAATCTTGGTCGATACGCCGCTTGTCCCGCGTATTGTCAGTAAGTTGAAAGCCGTGGATATTTCAGGATGGAGCGTCGTTCACGTGGACTCTGGTGGTGGACGGGCGGGCGAATGGCAGCATGACGACGTTACTGGCGCCAGCGCTAAGACCATCGTGCTTGCCATCGCATCTGACACAAAAACAGCACAGTTAATCGACGCGATTGCGCCCTTGCTGGATAGCTATGGCATGTTGCTAACTGTTGGCGACGTTCAAGTTGTCCGAGGGGAACGTTTCTGATGCCCGAATTTGCTATGCTCGTAGAGGGCTATCAACGGTTCAAATCCGACGCGTATGTCCGGCAAAAGGCGCGCTATGACGCGCTTGCCAGCGACGGGCAGTCACCGCCCATCATGATTATTTCGTGTTGCGATAGCCGGGTAGACCCTGCGACGGTGTTTGACACGACGCCAGGGCAAGTTTTTGCACTGCGCAATGTCGCGAATTTAGTTCCGCCATATGAAACCGACGGCGGATTGCATGGGGTATCGGCCGCTATCGAATTTGGCGTATTGGGCCTTGAGGTTCGCCATATTGTTGTTCTTGGCCACGCCCAATGCGGAGGCATCAAGGCATCATTGGAGGGCGGTGATCTTGGCGAAGCTGGATATAGCTTCATTGATAGCTGGGTGGATATTGTTCGCCCTGCCCGCGACAAGGTGCTGGCGTCCTCATCGCAAAACCCCCAACGCGACTTGGAGCTGGAGGCGATACGCGTCAGCCTAGCTAACCTGCGAAGTTTTCCCTTCATTGCAGCACGCGAACAATCCGGACAATTGAAGCTGCATGGCGCTTATTTCGGCATATCAGACGGCAATCTTTACGTTTTGAATGATGAAAATGACAGTTTTGAGGTCCAATGAACTTAGCCGATAGCTTCCCCGCTCATTACGATGATCTTGCGTTAAGTTTTGAGGAAGCATGGGGCGTCATCGCCGCTGGGGTGACCAATCGCAATAGCCCGTCTCATACGCCCGCAGTGGGCACCGTCGATGCTTCGGGCGTGCCACAACTGCGTGTCATGATATTGCGCGATGTGTCGCGAGATGCGCGTATACTTCGGTTTCATACGGATTCCCGTTCGATCAAGGCGGATCAACTGCGCCAAAACCCTGCGACCAGCATTTTGATCTATGACCCCGCGGCTAAAGTTCAAATTCGGATGTCGGGCAAGACACATTTTGCGACCACGGGCGACATTGCCGACACGGCTTGGTCGACCTCAACGCCATTTGCGCGGCGCTGTTACATGGCCGAATCTGCTCCGGGTATGCGTTGTGCTAAACCTTCGTCAGGCTTGCCTAATTGGATAGAGGGCAAGCAACCTGACGAAGAACAATTGGCCGATTACCGCACTAATTTTGCGGCTTTGTTGGTAGAGGTCGAGTCAATCGAATGGCTGTATCTTGCTAATGCCGGCCACCGGCGCGCCTATTGGCAATGGGACGCATTGCAAAATTCTTGGGTAGGCAGTTGGCTTATCCCGTAAGGCAACTTATCCTCGTCACCTAAACTTGCGTTACAGTTGGTGACGAGTCCTGCTTTTTCATTCCATGATCAACGCGTCATCTTCTTATAGGTTGCCCGGTGTGGACGCGTGGCTTCGTCGCCAAGACGGGCAATCTTGTCTTCTTCGTAAGATTCAAAGTTGCCTTCAAACCATTCGACGTGACTGTCACCTTCAAAGGCCAGAATGTGCGTGGCCAAGCGATCAAGGAAGAAGCGGTCATGGCTGATGACCACCGCACAACCTGCGAAGCTTTCGAGCGCTTCTTCAAGAGCTGATAGCGTTTCAACGTCCAAATCGTTGGTAGGTTCATCGAGCAAAAGCACGTTGCCGCCTTCTTTCAACATCTTTGCCATGTGCACGCGGTTGCGTTCACCGCCAGATAGCAGGCCAACCTTCTTCTGCTGGTCAGTGCCCTTGAAGTTGAACGCACCGACATATGCGCGGGTTGGCGTTTCATGCTTGCCGAGCTTCATGAAGTCTGCGCCGCCGGAGATTTCTTCCCACACATTTTTATTGGGATCCAAATCATCACGGCTTTGATCAACAAAGCCAAGCTTAACGGTTTCGCCGATTTCTACTTCGCCTGAATCCGGCACTTCCTGACCAGTGATCAGGCGGAAAAGTGTTGATTTACCAGCGCCGTTCGGCCCGATAACGCCGACAATACCGCCCTGGGGGATGGTGAAGGAGAGATTTTCGAACAATAATTTATCACCATAAGCCTTGGTTACATTCTTTACTTCGATAACCTTACTGCCAAGCCGCTCTGGTATTTGAATGACGATTTGCGCCTTACCTGGCGTGCGGTTTTCTTGCGCCTCTACCAATTGGTCGAAAGACTTGATGCGCGCTTTCGACTTAGTCTGACGCGCCTTCGGGCTTTGACGGATCCACTCCAACTCATCCTTAATGGCCTTCTGACGACCGGCATCTTCGCGCGATTCCTGCTCGAGGCGCTTGCCCTTCTTCTCAAGATAGGTCGAATAATTGCCCTCATAAACAAAATAGCGACCACGATCGAGCTCAAGTATCCAGCTTACGACATTATCGAGAAAGTAGCGGTCATGGGTTACCAGAATGACGTTGCCCTTATAGTCAACCAAATGCTTTTCCAGCCACGCCACCGATTCCGCATCAAGGTGGTTGGTAGGTTCGTCGAGCAACAGGATATCAGGCTTTTCAAGCAACAAACGCGTCAGGGCGATACGGCGCTTCTCACCTCCAGAAAGGCTCGTTACTGGGCTATCGCCGGGCGGACACCGAAGTGCGTCCATCGCCAATTCAAGCTGGCTATCCAGCGACCAACCATCAACGGCATCAATCTTTTCCTGAAGCGTGCCCATTTCCTCCATCAACGCGTCAAAGTCGGCGTCTTCCGGCGGGTCGCCCATGATCATCGAAATTTCGTTAAAACGATCGACTAAGTCCGCCACTGGACGAACGCCGTCCATCACGTTTTCACGCACTGTTTTGTTCGGATCCAACTCTGGCTCCTGAGCCAGATAACCCACGCGGATATGTTCTCCGGGCCATGCTTCGCCGGTAAATTCGGTGTCCATACCCGCCATGATTTTCATCAGGGTCGACTTACCCGTACCGTTCGGTCCAACGATACCAATCTTTGCATCCGGGTAGAATTGCAGGTTGATATTGTTGAGAACCGGCTTGCTTGCGCCGGGGAAGGTTTTGGTCATTCCCTTCATTACGAAGCTATATTGCGCTGCCATGGGGATTAGTTCCTGTGTTGCATTACTTTGATTTGGCCGCTTCCCTAGCTATCCGCAGCTTTCCTCGCAAGGCGGGATTGCAAAACTGTGTGATACGATTAAGCCTGCGCAACATGAAGAAAAACATCGCCCTGTTCGCCGCAGCTTCAATGCTGTTCCTAAACCCCGCCGTTATCGTCGCCGCACCAACGGCCTCAAAAGCAATGTCTATTGCCGAATTGCGCGACAAAGCACTGCAGTCCGATGACATTGCTTATGACATCGTCGAGGGCCTAACGACCGAGATTGGCCAACGACAGGCAGGCACAGAGGCAGAGGCGCGCGCACGGGTCTGGTCGGTTAACAGATTAAAGGCGTTGGGCTTCGAAAATGTCCGCATTGAAGAATATCAGATGCCCACCTGGGTACGCGGCGCAGAAACCGCTGAGATTACCGCGCCTTTTCCGCAGAAGTTGGCCGTTGCCGCATTGGGTAATAGCGGTAGCACAGGTGAAGCGGGGTTGGATGCGGAGATTGTCTATTTCCCGACCATTGATGACTTGCGCGCTGCGCCGGACGGCAGCCTGAAGGGCAAGATCGCCTTTGTGAGCCACAGTATGAAAGCCACGCAGGACGGTAGCAGCTATGGCGCATTTGGCCCTGCCCGCTTTGTTGGACCGAATATTGCCGCCAAGAAAGGCGCCGCGGCTATCGTTATTCGATCCGTCGGCACCGATTATCACCGCAATCCGCACACGGGGAACACCAATTTTGAACCTGGTGTCACGCCTATTCCGGCGGGTGCATTGTCCATTCCCGACGCCGAGAACCTACAGCGTATGATCGCGCGCGGTAAGCCTGTGCGCATGAAATTGAAGCTTACTCCGCAAAATATCGGTATGCAGACGTCGGGCAATGTGTTGGCAGAAGTGAAGGGTTCGGACTCAAGCTTACCGATCATCGTTATTGCATGCCATCTGGATAGCTGGGACCTCGGCACGGGCGCAATTGATGACGCTGCAGGTTGCGGCATCATCGGTGCGGCGGCCAAGCATTTGCAGTCTATGGGCCAACCAAAGCGCACCGTGCGCTTACTTTGGGCCGGGGCGGAAGAAGTCGGTATCTGGGGTGGCCGCGATTATGGTGAAAAGCACGCGAATGAACCGCATGCTTTGGCTATGGAATCTGACTTTGGCGCAGGCAAGGTCTGGGCTGTGGATTTCCGCCTGCCTGAAAGTGCAAATGGTTTGCGTGCACAAATCATTTCGGCGCTGGCGCCCTTGGGTGTAGTTCCCCGGCGTGAACTGGCAGGCGGCGGCGCGGATATTGGCGCAATCATCGCTGCGCAAAAACTCGGCATCGTAGATCTGCAGCAAGATGGAACAAAATATTTCGACCTGCACCATACGCCCGACGACACTTTGGACAAGATCGACAAGGACGAACTGCGCCAAAACGTTGCCGCTTGGGTCGCAACCTTGGCCTATCTGGCCAATTATAAAGGCGAGCTAAAGTCGGAACCAGCCCAGTGAAGAAAGCTGCTTCACTGATATCTGTGTTGGCCATGCTTACGGCTTGTAATGATACGCCAGCAAACCCCGATACTGGAAAAGCCGAGGGAGATGTGTCTGCGGCCTCGCAACAGGATGAAGTGGCAAAACAAAAGCTGACTATTGAACAAGCCGCAGAAGAAGCCACGAAGTTGATTGAGGCAGACGCAAAGGCAGAGATTGAGGTTGCAATGCCCGCACCAGCCGAGCCTGCAGAATGATTTAAAGCGAAAGGCTGGCTTTCGCGACATGCGCCAGAAAGCTAAGCCAGCAAAACAATAGAAAATGCCGCCATTCCCATATATGCCCCGAAAGGTAGCTGTTGGGGGCTTTTTCTGGACAGCGCAAAGGCGAGCGCAATACACAAAAACCCAAATAGAGTTGCCAAAAGCAAAGTCATCGGCAATCCCTGCCAACCGAGCCAGAGGCCAATGGCTCCGAACAATTTTGGGTCGCCACCGCCCATGCCTTCCACCTGCCGCATCTTGCGAAAGGCTTGCCGGATAGCTTCCAATGCGAGAAATCCAAAAATCCCGCCCAAAATGCGGTCTAGCCAGTTAATCTCAGGCGTTAGAAACGCGCCGGCGCAGACGCCTGCTATTGCCAGCGCCAAAACCAGTTGATTGGGTAACCACAGCTTCTGATAATCGAGGATGACGAGCGGGAGTAGCAGCCAACCGAATACCGCCGCCGCCAGTGCTTGACCACCCGACAAGAATAAGACTGCAAACAAGCCGATCGCGGCAGAAGCAAGTTCAATATAGAGTACGCTTATGCCTATGGAATGCCCACAATGTCGGCATTTGCCGCGCAGCCATAGATAAGACAGGATGGGCACGAGGTCTTTTGCCCCAAGCGGCGTCTGGCAATCATCACAATGCGACCGACCGTCCGACACCCTTTCGCCGCGTGGCCAGCGACTGCACAACGCCGCAATAAAGCTACCCCAGATTGTACCGAATATCATGGCGAACATGACGTGATACCAAAAGGGCAAAGCTAATAACATATCGCCCAATGACCCCAGCAACGTGATCAGAACCGGCCCTTTTGCAATAGGCGGTAGCCGCCATCTACGGGACGGAAGCCAGTAAGGCTCATCACTGCCGCTTGGCCGCCGAGGTCGGCGTTCAGCATAACAGTCACGGTGTAACTCCCATCTGCCGACACGCGGATGTCCGCGCGCTCCATCGCGGATTGGCTGACCAATGGCAGTAACAACTGCGCACCGTCGCAGCGGGGTTGACCGAGCATACCATTCTGTAAGTTAAGCCCCGGTATAGTGTCGGACAAAGTCAGCCGGACTTGCCCGCCCGCATTCATGCACTTACCATCGGCAAAACGCGCAGAAAAGCCTTCAAACTGGATATTCTCCGCAGGAAACGGCGCGAGCAGCACGCCTACTGGCAAAGTTGCGAACAGATTCCTGACCGACACACCACTTATACCGCGGGATACAGACCCGTTTATCCCTGGCACAAATGGGGAGTTGCCGCGCGATAGCAAGATCTCCGCCCGGCCCATGAACAGCGGCGAGAACAACAAACGTGCATTGACGTCGCCCACGGCTACTTTGCCAAGGCGCAAGTCACGGATAGAACCGTCCCAAATGATACCATCAACCTTGCGTGCGGTTATCGCATCTTCAGCCACGATCGTCCGCAAGGGCATAAACACAATTGCCGCAGCAGCCAAAGCTGCCGCCGAAGCCACAACAAAGCGCCGCTTCATGGTGCGCTCATCTGCAATTGCGCTTCCACCGTTACGGTGCTGTTTGCGCCGGGTCGCAAGGCGACACTGCGCACAGCAACATCCTGGCCCTCGAGCTCGGTCAACCACACGAGTAATGCTGGTGCACGTGCTTGATCAATCCGAAAACTGACTTGTCCTGGTGCGCTATTACCCGATTTGATGAGATCAAATCCCTTTTCCGCCGCACTTTGGGTAATCAATAGATCAATATCTGCCGTTGCTGTGGAACGAGGCCCCTTTTCCTGCTGCTGGGCTGCATTCACCGTTGCGATTATGCGCCCGCGGCGCTGGACCGCCTCGTCATGATCTATCTTTGCCTGATCAATGGTTGACAGAACGGGAAGTAAAATTCCGAAAATCGCCACTAGAAAAGCGGTCAGGGTGCCCGCGACACCAACGAGCCGTTGCTCCCGCCGCGTCAGGGCAGCAAACCATAAGCGTATCGCCGCAATCACGGCATCCTCACTGTCATGTCGACCAATGTCGCTCCGGTCGTGTCTTGACGGGGTGTTGCCGTGATGCGGAACCCGTCCTGCTGAATGGCAACAAGAGCCTTATTGATGTTATCCGACGTGGGGGCAGCCAGAACCACGGTCAAAATTCCGTCCGGCGTATATCGTAATTCCCGTACGGATACATTCGGCGATGCTTTAACACTACGCCATAGCCCGGCAGAAAGTTGCGCAAAATCACCTTGCGTTTTCCCCTGACGATTAAGCGATGCGGCGAGCATGCTCTCGGCCTGATCAATGTCCTGTATAGCTGGATCAATCTTCTGTGCCGCAGCCAATGCTGCGCCATTTTCAGACGCAGTCGCGGCCCAATATTTCGCCAAGGTCGCAAGAGCAAGAATCGTTGTCACGATAAGAAACGCAATCAAAAGACGCTTCACCCAAATCTTTTGCTCTGCGGTCATCCAATTTGCCCGCTCCCGTTTTGCGAATTTGCCTTCACGCAAGTTCAGCAATGGCGCGGCGCTGGCGGAAAGCAGCATGGATCGAATGGAGTCGGCATCGATGGTTTCTATAGGTGCATCGCCAATGAACATATCCCGCAGCACGGCGTCGTCAGGTATTGCAAATTGCTCGCCGCGCAGAACGGACAGGCCGTCCATTTCCGCCTTGGATATGCCATCCGAATGGACCGACAGCGACAATGCAAAGGGCAGGACGATGTCGGGATTTAGCCCGCGCGCTTTCAGGATATCTAACCCAAACTGCATAACTTCCGACGCGATAGTTGCTGTGGCAACAACGTCGTCATAATCTGCACCAGCGCTGCAGTGGACAAGACCAAGCGATTGTTCGGTAGCACGCAGTTTCGCCACACTTTCCGCCTGACGTCCTTGCATATCGGGCAGCGTCAACCAATGACACCGGACATCCTCCGGCGCTACCAGCGCCATGACAGTAATGTCGTCAACCGTCGGCACGAAGTTGGAGAGAGCACCTGCCTCCTGCCAAACGCCCTCGGCGACCCGAAATACCGATGGGTCGTCCCGCTCAGATGTCGGAAAACGGGTAATGACCAATGTCATTCCTCTTCCCCCCAACTGCGCCAGACAACGCGCGCAGGCGCAGGCGACGCGACAATCATCGACTGTCCAGCAAGCTTGAGTTCGCCAAAAGACACTATTGTGTTCAAAAGGAAGTAATTGCTTGTCAGTTTTACCTGCCCTTGAACTAGAGGAGACGGCTCCAGATCAGCAATTTCCGGCGCCGCCCAGAATCGGATGAGGCTGCCATAGCCATTTGATGGCCGCTTGGCGAGATAGCTGCGCGCGAAGGTCAAATTCATTTTACCGGGCGGGAATAGCATTGCCAACAATGGTGCTTGTTCAGGCAACAAGGTGTTGACGTTCAGCGGCGATAAAGCCGGATCAGGAAGCGCGCAGATCCAATCCTGTAACTTCGCATAAATAGCAGGGGTTACCCCCTTGACCGCGCGCAATTCGCTTGGATGCGCATAAAGCCTGTTCGCCGCAAGATATGGCGCAGCGACCGCGCGATAACCATCATCCTCCACGCCATTTGGTAAAGGCGTGATATTGCTATCCGCCCAGTCAGCGCCCGCCGCAGCAACGGCTCTCGCGGCGTTTTCGTTGATGCCCAAAACGACCATCAACGACGTCATCTGTTCCTGCCCAGCTGCGCTGGCAAAATATTGGCCATCCGTCTCAGTCACCAAGCTGTTGAGATTGAAACAGTTTCCTGCATCGCGCACGGAAGCAGTCGCAGACCCAATCGGAATGGGAATAACTTGCGCTTTACCGAGCCAATCACCGGCCAACGTCGTTTGTGCGGCATCGCGGGCTACCAAGTCCTCAATTCGCGCAGCGGCAATCGCCTCGGTCGCGTATGTAAACATCCGTGCCTGTGCCAGCGCGTTTCCATTAGCCGACAATTTGCTCGACAAGCTTAGCCGGTCAAGAGTCGTAGCCGCAATCACGGCCAGCACTGCCACCATAAGCAAAACCGACAGCAAGGCCGCACCGCGCTCTGAAGGCTTTTGCGGAATCATTCCGCAACGCCTGTTTCAATGCTCGGTGGAAGGATGCGTATTTGTGGCCCGACGAGGAAAAGCATGCGTTGTTCGGGCTTACGCGCCAAATTGATAGTTAAGGCAATGGCGCGTGGCAAAGCGTCCGCATCTGTCGCAGTCCAATCATCACGCCAAATACCGGCATCATCGCGAAATTCGACTGTTGCAGACGTTACATCCTCCAATAAAACCGCGGCGTCTGAGGGAGTTGTGCCGTCCAGCATGGGCCAACTTAACCGCTTGAGCGCGCCGCCTTCCAACACATAAGCCACGCGCTGGATCCCTGCCCTGGGTGCGGCATCAAAATTTGACCACCCTGCCCGGACAAAACCAAATAGCGCGCCGGGAATGCTGGCCTCTCCTTGGGTGAAAGCAGGGATAGGCTGGCCGGATTGATCTCGCACAGGCCGGGCGATCACCTGCGCCAAATCGCCTTCAAGGCTATTGGCCAAACGATGCGACAATGCCATCTCTTCCAAGCGCTTTTTCAAGGCGATTTGGGTATCGCTGCCGGAACGCAGAAGCATGACACCAGCCACCGAAATCAGCGCAAAGATCGCAAGCGCCACGAGCAACTCAATTAGGGTAAACCCTGCCTCTGAATCTCGTAATTTGGTCACTGTTCAACTGGCCTTGCAATCGTAAGGCGCGCCCTGCGCAGTGCGGCATTGCCGGTCCCCACCACATCGATTTCAACGGTTACGAGGCGGCTGTCATCGGTGGACCTTGTTGTGGCTGTCCATGTCCAATTCTGACCGCCGTTTGACTCTTCGCCGCGCGTTTCTCCAAGAGTTGGCGGGGTTGGGTTGGACAATATTTCCACGGCCACGTTCCGCGCCACTTGCCAAGCCATGCTGCTGTCGCCCAAATTAGATGTCGAGCGCACAGAATACCCCTGCAAGCGAACCATTGCTAAGGCCGCGAGGCTAAAAATCGCCAGTGCAACCATAATCTCCAATAGCGTGAAGCCATTGCGCGGCAATGAAGGTTTAACGGACAACGCGGATATCTCCGGTTGCGGCGAGGTCTAGCGTGACGGTTACATTGTCATGTTTGATCGCGATATTGGCCGCGCTCGACGGCAAACCAGTGCTGTCGAAGGCTATCCGCATTTGCCGCGCGCCGGACATTTGAACCGTTGTACCACTTTTCCAGTTGGTTGTTGAAAATGGCGCCTCGGACAACGAAACCCAGTTCCCTTCACTGCGCGTTTCAAAACCATAGCCCGACGGACGCACAGTGACCGCCATAGTGCGCGATTGCAATATGGCGTTATCGCGCAAGGCGGCAACCCGGGCGGCAAATTGTTCCGCCTCATCCCGCACGCTACGTTCGGGCGAGCGCACGGTCATGATAACGGCAGTGCTTGCAATACCGATGATGAACAACACCACCATCAGTTCAACCAAACTGAAGCCGCGCGCATTATCAGGAACGATTTTATGAAGGGACGGCTTAGTCGCCGTAAATGTCGGCATTGTCATTCTCACCGCCAGGCGCGCCATCGGCACCCAGCGAATAGATATCAAAAGCGCCGCTCTTTCCAGGCATGCTATACTGATAAGGACGATTCCAAGGGTCCATAGGCAATTTCTTGATATAGCCTTCGCTCCGCATTCCGGTCGTCGGCGGCGTAACCAATGCTTGCAAACCCGCACCTGCGTCTGGGTAGGTCAAATTATCAAGGCGGTAGGTTTCCATCGCCTGTCCTAAAACCGCGATATCAGCCCTCGCCTTTTGCACCATGGCCTTATCCTGATTTGGTAGCACGTTGATGGCCACGACCGTCGTCAGTAGCGCCAAAATGAACAAGGTCACCATCATTTCAACTAAGGTGAAACCGTTGCGGTGTGCCTGAACTGCCTTGCGGCGGAACCGCGCTGGTGATCGGTTGGTGTCGTTGAAAAGATTGAAAAATAAGCGGAGCATATTTTAAAGTCCCGTTAGGTTCTGAAGTTGAAGAATGGGCAGCAATATTGCCAATATGATGACCGCGACCACGCCACCCATCGCGACAATGATCAAGGGTTCCAGCAGCGACAAAGCGGTGCTGGTGAAAGTATCAAATTCGCGCTCCAGATATTCGGCGGCACGTTCCAGCATGATATCCAACTGCCCTGCGCTCTCGCCGCTGGCCGTCAAATATACAAGCAAAGGAGGAAAAACGCCGCTGGCTCGCATCGCACCGGACAGGCTACCCCCGCTACGCACGGCTTCCACAATTTCGTCATTGGCCCCAGAGAGCACTTTATTGCGAATGGTGCCGCCCGTCAGGCGCAAGCCCTCCAACAAAGGCAAGCGACTTGCAACCATTGTGGCCAGTGTTCGCGCCATGCGCGCGGCATGCAAGTTACGCAACAGCTTCCCAAGCACAGGAATGCGCAGGATATTGCGGTCCACCGCCAAACGGAAAGATGGCTGTTTTAGGGCTTGCGCAAAAACCAACGCGCCGAGCAGGGCGACGATGATTAGCACCCAATAATAACTCGCCAAAAATGCAGAAATGCCAATTACCACCTGCGTTATCAGCGGCAATTGCTGATCCACGTTGTCAAATTGTTCAACCACGCGCGGCACAACGGAGACCATAAGCCCCATTACGACCAATAAGGCGACAAGCGACAGGATTGCAGGATAAGCGAGCGCGCCAATCAACTTACCACGCATTTCCGCCTGCCGTTCGAGCAGCACAGCAAGACGTTCCGTGATGAGCGGCAGTGTGCCTGCCCCCTCCCCTGCAGCGATCATTGCTCGGTACAAGGGGGGGAAGCTGTTGCTTTCGCGCCGCATAGCGTCGGACAAACGCTGACCTTCCACCACACCCGTGTGAACACCGGTCAATATTTGCCGTACATGGGGTTGTTCGCTTTGCCGGCTAATCGTCCTTAGCGCCTCTTCCAATGGCGATACTTGTGCCAATGAGGATAATTGCCGCGTGAACAATGTTAGCTGCTTTGCGTTCAACCGTGGCTGCCGTTTCAGCGGCAGATTAGCAAAGGCCGACGCACGCACTTCAGCAGGCGCAACGCTCACGATATAGAGTTTTTTCGATACCAATGCTTCGCGTGCAAGATCATCATTAGCCGCGGATATCCGGCCGCGCCGCTCTTGTCCGTCCGGGTCGATGGCGTGATAAGCAAATTCAGGCATCAATGACGTCTTCACGGCGTGAAATGCGTATGGCCTCCTCTGGCGTGGTATCCCCGCTACGCACCAATTTGCGTGCCGCGGCACTTAAATTGGGTTGGTTCACAAACGCATGTCGCGCCAATATGGCTTCATCGCCGCCGTCATTAATCAAGCGCCGGATGGTTTCATCCACACGAACAGCCTCAAACACACCAATGCGACCCAAAAAGCCAGTGTTGTTGCATTCAGGGCAACCAACGGCTTTATAAACCGCGGTACCTTTATCAAAACCAAGCAATGATGCTGCGTTGCCGTCGGCCTGAACCGTTTGGCGGCAATGGGGGCACAAGCGGCGCACAAGCCGTTGTGCAATGACGGCGCGTAAGGTCGAAGCGAGCAAAAACGGCTCCACCTTCATATCCCGCATACGTGTAATTGCACCCAACGCATCATTTGTGTGTACCGTGGTCAGCACCAAATGGCCGGTAAGCGCCGCTTGTACAGCAATATCTGCGGTTTCACGGTCGCGGATTTCGCCGACCATGACGACATCAGGATCCTGCCGCAAAATCGCACGCAGACCAGCGGCAAAAGTCATACCAACCTTAGCATTCACCTGCGTCTGACCAATGCCTTCAACAGCATATTCCACCGGGTCTTCCACCGTCAATATGTTCCGGGAACCGTCGTTAAGCCGCTTCAGACCAGCATATAACGTGGTGGTCTTACCCGATCCGGTGGGTCCCGTAACCAAGATGATACCATTGGGTTCAGCTAACGCCTCGCGCAAGATTTTAAGGGTCTCATCGGACATGCCCAACAGATCAAGCGAAATCCCGGCATTTTCATTATCCAAAATACGCATGACGACGCGCTCGCCAGCACGACTGGGTAAGGTCGACACGCGAACATCGACCATCTTCCCGCCAAGAGTCAGGCCAATACGGCCATCCTGCGGAATACGGCGCTCCGCAATGTCCAGACGCGCCATGACCTTTATGCGGCTAACAACAACAGGCGCGACGTTAGCGGGGAGTCGAAGCCGTTCCTGCAACACGCCATCGGCGCGCATGCGTATCACCAGGCCAGTTTCATACGGCTCTATATGAATATCCGAAACACCTTGCCTTACAGCCTCTGCAATGACACCGTTAATCAACCGAATAACCGGCGCGTCATCTGCGCTGTCGAGCAAATCATCGACACTTGGTAACATATCCGATAGGAGATCGCCGTCGTTAGGGCCAATCGAACCAGCCATGGCCGCTGCGCTTCCGTCCATGGCATAATGGTCGGACAGATGCCGGTCAAAGGTCTGGCTATCGACTAACTCAACGTCAAAAGGCATCGCGAGATAGCGCCGCACTTCGAGCAGCATTAGAGGATCCGCGCCTTCGCGCATGGCGACGATCAAACGGTCATTGTTCTCATAACGCAAAACCAAGCCGTGTGCCTTGGCAAAGGCATAAGGCAGGTCCAGCAATGGCGTGGTTTGGGCACCGTTAACCACTGCGTCAGGTTCGGCGCCAGTCGCGCCTGTTTGTTCTAACGCGCCTTGCGGATCGGTCATTATTGTCCATCCCCGCTAGGTGTCGATATGGAGCTGGCAGGCACATCTGCGGGTTTAAGCGGACCAGCAACTGGCGGCCGCGTGATATTGCCATCTACACCGATCATGATGTCGCTTGCCCGCGCATTTGGTTCGGTCGGCAGTGTGGCGCCCATATAGTCGCGTAGCAGTTCATCGATACTCGGTTCGACATCGGGATTACGCACCCTCTGCATGTCGCGCACATAATCATAACGACGCGCGGTCAGTTGATCACCATCTTCCCGGCTCCGCAATATTGTAGGCCGGATGAACACCATTAGGTTGGTCTTGCTGCGACTGCGGCTACGTGACTTAAACAGCTCACCAACGAGAGGTATGTCGCTGAGCAACGGGATACGCTCAATCGTGCGGCGTTCGTCATCGTTAAGCAACCCGCCTATCGCCAACAATTGCCCGTCGCCAACGGTCAACGTGGTCTCGAATTCGCGTTTGTTGAGGACAAGGTCGCTGGATCGCGAAGATACTGGGCCTGCAACGCTCGACACTTCTTGCTTGAGGAACAGCTTCACATCGCCTTGTGCATTGACCTGTGGCGTGACCTCAAGCTTGATGCCGACCTCCTGCCGCTGCACGGTGCGGAATGCATTTTCGAAGTTTGCAGACAATTGTTCGCCCGTGCTGACTGGCACTTCCTGGCCCACCAGGAATTTCGCCTTTTGGTTGTTCAAAGTCACAATGTGCGGCGTCGCCAAAAGGTTGGATTCCGTGTCTGCTGCAATTGCGTTGATAATGGTACCGAAAATCGCATTATTGCCGATATCAAGGGCAAAGCCGCCAAAGCCGCCCGTTGCGCTTAAAATAGATGCAGCAGCCGCTTCTTGCAGACCGTCGCCCAAGGCGCTGTTGGTCGCGGTGGTGGTGGTGTTACCATTTACGGTCGTCGTCGTGCGCGTCAACTCCTCTGCCCCGACGGCCCCTGCTATGGTTAGGATGTTGGGCGAGGCATTGGAGTAATTGGTCGCGGCAAAGGGCGCGTCCTTGCCTCCAACGAGGAATTGCACACCAAGCTTTTTGGCGGCCTCATTGCCGATTTCCACTACAATGGCTTCGACCAGAACTTGTTCAGGACGTGTATCCAATTGCCGGATCAATTCGCCCAGGCTGCGTTGTACGTCGGGATTGGCAGCAACGATGAGGGCATTTGTGCCTTCATAACGCGTAACCACAATAGGCCCGCGCCCCCCTATGCCGTTCGTAGCCGTGCCAGCAGATGTCGCAACAATGGGCGCTACGGCAGCAGCTGGTGCTCCGCCGTTCGCAGATGCAGCCACGGGCGCCATATCGCCGCTGCGCGTAGAACCGCTCTGTCCGCCGATTAGCGACTCGACCGTTTTGAGCAAAGTTTCGGCATTCGCATACTCAAGTCGGTAAACACGAATTTCCGAGCCAGATTGCGCACGGGCGTCTAATTGCTTCGCCATTTCGGCAAAGCGAGCGACTGATGTTGGATCACCGCGCAACGCGATTGCGTTGCTACTGTCGATGGCAGCGATCGAAACCGGCGCACGCGCTCCTTCGCCGCCGCCCTGGCCAGCTAATCCTTGCAATGCCGTTGCAATTTCGCGTGCGCCAGCATTGTCGAGCGTAACAACCTGCGTGGCGGCGCTGTCGCGGTCAATCTGGCGGATGAGATCGCGGATCCGGCGGATATTGTCGGCATAATCAGCCACCACAAGGCTATTTGCGCTACGGTTAGCCGTGAGCGAGCCTTCCCTGCTGATTAACGGACGCAGCGTTTCAACCGCCGTGGTTGCATCAATCGACCGCAAGCGGAACACTTCGGTTACAAACTGGCTAGCAGACTCAGCTTTGCTGCCGACGCGTGTTGGCTGCGTTGCAGCACCATCGGACGGCTGAATGCGATATCCGCCGCCGCGCATGGGAATGGCGACCAAGCCGTTTGCGCGCAAAGTAGACAAAAAGACTTCGAAATATTCGGAACGCGACAAGGGCCTGTCTGTTACAACCGACACCTTACCGCTAACACGACCATCAACGATGAAGGTTTGGCCCGTGACGCGCGCAGCATCCTGCACAAAGGCACGGATATCGGCGTCTCGGACGTTCAAAGTCTGCTGCGCCGTCACCGGCGTTGTCAAAATAAGCGTGCTGCACGCCAACCATAAGGAGAAATTACGGATCACTATTGTTCCAGATTTAGAGCGATGGGGACCTTTGAGCCGCCGCGTTCGACCTCGACGCTGATACGTGCTCCGGGTCGGAATTGGGCTATAACATCAGTGGCGGATGAAACGGGACGTCCATTGACGGCAACAACGACATCGCCAGCCTGAAATCCAGCAAGCCGAAGCATGGTTCCGTCGTCCTGAGCTTTCAAAACAAGACCGGTTACCCTGCCCCCTTCGTTACGGGGTGCAAAGCCAATAGCTTTTTGCAGCGTTTGGGCATTCAGTCCTCCCGTGGCCGACGCAGCGGGTGCGGCTTGCGGAGCGACTTCAGACGGGTTGACTGTTTCCGCCGGAACAGACTGATCCAAATACAGCGATTCCTTCACCCCGCCGCGCGACAATATCACATGGTCAAAGGCAACCGCGTCCAAGGTAACGCCCGGCGCGACCTCTTCTCCCACGGCAAAACTATTCTGCACGCCATCCTCTCCGGCAATGATGGCGGATCCGCCGCCCGAGCTTTCATTTGCGCGCACGCCAAACAAAACCAGATTTAACGATGTGACATTTTGCGTGGAAGCAGCGGACGTATCGCTGCGGTAAAAAGGATCAAAGCCGCTGAAGAGCGCAAGCCGAGCGGACGATGATACAAGATTGACCGATGGCGCGCGCCAACCAGTAAGCGGACCGACCGGTGTAACAACGACCCAAAAAAGACGGGCTACTTGAATAACCAAAAGTATAAAAATCAAGGCAATAAGAACATTGCCGATCGGCCGCAGAGAAAACGCACGTGATTGCGCCCTAACCCTTTCAGCCAATGATCCAGCCACAAAACCCCCTTGGCGATTCCGCCCGTTGATGACGGACTAAGACGCTGTTGTGACTTAAAAGTGAATTTAAAATGACATTTTAATGACAATTCATGCCTATTGCTTGGATGATACACAAAACAAAGGCGGCACGTTGATTGCAACGTGCCGCCAAAAGTTGGGGGGTTGTAATTCCCTTAAAAGTTGATTTCAAATCCTATTGAGGCGCTTATGCCCTGCTTGTAGCGGTTGTAGAAAATTTTATTCTCACCGTTTTCCTGCAGTTCCTGATATTTTGTGTTGGTCAGGTTGCGCACTTCAAACTTCAACTCGCCTTCTGTGCCGCCAAGCTTAAAGCCCTCGCGGGCGACGAAATCCAACTGAATCCCTGGCTTTTCCTTAATGTCTGGCTGACCAGAGGCGCCACGGCTTGTAACTCGATCAGTGGAATAGCTAAGCAATATCGTCTGTTGCGATAGGCGCTCTGTATCTTCCAACCCAAGTTGCAGATTGACCAGATGGTCGGCTTGCCCCGTCAATGGAGAGCCGTCCGTGAAGAAATCGAGCGCGCTGGTTGATGATGCGTTGAACACTGCAACCGAGTCCCCTGCCTTCACGCTCAATTTCGACTGCGTGTAGGTATAGTTGGCGATTGCCACAGCGCGGCGCGTCGAGAAGAAACCCTCTTCACCTAAACCCGACAGGTCGAAATATTTCTGCGTTTCGATTTCCACACCGTATAAATCGGCCTTCGGTGCGTTGGCGAAGCTGGTAATGACCGAGTTTTGATCGAAACTTGAGAAAGACTCGATTGGCTTATCGATACGCTTGAAGAAGCCAGCAATCGTGAAACGCTGTTCCCGGTCAAAATACCACTCGTAGCGCGCTTCGGCGTTGTAAAGTTGGCTATCGGTCAACAACGGGTTCCCACGGAACAAGCGGTTGGAATCGGTGTCATAGAAATTCTGGAAAATCAGTTCGCGAAATTGCGGACGCGCAATTGTCTTTGAACCGCTCATACGGAACTTCATCTGGTCATTGATATCCCAAGTCAATGTAGCAGCCGGCAACCAATATGATTCATTGAGACTGGTGGAAGCCAAAGACGCGGTCGGCACGGTAAAAACTTGAACCGGCGAGACCGTCTGCTCTGCTTTTTCATAACGCACGCCAACATTGAAGCTGATTTCCGGCGTAATAAATGCCTGAATTTGTCCATAAGCGCCGTGCGTAACCAATGCAGAGTCAAATACCGGGTTCGCTTCATTAGAATCGATCAGTGCGATATTATAGAAATCGATGACATCAGGCTGCAGCAAGAAGTCTGGCCGAAATAGTGCAGAAGTAATCGGCGTGCCACCCGGTGCTACAAACTGAAAATCGCGGCGTTCTGTGCGACGGACCGTGTCGGAATAGGCATAGCCAAAGGTGCCGGTCATGTCTGGCGTGATCTTGAAGGACAGATCGGCGCTTCCCGACCAGAGATCCTCACTGAGGTCAGAATAACTCACCTCAGCGCTGCCCCGCTGACCGTTATCCAGGCGGTTGATGAAGACCGCGCCAAATGGATCGGACGCCTGATTGCTTCGATAATATTCAAAGCTCAGTTCATCTGGCGCCTCACGTTTTGAATTGGCGTATCCAGCACGGAAGCTTAAATTGACGTCAGGCGAAAGCTTAAATTCGCCGACAAGTTGCGAGTTAATCAACTGCCGTTCATACCAAGCAGTGTCCTGCTGTAGCAGTGAAGCAGTAGGCGATGTCGATTGCCGTGTACCAATCCCCAACCGTGCTTGTTTCAGGGTGTCGCGAATAAATATGTTGGTCCAACGCACTTTTTGCTCGCCCGCTTCAATGCCGAAGCCAAGTAAGCCGTTAACAACCAAGCGGTTGTCTGTAATAACCTTCTGAAAATCTGATTCTTTTTGGCCCAAATCACGGGTCGACGCGGTTTGCTGCAACGTGTCGCGTGTGCGCCACTTATTACTATAACCTGCGTTGAACAAAATACCCATGGTGGCATCGTCACCAATCTCGAAATTAGTGCCACCCGAAATGTTTGCCGAGCCATTTGCGGGCAGATTATTGTCGCGCTGCACAACGGCATTGCGTCCTGTCACCAACTGACCTGCGATGGGCTTCGTGTCGACACCGCCGGTGCTGATACGCTTACCACTTGCAAGAAATGCGGCGAGCGCTGGCGCCAGATTACGGTTCCCATTGTCGAAACCGGTCCAGTCCAGAGAACTGCCGTAATAAGTATAGCCAAGCTTATTGGTTGTTTCGCTGTTGCCGCTGGCGTCCGCGCTCAACGTCAGGAATGTTTCGCGCGGGATAGCCTTGGTGGTAAGGTTGATCACACCGCCGCCGAATTCGCCAGGGAAGTTCGCGGAATAGGTTTTTTGTACAAGGGACGACGCGATAACGCTTGTCGGGAACAGATCAAGGGGAACAACGCGCTTCAAAGGCTCAGGGCTCGGTAAGGGCGAACCGTTCAGCAAAGCCAACGAGTAGCGATCACCCAAACCACGCACATAAACAAAGCCGCCACCAACCACGCTTAAGCCTGTTACGCGAGAGAGC
The DNA here is from genome assembly GCA_021741065.1 of Sphingomonadaceae bacterium. Lineage (GTDB taxonomy): Bacteria > Pseudomonadota > Alphaproteobacteria > Sphingomonadales > Sphingomonadaceae > Sphingorhabdus_B. Next base: position 3,263 of record JAIOYN010000012.1, on the reverse strand, counting down.
GCGCCAGCGATGTCGCCTTCGCCCGTCCGCTCAATATCTGCGGAAGACAGAACTGAAACAACCTGCGCTGCATTTTTTGAAATATTGCGATCCAGATATCCGCGGACGACAATTTCCTCACCGCCAAAGGAGACATCAACCTCCTCCTCTTCCACTGGCTGTTCCGCCGTTTCGGAGGCTGCGCCTTCTGGCGCTGGTTCAGCTGATTCGGCTACCGCAGGCTCAGCGCTTTGCGCGAATGCCAACGATGGCGCAACAAGTGCGGACGTTAAAAGCAACAGGCTGATTGCCCCCAATGGCTTCAACATTTTCATTCCCTTTTTATGATGTAAAAATGGGGTGAGGTGCTTGGTCAAGCCCGCACCTCACCCCAATCAATGACTGCCTATCAATAGGTAGGGAGCGAGGTGCAAAGACCAGTTACACTGGTACCGAGCGTGGCGGTTGCACTGTTGCAAGTCCAGCCAGCGTACCAAGTGTCATTGGCATCCTTCACCGCACCAATGTAGGTTGTCGCATCGAAAAATGATGCAATGGTGCTTGCGTTGAAGGCAGTGACTGCAGTTTCACTCGCACCATTGATAAACAATGATGTCAAGGTTGGTGTGAACGCGCTATTATTGCCGCTCGAACCTGAACCAAAGATACCGCTTACTTGCGCTTCGGTTACAGAGTTCGATCCAACGAACGCCGGCGTTCCGCACTGCATGACCACCGAACGGAAGACTGGCGCTCCAGCTTCGTCAATTGTTGCATCTACTGTTGTCGAAGCGGTCTGGGCACGGCTGATACGCAGGCATGAGGTAGATGGGCTAACAACCACACCGTTGAACATACTGTAATCCGTACCACCACGCAGCAACATAGCAGCCTGGTTGCCCTGGTTGTTGCGCTGAATGAAGGTGAAGTTCGAAAGGCGCACGTTCTGGCGCGGCGTATTGCCGTCCGAAGTGTTGTCGGTGTCAGCCTCTATCATCGAGTCGCCGGCATTTGGACGTTGGACTACCAAAACATATTGGAAGTTGGCTTTTATACCAACATCGGTGTCAAGGTTGTCATCATCCGCGCCGATCGAAACGAAATACTTCATGTTGACGTTACCGCCGAAGAACTCTGCGCCATCGTCAGAGCTGTTGAACGACTGAATATTGTTCAAAATTGTACCAGTGCCTGTACCGCCGGTTGTGAGCGCCTGCAGTTCAGAGTTGCCCGAGAGGACGAAGCCAGAATAGCGAATCTGAACAAAGCTCATACGACCGCTGTTGTCAGCGGTGTTTGCGCCGCCGTAAAGAGCAGGGTCAACTGCGCCTTCAACCTGACGCTCACAAGCGACGGTCCCTGGTGTCGCTGCGGGTGCTGCACAATCAGTGACTGGCGCCCGTCCATTAAGAACGACACCACCCCACTGACCGATCGAGCTGTCGGTGTTAAGACCGAGCACGTTGTCACGGCTGGTGAAGATGATAGGAAGAGCAGCCGTACCAACGGCGTTGATCCGGTTTCCACGGTTCACGTTCAACCACGAGACGCCCGTTCCGCCAAAGAGGACAACGCCGGGTGCAATGTTCAACGTTACAACGTTGTTGGTCGATGAAGGGCCTTGGTCGGTACCTACGTCAACGCGGCCACCAATACGATACAGAACGCCTGCAATCTTTGGCAATGTGCTGGTTGTATTGAGGCGCGCTGGCAATGTGCAGACGCGATATGTACCTGTTGGGCCAGTGATCGTGCCGCTATCGGTCAAGCCTTGCGCATCATCTATGGTTGGGCAGCCGCCAGCAGGCGTAACTGCAGCAGGTGGCGGTGGTGGCGGTGGCGGCGGAGGTGGTGGAGCTGGGTTGTTGATGGTGATGTTACCACCAGTACCTGGCGACGCGATATCGTCTGCGCCACAACCAGTGACAAGGACTGCTGCTGCTGTCGCATATACGATCCCGCGCAATTTAGGGTCAAACATTCTTAATCTCCGCAACAAAATGGCTTGCCCGGCTATGGGCAGTTACAACGCAGCAGCGACGAATCAAAAGAGTCCCCACTAGTTGATAACGATGCGATTAGGCACCACCTATGACAACAGTGTGCGCATAACATTGCAGTTGAGAGAATATTTTACTTCATTAATGTGACAGTCAAAAAATGGCGATCCATGTCGCAGCCATAAACCAACGAAAATTAAAAACACTAAAATGAAAAAGGCGGGCCCAGCAGGCCCGCCTTCTAAACGTCAACAATTGTAACTTTCGGCGACTGTAACTTAACGCGTTGCCACCCGCTTTTGCAGATTGGCGAAGGCCTCGCGTGCTACAACTTTAGAATTCATAACGCGGCCATCGGCTAGAACCAAGTCCACGCTATCACGTGCCTGCATCGCGGCCTTAAAATATGCCGCAGCTTGCTCGGTCTGCCCCATTCGCGCGTGAGCGCGTCCAAGGTTAAGCAGTTTTGCAGGGTCATGCTTACTTATCTTCGCGCTCGTAGTGATTTGGGAGATCGCGCGCGCATTATCGCCGCGCATCAGTGCCTCATATCCGATCGAGCCCTTTGGGTATGAAATTTCGCCGGTTGCTTCCGGCTTAGCCTGTGCCGCAACTGAAATAGTTCCGGCGACCAAAGCGCCTAACAACAATATTTTCATAGCGTCTCTCCTTGTCCTGGTCTCAATATTACACTTTAATGACACCACTGCAACAATTATGTCATAAAAATGTAATGATATACTCAAGGCATGGAGTTAGCTCGGTTGGCCGTAATATTTCAGCCATGAATAATATACAAAAACAGCATAATAACCGCATCAAACGGCCACGCACCTTCCCTAATGCGCCTTCCTACAATCATGCTCAGGGAAGGTAAAAATCATGCGTAAAATATCAGCAATGCTTTTGGCGGGAGCGGCCTTTTTTTCAGCGCCTGCTATGGCACAGCAGGCAAATACGCCGACTGCGGTCGACTCGGCCGAAGCTGAAATTGTTGTGTTCGGAAAAGGCGAAACACGCCAGGTGCAGGAGGTTGGCAATAAAGAGCTCTTGATTCTCGCCGCCGGTACAAGCCCGTTGAAAGCAATCGAGAAACTTCCCAGCGTCAATTTTCAATCCGCCGATCCCTTCGGGACCTACGAATGGTCAAGCCGCGTGTCGATCCGCGGGTTCAACCAGAACCAACTAGGGTACACGTTGGACGGCATTCCTTTGGGTGACTCGTCTTACGGCAACAACAATGGCCTCCATATTGGCCGTGCGATCATTTCGGACAATATCGGC
>JAIOYN010000100.1 GCA_021741065.1 Sphingomonadaceae bacterium | reverse complement strand
TTGTCGATGAAGAATGCGCTGCAGCCAAGGATGGGCCGTTGGCGGATCTGGATGGTCGTCTTGAGAAGGCCAATGGCAATTTGAAGGCGTCAACGATGTAGTTCATGCAAAATGGCATGGCAAACCCTAACAATATCGGCGCTGGCGCCCATCATTATATGCACATCATGGGCATCGTTGCGCTTGGCCTGCAATGGTTACGCATGGCGCAAAGCGCTCAGAAGTCGCTGGATGCAGGAACAGGGAATGCATCATTCTATCAAACCAAGCTGGTGACGGCGCGTTATTTTGCGGAGCGTCACATGCCGGATTGCGGCGCGCTTCGTCGTAAGATTGAAGCAGGCAGTGAGGCTATCATGGCACTTACGCCGGAAATGTTCGCTGCGGCGTGATCGCGGCTTTCACCTTTGTCTAACAAAATGTCGGGAACATGTGTCCCGGCATTTTTGATTTACTCGACTGGTAAGAAATCCGGGACTGACAGATAGCGTTCGCCGGTATCATAATTGAAACCAAGCACGCGGCTTCCCGCGGGTAGTTCGGGCAGTTTCTGGGTAATAGCAGCCAGTGTCGCGCCCGACGATATACCCACCAACATGCCTTCCTCGCGCGCGGCACGGCGCGCGGTTTCTTTGGCGTTTTCGGGATCAACCTGAATGACGCCGTCGAGCAAAGCGGTGTGCAAATTGGCTGGAATGAAGCCAGCGCCGATGCCTTGAATTGCGTGTGGACCCGGTTGGCCGCCGCTGATGACGGGGGACAGTGTTGGTTCAACCGCAAATACCTTCAGATTTGGCCAAGCCTTTTTCAAAACTTCGGCGCAACCTGTTATATGCCCGCCTGTGCCGACGCCGGTGATCATCACATCAATAGGTGTGTCGGCAAAATCCTCTAATATCTCCAGCGCCGTTGTGCGGACATGGACGTCGATGTTGGCCGGATTTTCGAATTGCTGAGGCATCCATGAATTTGTGGTTTGTGACACCAATTCCAGCGCGCGCTCAATTGCGCCCTTCATGCCCTTTTCACGTGGGGTCAGGTCGAACGATGCGCCATAAGCCAGCATCAAGCGACGACGTTCCAGTGACATGGATTCCGGCATGACGAGGATAAGTTTATAGCCCTTGACCGCCGCTACCATGGCGAGGCCGACGCCAGTATTGCCGGAAGTCGGTTCAATGATTGTGCCGCCGGGTTTAAGGCTGCCGTCTTTTTCGGCCGCTTCTATCATAGCCAAGCCGATGCGGTCCTTAATCGATCCACCGGGGTTCGACCGCTCCGATTTAATCCAGACCTCTGCATTCGGGAACATACGTCCCATGCGAATATGCGGACTGTTGCCAATGGTTTCGAGGATCGATTGCGCTTTCATGGACTTTTTCCTCTATATTGCGGTTCGAATGTGCGGGCATTTTTGAGCTCGGGGAATAAACCTGCCCAAATAGCTGTAACGAATATGGCACCAGCCCCGCCAAATACAACCGCGCCGACGGGACCAAGTACTGCGGCTGCCACGCCAGATTGCAATTCGCCCAATTCGTTGGATGCGGAAATGGCGAGGCCCGACACCGAACTTACGCGGCCGCGCATGTCGTCGGGCGTGTTGAGCTGCACCAAAGATGATCGCACATAGACCGACAACATGTCAGACGCGCCAAGCACAATGAGCATAACCAAAGCTACTGCCATGCCAGCGCCCATATCAAGGAAATCTATGCGCGCGTCGCCGAAGACACGAGCCCCTATTTCATGGCTTAGGCCGAAACCAATGGTCGCAATCCCAAAAATGACCACAGCCCAAAGCATTTTTGCGCCAACATTATGGCGCAGCGGTCGGAAGGTGAGCATGAGTGCCACCACTGACGCGCCGATGGCAGGCGCCGCTCGCAATTGCCCAAGCCCATCGGGTCCAACCATCAATATATCACGCGCATAGACAGGGAGCATGGCCGTTGCGCCCGCCAGCAAAACCGCAAATAGATCAAGCGTTATGGCACCGAGCAGAAAGCGCTCTGACCAAGTGTAACGCATGCCATCGACCATTTGGCGAATAGGATGAATCTTCTTCTCCATCGGCGGCGGATAGACGGGCCGCACGAAGCTGAGGCTGATCGTAGCCATCAACATAAGCCCAGCTGAAGCGAAATAGGGCAGTGACGGATTTGCAGCGAACATCAGGCCGCCTGCGGCTGGGCCAATCACCGAACCGATTTGCCAAGCAATGGAGCTTAAGGCAATCGCGCGGGGCAGGGAACTGGGTGGCACAATGTTGGGCGCAATTGCCGACATGGATGGTCCAACAAACACCCGAGCGACGCCGTGCAATGCTGCAAATAGGAAAAGGATGGGGAGCGTCAGTCCGTCTACATAAGTGAACCAACCCAAAGCAAGCGCCACAAGCATGTCTACGCTATTGGCGAGCCGCGCCACCGTCCGCCGTTCCCAGCGATCTGCGGCCCATCCCGCCACCGGCGTCAGCAGCGCAAGGGGAACAAACTGCACCAGCCCCAACAGGCCCAATTGCAACGACGCCTCGCGAATGGACATGCCATAATCGCTGCGGGCTATATCATAAGCCTGATAACCGATAACAACGACCATCCCCATGGTGGCAAGCACCGCCATAAAGCGCGCCATCCAGTAAAAGCGGAAGTCAGCGATTTTTAACGGATGGATTTCAGCGGGCGTGTCGGACATATTCTGTGGGCCTATCGGCTTATCTTTCCAAGCGCAATGCACGCGTCTTTACGAGACTCATCATGAGTTCCCAACCTTAGCAGTTCAGCCTAGACTTACAAAACTGTCCATCACGCGTTTCCGGCCAGCCTGTTCAAAATCGATTTCCAGCTTGTTGCCTTCAATCAATGCAATGGCGCCATAGCCGAATTTTTCATGGAAAACGCGCAGGCCAATGCTGAGGTCACTTCGGCCCTTATTGCCCAAGCTGACGGCGCTGCGCGTGTTTTCCGCTATGCGCTGCGGCCTGGGGTTGAAACCGCCGGAGGTTGCCGCGCGTTGCCAGCCTGGGCCACGTGCATTGCTTCGGCCTTGGTTGGCGGCGGCTAGATGCGCGAACGGGTCGCTCTGTTCGCTCCAGTTCGCCCGCCATAAGGATGCGCCGCCTGTCATGGTCTGTTCGGCCTCGATATGGTCGAGCGGCAGCTCTTCAATGAAACGGCTGGGGATGCTGCTGGTCCATTGGCCATAAATCCGGCGATTTGCGGCATGGATGATGGTGCATTTGCGCTTAGCGCGCGTGATCGCGACATAGGCCAGGCGGCGTTCTTCTTCTAATGAGGCAATGCCACCCTCATCCAATGCACGTTGCGACGGGAAAATGCCTTCTTCCCACCCGACAAGGAAGACATTGTTATATTCCAAGCCCTTGGCGGCATGGATAGTCATAATCGTGACGCTTGCGCCGGTATCGCCGCCGTCATTGTCCATGACCAAACTGACATGCTCCAGAAACTCGCCCAACGTTTCATATTCCTCCATAGCGCGGGCAAGCTCGCCGAGGTTTTCGAGGCGGCCCGATGCCTCGGTACTGCGCTCGGCCTGTAAGACGGCGGTATAACCGCTTTCGTCCAATATCAGGCGTGTCAAATTGGCAGGCGACATCGCTGCCGCCTCGTCCCGCCAGCGGGCAATGTCGACCACAAGGTCCGCAAGAGACTTGCGTGCCTTGCCGGTCAGTTCGTCGGTTCCGACCAGACGCGCGGCGGCGACGGACAAAGGCGTATGTTCTGCGCGGGCCACGATATGGATTTTTTCGACAGCCTTGTCGCCAATGCCGCGCTTGGGCACGTTGACGATCCGTTCAAAAGCAAGGTCGTCGGCGGGCTGATTGACGATGCGTAAATAGGCAATGGCATCGCGAATTTCGGCACGCTCGTAGAAACGAAAACCACCGACTATCCGATAGTTGATGCCGATTTGTATGAAACGGTCTTCAAATTCACGCGTCTGGTGCTGGGCGCGCACGAGTATCGCAATATTGTCCAGGCTTTCGCCCTTATACTGGATTGCCTCAATTTCCTCACCGACGCGGCGGGCCTCTTCGGGGCCATCCCATACGCCGATGATCCGAACCTTTTCGCCGTCGTCCAATTCGGTCCACAATGTCTTGCCAAGTCGCGCGCTGTTGGCATCAATCAGGCCCGACGCCGCGGCGAGAATATGCGGCGTGCTGCGATAATTTTGTTCAAGCTTTATTGTCTTGGCGCCGGGAAAATCTTTTTCAAAACGCAGGATGTTGGCAACCTCGGCCCCGCGCCATGAATAGATGCTTTGGTCATCATCACCCACGCAACAGATATTTTTGCGCTTCTGCGCCAGCAATCGCAGCCAGAGATACTGGACGGCGTTGGTATCCTGATATTCGTCGACAAGGATATATTTGAACTGCGCTTGATATTTTTCGAGGATGTCGCGGTTGTTCTTCAGCAGGTTCAGCCCGTGCAACAACAAATCGCCAAAGTCGCAGGCGTTCAACGCCAACAATCGCGCCTGATACAGCGCATACATATGCCGCCCTTTGCCATTGGCAAAAGCTTCATTGTCGGCAGCGTCCAAATCCGCATGCGACTTGCCCGCATTTTTCCATTTGTCGAGCAAGTTTGCAAGTCCGCGCGCGGGGAAACGCTTTTCGTCCAAATCCTCGGACTGGATGAGTTGCTTCAACAGCCGAAGCTGATCATCCGTATCGATGATCGTGAAGTTGCCCTGCAGTCCAATGACTTCGGCATGACGGCGTAGCAGTTTTGCGCCAATGCTGTGGAAGGTGCCAAGCCACGGCATCCCCTCCACAGCGGGCCCGACCATCGCGCCAACGCGCTCCCGCATTTCGCGAGCCGCCTTGTTTGTGAAGGTGACGGCAAGGATTTCTGACGGCCACGCTTGGCGCGTGTATAATATCTGCGCCATACGTGCGGTCAGCGCGGCCGTTTTGCCCGTTCCAGCGCCAGCCAGCAGGAGCAGTGGTCCCTCGGTCGTCAGCACGGCCTCACGTTGCGGCGGATTTAAACCACGCAACCAAGGCGGTTCCGTTTGCGACGGATCGTACTGGACCTGAATGTCTGACATGTGCGAACAGTTAGGGAACAACGCAGCGAACCGCAAGCGCTGTTCGGTCCATTGGTGGAACTATAATTTTGGCGGAAAGTGCGTGCGCTGTTAAAGCGACACAGGCCGTAATAATGTGAGTTTCGCTTTGCCGACATTGCGGACCGTGTCGATCGTGAAACCCTTCACCTCGACATCTTCCTTGATGCTCGTTTCAACGCTAATCCACGCTGAAGGCGCAAACCAACCAAAGCGGACCAGTTTATCGAGCGCAACTGAACCCGCACCGCTCAAATAGGGTGGATCCATTAAGACGATATCCGCTGGCTTTATTGCGGTGCCGAGCGACAATACCGAAAATTTCCGCACATCACTTTTGTCTTTTGCGCCCAGCTTATGGATGTTCGCTGTAAGTGCATCGAGTGCGAGCGCATCCTGCTCGACGAAGGTGCAATGCGCTGCGCCGCGCGACAACGCCTCAAGTCCAAGCGCGCCGGAGCCTGCAAACAAGTCAAGCACGCGCAAATCTTCAAACGACCCTAGCCGACTTGTTAGCATGGAGAATAATGTCTCACGCGTGCGGTCCGCCGTTGGGCGGGTTGTGTCGCCCTTCGGCGCAACAAGCGGCCGCGAGCGCCATTGGCCGGAAATGATACGCATTATTTCAACGTCTTTCGAAATTCGATGAGGTCCACGCGGCGCACTTCGCCGACAGTGCCGGGCGCTAGCTCGCCCAGAACGAACGGGCCGTAGCGCGTGCGAATGAGGCGGCTGACTTCAAGACCCAAATGTTCCAGCACGCGGCGGACTTCGCGGTTTTTACCTTCCGTCAGCGTCATTTCTACCCAGCCATTGCGGCCCGTGCGGCGTTCCAAATTGGCGTCGATTTTGCCATATTTTACGCCTTCAATCTCGATACCGTGAATGAGTTCCTCAAGCTGTTCCTGACTGACATCACCAAAGCAACGCGCGCGATAGGTGCGCTCAACCCCAGTTGATGGCAGTTCCATCTGGCGTTTGAATTCGCCATCATTGGTGAGCAACAACAAGCCTTCGGTGTTGAGATCAAGCCGACCAATTGGCATCAGGCGTGGTAAATCCTTTGGTAGGACGTCGTATATTGTCTTGCGCCCGCTAAAGTCGCGCTCGGCGGTCAGGCAGCCTTCGGGCTTGTGGAACATGTAAAGCTGCGTTGGCGCGGGCTGTCCCACGGCCTTGCCATCCACAGCGACGCCACGCAGCGATTTCAGCAAGGTTGCGGGCGTTTCTACCTTCACATCATTCAGCGTGACCCGGCCATCGGCAATCATCCGTTCGATTTCGCGACGCGACGCAACGCCAGCGCGCGCGAGCAGCTTTGCAATGCGCTCTTCGCCATCCTTACGTTCCAATGCACCCTTGCTAGGGCCGGCATTGGGGTTGGGTTTACGCGACGGTTTGCTGTCCCAACGCAGACGCGGTGGCTTGGTTGGACGGGCAAGTGCTTTTGACGGAGGTTTAACCATGTCCGAGCCTTTGACGCATATTGCTTTAAAAGTCACTGGCCATTCAGGAAAATGGCGTTAGTCATCTTCGCAATAAAGTCGGAGGGGGCCAAATGTCAGTCGATTTGCTGCGTTTTATCATTTTCGCGGGCATTTTGCTCGCTCTGCCATTGATCGCGCTGACTGTTCCGGCATTCCGGCCATATTTGCGCAAAAACCCCGTCATTACCTTTCTGCTGGGCATTTCGAGCGGCTTTCCGCTGACCTTGCTTGTTGCGACAATGACATTTTGGCTGGCCAAGGTGGGCATCGACACCGCGACGATCGGTTTTGCCGTGGCATTGGGCATTCCGTACACGATAAAATTCCTCTGGGCGCCTTTGGTAGACAAGCTGCATCTGCCGGTTTTGACCAAATTGTT
>JAIOYN010000099.1 GCA_021741065.1 Sphingomonadaceae bacterium | reverse complement strand
ACCCCTGCGTCAGAAGCAAAAACCATCTTCACGCCAGCTTTATGCGCTTTGCGGAAATTGTCGCGCTGGATCTGCGCTACTTCGCGGTCTTTGCGCAGATTGTCTTCCAACACGCCGTTTTTCGCGCCTTCGGCCTGCGTATAGTCGGTGTTGAAGATGTCCATCGAGAACCACACCGGACGCGCCCGCGCAGTGGCAAGCTTTATGCCCTCATCGTCCACAAGGCTTGCATGTTCAATCGTGTCAATGCCCGCTTTAATTGCCGCCTTAATCCCGTCACCGCCATGGGCATGTGCCGCGACACGCAGGCCCCATTGATGCGCCTCCTCCGCGATCACGCGCAATTCGCTTTCGGAAAGTTGCTGCTGACCAGGTTCGGTATTGCGAGAAAACACGCCGCCCGTGGCGCAGACCTTTATGACTTCAGCGCCATATTTCCTCTGGCGCCGGACTTCGTAACGCAATTCGTCCTCGCTATCGGCAATGCCCTCTTCCTTGGATGACCCTTCAAGGCTTGGCGGCAGGAATGTAGAGTCGCAATGCCCGCCAGTTGCGCCGATGGAATAACCCGCCGGCACAATACGCGGACCAATGGCATAGCCATTTTCGATCGCTTGTTTCAGGCCAATGTCATTGCGGTTTTCCGCCCCGACATTGCGCACGGTGGTAAAACCAGCCTTGAGCATCGCCTGCGCTGCACCAACGGCCGACATGCCCCAAAAGCTGTCGGTAAATTCGAGGCCGCGATAGCCGCCAATATCAGCGGGGCTATCGAGATGCACATGCATGTCAATGAGGCCGGGTAAGATGGTTTTGCCGGATAACTCGATATGTGTGACAGCGCTGCCCCATTTGACTGTGCGCGCATCGGCGATGCTAGTGATGCGACCATCTGCGCCAACGAAGACTGCTGGGTATTCGACCGTTTTGCCAGTCAAAACATCGACCATTTTGTCAGCAGTAATGACTGTCGTCTGCGCCTGTGCCGTCGAGGACAAAATGGCGACACCAGAAATCGCAAAGACCCGCAGATTCTTCAGCAAGTTCACACTAAATGACATGACTGTTTTTCCTACACAATTTTGTTGTCACAAAGGATGGCAAAAAATGGACGTGCAGGACAGCGAAAATGTCGGCGACAAAATTCGAGGCGTAAAACCGAATGTCCGTTGTTCTGTTGTCCGGCGCCCGCCGCTCACATATGCAGCATCTTGCCGTAAGCGCCGAGCACGCTCTCGTGCATCATCTCGCTCAAGGTCGGATGCGGGAAGACGGTGTGCATGAAATCGGCCTCTACCAACTCGGCGGTTTTGCCGATGGTGTAACCTTGGATAAGCTCGGTGACTTCCGCGCCAACCATATGCGCGCCAAGCAATTCGCCAGTTTTGGCGTCGAACACGGTTTTGATGAAACCTTCCGCCTCACCCAGTGCGATGGCCTTGCCATTGCCCAAGAACGGGAAATTGCCGACTTTGACGTCATAGCCAGCCTCTTTTGCCTTGGCCTCGGTCAAGCCGACACTCGCGACCTGCGGGTGGCAATATGTGCAGCCGGGAATGTTCATCGGGTCCATCGCATGTGGGTTACCGCCCGCGATAGCTTCGGCCGCAATTACACCCTCATGGCTTGCCTTATGCGCCAACCATGGCGGTGCAGTGACATCACCAATTGCCCAGATGCCCGGGACATTGGTCCGGCCCATGGGATCCGTTTTAATGTGGAAGCGCTTGTCGGGCTCTATGCCCAAATCCTCAAGTCCAATATTCTCAACATTGGGCAGTATGCCAATGGCAACGATGACATGGCTGAATTCTTCTGTCGTGACGGAACCATCTTTGGCCTTTATCTCAACGGTTACGTTTGTTTCGGACGATGTAACGGAACCGACCCTTGCAGACGTACGAATGTCCATCCCCTGCTTTTTAAGCGCCTTCTCCAGAAACGCGCTAACATCCGCATCTTCGACGGGTACAATGCGGTCCATCATTTCGACAACGGTAACCTTTGCACCCATGTCATTGTAAAAACTTGCGAATTCTATACCGATGGCACCCGAACCAATAACCAATAACTTTGTCGGCATTTCTGTTGGCACCATAGCATGGCGATAGGTCCAGATCCGCTTCCCGTCAGCTTTCGCTTTTGGCAAATCGCGGGCGCGGGCCCCGGTGGCGATGATGATGTTTTTCGCCGTCAATTCTTCGGTCTTGCCGTCGTTGGTGACCGTCAATTTGCCAGGCGCGGTCAACTTGCCGTCGCCCATATGGACGGTAATTTTATTCTTCTTCATCAAATGCGTAACGCCCTGATTCAATTGCTTCGCGACGCCACGCGACCGCTTTACTACCGCGTCAATATCGGCGCTGATATTGGCGGCAGTCAGGCCATAATCGCCCGCATGCTGCATATAATGATAAATCTCTGCCGAGCGCAGCAACGCCTTAGTCGGGATGCAGCCCCAGTTCAGGCAAATGCCGCCGAGATTTTCGCGCTCAACAATAGCAACGTTCAACCCAAGTTGCGCGGCACGGATCGCGGCAACATAACCACCGGGGCCAGAACCAAGGACGATAAGGTCGTAATTAGACATGTTACGTCACCAACCCCAAAGGCTTCTCCACGAGTTCCTTGAAGACTTTCATAAACATCGCGCCATCCGCGCCGTCGATGGCGCGGTGGTCGAAGGAACCGGTGACGCTCATGACCGCCGCAATGGCGAGGGCATCATCGACAATATAGGGCCGCTTTTCCCCTGCCCCGACCGCGAGGATCATTGCTTGTGGTGGGTTGATGACGGCGTCGAATTGCTTGATGCCCATCATACCCATGTTGGAAATCGACGCGGTGCCGCCTTGATATTCATGCGGTTGCAATTTGCCATCCTTGGCACGCGCCGCAAGCTCGGCTACTTCGGTCGAGATTTTGGACAGCGATTTGCTCGCGGCGTCTGTAACGATGGGGGTAATCAATCCAGTTGGCACGGATACCGCGACGCTGATGTCTGCGCGGCTATATTGCAGCATATTTTCGCCGGCAAAGCTGACATTGCAGGCAGGCACCTCAATCAAGGTCAAAGCCAACGCCTTGATCAACATGTCATTGACCGAAAGCTTGATGCCGCGGCTTTCAAGGCTGGCGTTCAATTCGCCGCGCAGTTTCAATAATGCATCAAGGCGGACATCTACCGTCAGATAAATATGCGGCACTTGCTGCTTGCTCTCGGTCAAGCGGCGCGCGATGGTCTTGCGCATGTTGCTGAGCTTGACGACCTCATGCGGGATGTCGGTGTTAATTGCAGCAGGTTTTGCGACGGGCGCTTCTGCGCGAAGGCCCGCATTCGAAGCGGGCGCCGCGACTGGACTCCGGCCTTCGCCAGAAAGCGCGTCCACATCCGCTTTCACGATACGGCCATTCGGGCCTGTGCCAGCGACCGCGGTTAGATCAAGGCCCTTGTTGACGGCAATCCGTTTGGCGAGTGGGCTCGCTTTAACGCGGTCATTGCTTTGCGATGGCGCAGGGCTCGCTGCGGCGGCCTGCGGACGGGGCGCTAATGCGGTCGGCGCTACGGCCTGCGCGCTTGGAACAACTTTCTCCGCTGCCACAGGCGGGAGGGATTGGACAGGTGCAGCAGCATTAGAGGGCGCTGCCTCCTCATCCTCACCTTGAATCATTGCGATAACGGCGCCGACCTTTACGCCATCGGTTCCCTCGGCCACCAATATCTGGGTCACGATACCCTCATCAACGGCTTCGAACTCCATTGTCGCTTTATCTGTCTCAATTTCGGCCAGCAAATCTCCGGAAGACACTCTGTCGCCTTCCTTGACCAGCCACCGAGCCAATGTGCCTTCTTCCATCGTGGGAGAAAGGGCGGGCATTTTGAGTTCTATAGACATCGAATACTAGCCTCTTATGTTCGTCGTTATAGTTCTCCGAATAGCCAAGCTTTCCCAAGCGTCAAGCGTGATGAGGTTGCTAATCCCGCAAATTTCGCGCAGGCTATACGAATTCACGCAATGCTGCGGGCGAAGCGAGCCTCGGGGGAAACTATGCGGACATATTTGGTGGTTATCGACGAAACTCAGGAAGCTCGGCTTGCCTTGCGGTTTGCATCGCGCCGTGCTGCCAAAACTGCGGGCACTGTGCATATCCTTGCGCTCGTAGAGCAATCTGATTTTGTCGCTTGGGGCGGCGTTCAGGCGACGATGGAGGCAGAGGCGCGCGACCGGGCCGAGCAACTTGTGACCGCAGCGGCCGGTTCAATTTTCGACGAAATGGGCGTTCGTCCAGCCATTACCGTTAAGCCTGGCGAGGCCATTGATGTAGTGAAAGTCATGTTGGAGGAGCATCCCGGTATTGCCGCGCTTGTGCTCGGTGCGGCCGCCCAAGGCGCACCTGGTCCGTTGATTAGCCACTTTACGGGCGTAAATGCCGGGACCTTGCCCTGCCCCGTCATGGTTATTCCAGGATCACTCAGCGATGCGCAATTGGATGAATTGAGCTAAAGTTTTCAGGCACGCTTTGCGTAACCCGCCTCAGCGCCTTTTCCCCTGATGCCGGATATTCCCCGGCCTACCGCGCTTTCCTGCATCATATTTGCCCGCCTTGGGCTTGCCTTTATGCTTAAACCGGTCGGGTGCATAACTTCCGCCCTCGGGCAATTCAAAGCGCAGCGAGCCTGAAATCGGGTTCGCCTCGGCCAATCGCAGTTCAAGGCACATGCCCGGCCGATATTCCTGCCGTGTTTTTTCGCCAATCAATGTCTGGCTTGCCTCGTCATAATGGAAATAATCCTTACCCAAGGTTGAGACAGGGACTAATCCGTCTCCGCCAACCCCTTGTACAGTTGCGAAAAATCCAAAATTCTGAACGCCCGTAATGCGCGCTTGAACGATTTGCCCGACATGCGCCGAAAGATAGGCAGCGATATAACGGTCTGTAGTCTCGCGCTCAGCTTCCATAGCGCGGCGTTCGGTGCGGCTGATGGCTTCTGCGGTGGCTGCAAGCTTCGTAATTGCAGCCTCGGTCAAGCCGGTGATAGGCTGGACATCTTTGATTTTGGGCTTGGGCATTTCAAGCCCATAAGCGCTCACCAATGCACGATGCACGATAAGGTCTGCATAACGCCGAATTGGTGAGGTGAAATGGGCGTAGCTGCCCAATGACAAGCCAAAATGTCCGACATTATTGGGGCCATAATAAGCTTGTGTTTGGCTGCGCAATACAGCTTCCATGATCTGCGGCCGCACTTCTTCGTCGATGATTTTTTCGAGGATACTGTTGAATGTCTCAGGCTTTACCACCTGACCAAGCGCGAATTCGATGTCAAAAGTCTTCAGATATTCCTTCAGTGCCACCAATTTTTCACGGCTTGGCGGTTCATGCGCGCGGTAAATCAGAGAGGACTTCTTTGCCTCCAGCGCCTTGGCTGCGGCGACATTGGCAGCAATCATGAAGTCTTCGACCAAACGATGCGCTTCAAGCTGCTCACGCTCGACTACACCTGTGACGCGGCCTTCATCGTCGAGCGTAATGCGCTTTTCGGGTAGATTGAGTTCCAGCGGCCCGCGCTTGTTCCGCGCCTTAGAAAGCAATTTCCAGCACGCCCAAAGCGGCTTGAGCGCCGTTTCCAACAACGGATTATCCATCTGCCCATCGATAGCGGCTTGGGCATCTGGATAAGGGATATTGGCCGCAATTCGGGCGATAGCGCGCGTAAAACGCCATGACGTCACTTGCCCGGTTTTGCCGATAGCAAGGTGGCAAGCGATCACCGCGCGATCCTCCCCTGCCCGCAGCGAACATTTGTCCGACGACAATGCGTGCGGTAGCATAGGCACCACCAGATCTGGAAAATACACACTGTTGCCGCGCTTCGACGCTTCATGGTCTAATGCGCTACCGGGTCGGACATAATAGCTCACATCGGCAATCGCGACGATGGCATCAAAACCGCCAGTGTCGGCATTGGGGGTTGCCCAGATGGCGTCATCAAAGTCCCGCGCATCGCGAGGATCAATCGCGATAATAGGCAAATGGCGCAGGTCTTCACGATGGTCGTCTGTAACCGGCAATTCCCTTACGCGCTCCGCCTCACGCTCGGCGGCTTCGGGCATTTCAAACGGAATGCCAAACTTGTGGGTGGCGATCAGGCTGAAGCTTTTTGGCGCAAATGGGTCACCCAACACTTGCGTGACCCGCGCGGATTTCTTGTGTGCGTTGCCCGTCAATTCGGCGAGCACCAGTTCCCCGGCCTTCGCATTGCCAACGTCACCAATTTGCGTATCAAAGCGCGCTTTCTTGTCGACGGATTTAAGCCAGAAACGACCATTCTCGCCGCCTTCGACCACGCCCAATATCTGCTCGCTGCCTTTTTCGAGCTTCTTCATGACATGCGCGACATGGCCGCTACCACGCTCTTCGGTGCGCGCCAGTATACGGTCACCAATGCCCAAGGCACCACGCTTGCCTTTGGCTTCTATCACCCGAATTTTGGGCAATGGAATGCCTTCCGCCTCCCAATGTTCCGGCACAGCGACTGTGTTATCGCCATCAATCGCAACAATTTTGAGCACCGTTACCTTCGGCACGCCGCCCATTTTGTGAAAGGCCCGGCCCGGGGCCATGTCGATGAGCCCTTCGTCGGTCATGTCCTTTAACAAAGCCTTCAGGGCAATTTTCTCATTGCCCCGCAAACCAAATTCCCGCGCAATTTCCCGTTTGCCCGCAGGGTCCTTTGATATTTTGATAAATTCAAGGATCTGATCTCTGGTTGGGAGGCCTTCAAACTGCGCATATTTGGTCATGTTCTAATAAGTCCGCCCGATTAGTATTCGCTCAACGGCTGCCTCACCTGTAAAAAAGCATGGGCCATTGGCGGGGGCAGCGTCGATGGGGCTGTTGCGCATCGTGATTTTCAACGCTTTGAGCTGCGCCACGATGGCGTCTAGTGCCGCGCCGCTCGGACGCG
>JAIOYN010000098.1 GCA_021741065.1 Sphingomonadaceae bacterium | reverse complement strand
ATTACGCTGTTACTTATGTCAGCAACACTACAAGCACGATCGACCCCAAGGCGCTGACCGTTACTGCGTTGTCGCAGACGAAGGTCTATGACAGCAACACGTCTGTTGCGAGCAGTGCGCTGAACGTTGGCTATAGCGTTAGCGGGCTTGTGGGCAGTGAGAGCCTGTCGGGCGTGACGCTGGCGTATACCAACGCGAACGTAAGCCGCAACGGCGGCGGCGCGGTACTGAGTGACAAGACGATTGCGGCGAGCACAGCGGTTGCGGGCGCAAGCACTCAGCTGTCTGACTATGCGATCAGCTATGTGAACAACACTACTAGTACCATCACGCCAAAGCTCGTCTCGTTGTCTGCCGCAAAGGTCTATGACGGTAATACGGACCTGTCAGGATCGGTAGCTGTCAAAACAGGTATCGTGGGCGAGGTACTGGGCTATTCCAACGCGCAGGCCAACTCGGCGGAAGTCGGTGCTGTCGGCAACTATATTAGGCAGATCGTTTTGGTCAGTAGCCCCACGTCTTCGGCCTCGAACTATATACTGCCAATACTTGACGCTTCGACCGCTCCGGTTCTGATCTCAATGCCGCTGCCATCCTCTGTGACCATGTCGGCGACTTACGACCGTTTGGAAGTGGCGAATGCGCCAACCTCTATGCCGGCGGTAACGGGTCCCGTTGTGGTTGCTTCGCTTAATACGTCGGGGCAAGGCTTTGTATCGGTTGATCCCATTAACACGCCGTCCCTTGATGCCGGTGAAGCGTTCGAAGTGACTGTTCCGGTGGAGGCTTTCCGAAATGCGCGTAGCGATGCCCAGATTACTCTTAGTGTCAACTTACCGGACGGAAGCGCTCTGCCTACTTGGGTGGAGTATGATGCGGCCGCTGCGGTTCTCCGAGGCACTTCGCCTGGCGGCATTGCCCAGCTTGACGTTGAGGTCACAGCGGTCGACGAGTTGGGCAACAAAATTTCAACAATAATAAATTTGAAATTCTCTGAAATAAATTAAAGGATTAAACATGGTTAAAATTCTGCACACTTTGTCGATTGCTTTTGTAGCCGTTAGTATATTGGGTTTGGGGCCTGTCGAGGCGGCGCGCCCTAAAGCTGCTGCCACCCCTGCCGCGGCGCCTGCACAGGCTAGTCAGGCTACACCGGTCCCCGCGCCGGTTCAGTGGGAACTTAAGAGCACGTTTGGAAAGTGGGAATTGCTCTGCAATAAGGCGAGTGCATCCGACTGCCGCGCGGTCCAGACCCAGAATTATTCCGACGACACAACCAAGGGCCGCCTGTTGCAAGCCCTGCTTGCGAGCGATCAGGGGCGCACATTCGCCGTTCTGACCTTACCATTTGGCGTTGATCTTCGCGCCGGTACTGTGATCAAGGTCGATGAAGCCGAGGAAGTTAAGGCTAATTATACCACCTGTTTGCCGGATGGATGCCAGGCGGTTGTTGAACTGGATGCGAACCTTCAGGGCCAGCTTACGGCCGGCAAAATGATGAAGGTTGGTTTCCGTCCCTGGGGAGGCGATGAAAAGACCCTCGTGGTTGAAGTTTCCCTGGAGGGAGCGAAAGACGCGCTAGCTGCAGTCAAAAAATAACAGCGGCAGTGAGCGGCGAAATTATTCCCGCCACCCTTGAAGCAAGCATTAGCAGTACGCGCATATCTGCGCGCTGGAACGTTGACGCCCTAGTGGGACGCCGGTATCGTCCTTCGCGGCGGCGTTTCAGAGGATGCAACCACCTCTAATGTGCCTCACAGAGCGGCTTCCGGATAACTATCGCGAAGACGCGGTTACTCAACTGCAGTGCCAAATGTTCTGACGACGGACAGTCGCTGGCGCTGGCCGTGTTGGCACCTCTGCCGCTCTGGCCGGGCGTGGCGGCGCGCAACGCGCGGGCGCTTGCTCTGGGATTGGTGCTGGGTGCGATGTCCATGTCTTTATGGGTCCGGCTGGATCCGCCTGCGCCAAGCCGCGCAGTTTATTCTGACGGTAAGAAATAAGGGCCCGTCATGGGGTTTTGTCAGGCTTTAAAGGTGCTGCGTATTGCCCCTGTTACGTGAGGAAAAACAAGTCAGCACATTTCTGTCGTCAGGTGGCCTAAAAAGAAAATCTTTGACCAAAAGGGGTCCCGCGCTTATCCGACGACAATCATGGCTCAATCGAAATCATTGTATCAGAACGAACTTAGCAATTCTGTGGCCGACGGAAGACGTGAGCGCAGCCGGACTAATCACGCAAAGATTATTGCAGCCGGAATGGAATTGATCGGCAAGGGAGAATATTTGCCAAATGCCGCGCGGGTGGCCGAAGTGGCCGGTGTCGGGATCCGGTCGGTCTTCCGGCATTTTGAAGATATGGACGCACTCTATCGGCAATTGGGAGCGGAAGTTGAGCTGAAGGTCTGGCCCATCATGCTCCAGCCACTCGAGGGCGTGACTTGGAAGGAGAGGATTGTCTCCCTCGCGAAGCGTCGCACGACGATCCAAGAAATCACCTTTCATTATCGAATAGCCGCAGAATTGCGACGTTTTGACTCGCTTTATACGGCGGAGGATCATCGGCGGATACTGCGGATCGAGTTTGAAATGATAAACGGATGTCTTTCTGAAACGGCACGTGCTGACACCATTGGCACGGCCGGGATTTATGCTCTTTTGAGTTTCACCAATTGGGAGTCGCTTCGTCAGGGCCAGGGATTGTCGGTAGAGGACGCCCGCGACGTGGTCTTGAGATTGCTGGGCATAGCCCTGTCGGAGTTTTCGGATAGCTAATGCCCCGTTGCGCCTGAGCGCAACAGCATCCTCGTAGGCAGCGAAAGCTGCCAATACAGCTTCAAGCCAAGCCAAGTCTCCGCCGCGCGGTATAGCCAGCGCATGCCCCCATTAAATGATGTGCCGGATGATATACGGGCCTTCGAAGTAATTGGTGTTATACATACCCACGATACAGGGACTGCGCGGATCTCGCCCCACTATTCAATTTCAATAATTGGTGACCCCTACGGGAATCGAACCCGTGTTTCAGCCGTGAAAGGGCCGCGTCCTAACCGCTAGACGAAGGGGCCAATCGCTTGGCGAGCCGCGCCTTTACGGATTCGTTATGCACTCGTCAAGGCCAAGTTGGCGCAACTTCAGTCGGCGAAGGCGATGTCGTCGACATGCAGCTCGGCTTTTGGCGTCGCGCCCCAGTCATCCGTCTTGGCGCGGCCCGCAAACCAGTAGCGCCGCCCGCGATCGGCGTGGAGCATTGTCTGGCCCAGAACCGTCTCGCCCTGGCGGAATGCCATGGCTTTAAATGACTGCCCGTCGTCGCCCGCGACGATGGCGCGGACGTGGTCTTTGCCGACAATATCGCACTTGATGATCCGCAATGGCCCCGTGACCACGCGCGGCCCAGGCCAGCCCATACCATAAGGTCCAGCGGTTTCCATTGCGTCGACAAATAACGGGTTGAGCCCGCGCGGGGCGACGATGGCGTCAATCAGCAGCGCCTTGGCGCCCGATGCATTCGCGACGTCCGCCGCCAGCCGCGCATCGAGCCAGTCCGCCAAGGCATCAATCTTGTCAGCGTCAATGGTTAGGCCCGCCGCCATGGCGTGTCCCCCGCCCGCCACGAGCAACCCCGCCTCGCGCGCCGAGATGATGGCCGCGCCCAAGTCGACACCGGCAATCGAGCGGCCCGACCCCTTGCCGACCCCATATTCGTCGACGGCAATGACGATCGATGGCTTGCCGGTCTTTTCCTTGATGCGCCCAGCCACGATGCCAATGACTCCGGGGTGCCAGCCCTCGCCGGATAACAATGCCACGGCGCGGTTATGTTGCCCGGCCAACATGGCCTCGGCCTGCTCCTGCACGGTCCCCTCTATCGCGCGGCGCTCTTCATTCAGCCGGTCAAGCTCCATCGCTATGTCTTGCGCCTCGAGCGGGTCTTCGGTGATCAGCAGGCGCACGCCAAGATCGGATTTACCGACGCGGCCGCCGGCATTGATGCGCGGGCCCAAGGCAAAGCCAAGATCGGAGCATATCGGCGCGCGGGTCAGGCGGCTGGCTTGAATGAGCGCAGAAAGGCCAATGTTGCGGCGCGCGGCCATGACCTTCAGCCCCTGCGCCACAAACGCGCGGTTCAGCCCGCGCAGCTGCGCCACATCGGCCACGGTGCCCAAGGCTACGATATCGAGCAGCTCCATGATTTTGGGCTCGGGCCGTGCGGCGAAATAGCCACGGCTACGCAGCGTCCGGATCAGCGCCGCCCCCAAAAGGAATGCCACGCCCACCGCCGCCAGATGCCCGTGGGACGCGGCCTCGTCGGTTTCGTCGAGACGGTTGGGGTTGACCAAGGCGAAGGCCTCAGGAAGCTCTGACGCGCACTTATGATGGTCGACGACGATGACCTCAAGGCCAGCGGCCTTGGCCTGCGACAAAGCGTCATAGGCCATGGCCCCGCAGTCGACGGTAATGATTAAGCGGCTGCCGCCTGTCCCAATACGGACCAGCGCCTCGCCTGAGGGGCCGTAGCCCTCCATTAGGCGGTCTGGGATATAGTAGCCCGCGTTCAACCCCAAATTGCGCAGCAAGCGGATGAGCAAAGCCGCGCTGGTCGCGCCATCGACATCATAGTCGCCATAGACGGTGATTTGCTCTCCCGCCTCAACAGCCTGCGCCAATCGCAGCGCGGCATTTTCCATATCCTGAAAGATCGACGGGTCGGGCATGAAGTTGCGAATGGTCGGGTTGCGGTGCCGCTCGATGTCATCGCGCGTGACGCCGCGCGCCATCAGCAATTGGCTGACAAGGTCATCGGGCTGAAAATCTGGGTCACGGCCGTCGGTGCCGCTGCCTCGCCAATGCCAGGCTTGTTCAAGGATCGAGTGACTAATGTCGAGGACTGGCTTCATCCCTCTTCCCTATGGCGCGCCGCTGGTGCTAGCAAGTGGGGATGAAGCAACTCGCAATAATCTGGCACAGCATGACCGGCGGGTCTGAGGCACTAGCACAAGCCGCGCATGATGGTGCACGGCGGGTGCAGGGCGTGAATGTGCAGTTGGTGAATGCTGCAGAGGCGGATGCTGAACATATGTTGTCGGCAGACGGCTATCTGTTCGTCTTTCCCGAAAATCTCGGTGCGATCAGCGGGGGGATGAAAAGCTTTTTCGACCGATGCTATTATCCCTGCCTCGGCGCGCTGAACGGCCGGCCTTATGCGATGGTCGTCTGTGCGGGTTCCGATGGCCGCAATGCCGTTACGCAAGCGGAGCGTATAGCCACGGGCTGGCGGCTGCGACAGATTGCGCCCAGCGTCATTGTGTGCACGCAGGCACAGACGCAAGAGGCGATATTGGCACCTAAGACCATCGACAAAGTTGACCTGTCGGCCGCTGCGGAACTAGGTGAGCAGATCGCAACGGGCCTGCAAATGGGTATTTATTGAATATCAGCCGAGGCGGTCAGCCTTGCGATGCTCGCTCTTGACCCAGCGCACGGTACCCGAAGAGGCACGCATTACGACACTTTCGGTGGTCACGCGGCCATCGCGTAAGGTCTTTACGCCCTCCAGCAAGGAACCATGGGTCACGCCGGTCGCGGCAAAGATACAGTCACCCTTCGCTAATTCTTCGAGGTCGTAGATCTTGTCCAAATCTTCGATACCCCATTTGCGCGCGCGCAGCCGCTCGTCATCGTTGCGGAACAGCAAGCGGCCCTTGAACTGGCCGCCGACGCAGCGCAAAGCTGCGGCCGCCAACACACCCTCTGGCGCGCCGCCGCTACCCATATAGATGTCGACCGTCGTGTCGGGGTTCGTTGTTGCAATGACGCCCGCGACGTCGCCATCGGGGATAAGCATAACGCCGCAGCCAATTGCGCGCAGTTCGGCGATAATCTTTTCGTGGCGGGGACGGTCCAAGACGCAGACAATCAATTCATGCGGCGGCACGCCTTTTTCGGCGGCGACGGCGGCAACATTTTCAGCGACCGATTTGTCGAGATTGACAATGTTGGGCGAGTAGCCAGGGCCAACCGCGATTTTGTCCATGTACACATCGGGGGCGTTGAGCAAATTGCCTGCTTCAGCCACCGCCAGAACGGCCAGCGCATTCGGGCCCGCCTTTGCGGTGATGGTCGTGCCCTCCAATGGATCCAGTGCGATGTCGATTTTGGGGCCAGTGCCAATCGCGGAACCTACCTTTTCACCGATAAACAACATCGGCGCCTCGTCCCGCTCGCCTTCGCCAATGACGACGGTGCCGTCCATGTAAAGTGCGTTCAAGGCGGCGCGCATGGCTTCGACTGCAGCGGCATCCGCCGCCTTTTCGTCACCACGTCCGATCAGCTTCGCCGCCGCGATCGCTGCAGCTTCGGTTACCCGCACCATTTCCAGAACAAGGACGCGGTCGAGGATTTGGCTTGCTGCAGTCATTTGAATTTCCTAGCTATCTGAGAACGAAGGTGCGCGAACTAAGCACCTTGTATGGATCGATATATAAACGGTTAGTTTCCGATAGTGAAGGTGCGGCCCATTGTCGAGATTGCTTGTGGCGATTTTCACCTCTGCCGTCGAACCCCGCGAATGCGGCGGCACAAATCTAGCATACACGGGTACCATATTTTCAAGATCTGCAATATGGGCGCCGGCCTGCGTTTTGGTTATGCCCCCAAAATGTGCATGACCATGGGCTCGCCAAGTAAGCTGTCCGAGTTTGCCAAGGCATTGATGGTGTCGTTAATCGCTTGCTCTGGTCCAGCGTGGGTTACCATAGCAATCAGGGCGGATCCGTCGTCGCTTGCCTCGGTCTGGATCAGGCTTTCGATCGACAATCCGGCATCGCGCATGGCTGCCGTGATTTCAGCGAGTACGCCAACACGATCAGCCACCAGCATCCGCAGATAGGACTTGCTAATCCGATGCGCGGAAGCCGCGCGCGGAAGCCGTTCAAGTTCGGCGGCCGGCATAGAAAATGCAGGGCCAGTTT
>JAIOYN010000097.1 GCA_021741065.1 Sphingomonadaceae bacterium | reverse complement strand
ATTCCTTCTGCCGTTTCTCGCTCGATTCCGCTTCGGTCATAATGTCGATGCCGCGGCCTGTAAGCTGCGACGCCAATCGGACATTCTGTCCGCGACGGCCAATGGCAAGGCTCAATTGATCGTCCGGAACGACAACTTCGATACGGCCTTCTTCTTCGTCGATGACAACGCGGCTGACCGTTGCGGGCTGCAGTGCATTCACGATGAATGTCGCGGTGTCTTCGGACCAGGGGATGATGTCGATCTTTTCGCCCTGCATTTCCTGCACGACGGCTTGAACGCGGCTACCCTTCATACCGACGCAAGCACCGACAGGATCAATGCTGCTGTCATAGCTGATGACGCCAATCTTAGCGCGACTGCCCGGGTCACGGGCTGCGGCCTTGATCTCGATGACACCGTCATAGATTTCAGGCACTTCTTGCGCGAACAATTTCTTCATGAAATCAGGATGCGCACGGCTCAGCAGGATCTGTGGTCCGCGATTTTCACGCTGTACCTTCATGATCAGCGCGCGGACGCGGTCGCCGCCGCGAACGACTTCGCGCGGAATTTGCTGGTCGCGGCGAATAACGCCTTCTGCGCGGCCAAGGTCAACGACGACATGGCCAAATTCAACCGACTTCACGACGCCCGTAATGATTTCGCCGGTACGGTCCTTGAATTCTTCAAACTGGCGCTCACGCTCGGCATCGCGCACCTTTTGGAAAATGACCTGCTTGGCGGACTGCGCATCGATACGACCCAAGTCCACAGCGGGAAGCGGATCGACGATGAAGTCGCCGACAACGGCGCCCTTTTGCAGCTTGTCCGCCTGCTTCAGGTCGACTTGCTTGAAATAATCTTCGACATCTTCAACAACTTCCACAACGCGCCACAGACGCAAGTCACCGGTTTGGGTGTCCAGCTTAGCACGGATATCGTTTTCGGCTCCGTAACGTGCCCTAGCAGCGCGCTGGATAGCTTCTTCAAGCGCTTCGATAACAATCGACTTGTCGATCATTTTTTCGGTGGCGACCGCGTTGGCGATTGCAAGCAATTCAGCCTTGTTGGCGGCAATACTACTGGCCATGTTTTAGTCTTCCTGTGCTTCGTCGTGAATGGGTTCAGCCTCTACTTCGTCGGCACCATCGCTGTTGATGGGGGCAGTCGACGCAATCAGGCGGTCTGTCAAGAGCAGCTTGGCGTGGCCAAGTGCGGAAAATGAGAAGGTTAGGCGCCCTGCTTTGCGGTCATCGACATGAATATTTTCACCATCGACTCCGGCGAGGTCACCGCGAATATTCTTTCGGCCTTCCATCGGCTCGCTCAGTTCGATCTTCGCCTCATGCCCGACCCAGTCGGAAAAATCCGCAAGACGCATCAACGGCCGGTCAATCCCGGGCGAGCTGACTTCCAAGCGATATGCCTCAACGATTGGGTCCAATTCGTCGAACAGATCGGAGATACGGTGCGAAAGCGCCGCACAATCATCGATGTTGAGTTGCCGTGTCTCTGGACGCTCGGCCATCACTTGCAAAGTGGGCTCGTCGCTACCCTGCGCGCCATTGGAAAACCACGCTACGCGCACCAAGGCAAAGCCAAGCGCTTCCGCCTCGGGCGCAATCAAACTGCTCAGTTTATCCAGATCGGGCAAAATCAGACTTTCTTATTCGACATGCAATAACATTCCGCGCCGGCCCCAGTGGCGCCAGCCCTTCCAAGTTCTCACAATGTAAGGATGATGTTCGTATAGCCCCTAAAACTTTCATATGCAAGTGTCTTGCACATCGCGCCTTCACCCACCAATTGGGTCGGGCACACATAAAATGGAGCTTTGGATCATGTCAAAATTGTCTTTTCTGTTAGGCGCATCTTTTCTGGCCGCCGCCTGCCAGCCTTCGGTCAGTGATGCCGCCCCTGCAGACACCAGCGCGGTGCCTTTTGACGTTGCGGTGGTTGCCGATTTCGAAGAGCCTTGGGCCATGACATTCGTCCCCGGCACATCTTACGCGCTCGTGACTGAGAAGAAGGGGAATCTCAAGCTGTGGCAGAATGAAGGCGCAGTTATTGATGTCGAAGGCATCCCTGCGGTTGCTTATGGCGGTCAAGGCGGACTTGGTGATGTGATCCTCCACCCCGACTTTGCCAACAACAAATTGGTCTATCTCAGCTTTGCAGAGGCCGGTGAAGGTGGCTTTGGCGCAGCAGTGGTCCGCGGCAAGCTGGATGTGACAAGCGCAAAACCGATGCTGACCGACGTTCAAATCATCTGGCGTCAGGAACCCAAGGTTTCGGGGCGAGGGCATTTTGGCCATCGCCTCGCCTTTGGTCCGGACGGCAACTTGTATATCAGCAGCGGCGAGCGGCAAAAATTTGACTCCGCACAGGATCTCAACCAAAATCTTGGTAAAATTGTGCGCCTCACGGACGGCGGCATGGTCCCATCGGACAATCCCTTCTACGGCCAAGGCAGCGTAAAGTCGCAAATCTGGTCTTACGGACATCGCAACCCGCTGGGCATTGCTTTTGATGCAAAGGGCCGTTTGTGGAACCAAGAAATGGGCCCTGCTGGCGGTGATGAATTAAACCTTGTCAAAAAGGCCGCCAATTACGGTTATCCGATCGTGTCCAATGGTGACCATTATGACGGCAAAAACATCCCCGACCACACAGCAGGTGATGGATTTGAAGCGCCCAAGGTTACATGGAACCCAGCCATTTCGCCTGGTGGCTTGATGATCTATTCTGGTGACATGTTTAAGGCTTGGAAAAGCAGCGCGTTTATCGGCGGCCTAGGTGCCAAGGCTTTGGTGCGCGTGCAGCTGGACGGCGAAAAGGCCACTAAGGCAGACCAATGGGACATGGGTGCGCGCATCCGCGAAGTCGAACAGGGTCCCGATGGCGCTATCTGGCTATTGGAAGACGAGCGCGCTGGCTCGCAGGGCCGCTTGCTAAAGCTGACCCCCAAGAAGTAAGCAGTTTGGCGGCGGCGCTTTACTGTGCCGCCGTCACAGTTCCGGTTAAATCGGCCAGAAAGGAACGGGCGCGCTTGGCGTTCATGCCCAAATCACTTACCCCAACGCGGCTCACAGAGCGCATATCGACAATGCTGCCCTCGCCGGTATCCGACGGACGGACACGCAGCACAACATCATCCTTGAATTGAAAAAATGCGCTGGTTTCGGTCGCTTCCAAACGCCCTTCTTCGGGCGATGATATAGCTACATTCCAACCACGCGCTTTGGCCAAACGCTCCGCCTTGGCAACGACCATAGGCGCGGGTTCATTCACACGCACCGAGCGGATGTCGCCATAAGCCTTTTGATGCACCATCGCCCAACGTTGCTCCGGCGTAAGGCCGCGCATCTTCGCATCGTCAGCACCCGGAACATTATCAAAATTATCGGCACGCAATTGTAATGCTTGAAAGGCCGGAGGGTCCGCAAGGTCGGTCGACACATCGTGGATCGCAGGGACAGTCAGCGCCTTCACAAGAAAGGTTCCGACCCAACCAACATAGAACAAAGCAACCAGCATCCCAACCCAGCGCCGCGCGCGCAGTGGCGGGGTGGTGGACTTACGAACGCGCCACTCTTGCACCAGACCAATCAAAATGGCTGCCACGCCCAAAAGAAAGGCCGCAGCAACCCCCTTCAGACCCGATGTATAGGCCCAAAAACCCCAACCTGTGCCAACCGCCGCAACCAGGCCCCAGACCAAAGCACCGACGCCTGCAATCAAAACCAAATAGCCCAAAATATCTTTTTGGGCACGCGGTTGCGCCGAAGCCTGTGTCGATGATGCGCTTGGTGCCGCATGGGGCGCTTGCTGATCGGTCAAATTCTCTCTCCTGCGTAACGAAACCATCTAAGTGGCGCATGCTAATGGATGTTCCGTCGAAAGGCAATTTGCGGCGGCTTAATTGTTGACGACATGATATTCGGTTGGACAAACAACCTCTGCAATGACAGGGGACGCCCCTATTGTGTCCCATATCCCGGCAAGACTACATGCATATCAGGCCCCTTTCAGACATATCTGCAGATGCGTTGAACGCTTTACTCGATGATGCGTTCGGTGCGGACCGACATATGCGTACAGCCTATTTGCTGCGCAAAGGTATGACGCCGGTCGATCATTTATCCTTTGGTATTTTGGAAGATAGTGCGCTTGTGGCTAGCATTCAGTGTTGGCCGGTGCGCGTGGATAATGCAGATTTGATCTTGGTCGGGCCCGTCGCCGTTGCCAGTCATCGCCAGAATGAAGGGCTTGGAACACAATTGATGCAAGGGATGCTGAATGCCGTAACGCCGCAGGATGCGCCAATGGTGATGATTGGTGATCCGGAATATTATGGCCGGTTTGGTTTTTCGGCGGACGGCACTTCGGGTTGGACCTTGCCGGGACCATGGGAGCCTCGACGCTTGCTGCTGCGTAATGATGCAATGGTCGCATTACCGGCACAGGGTACGCTCGGTCCCGCTGACTAGGCTTTGACCATTGACCGCTTTGCCCGTATCGCGTTTCTATGCCTTATGAAGCACCCGATCTCGCAAAGCTTACCCTGTCCGATATTGCGGAACTTGTTGCGGCGCGAAAATTGCCGCCGGTGGAAAGCTGGGAACCCGCAAATACAGGGGACAGCGAAATGCGGATCGCATCAGACGGCACATGGTTTCATCAGGGCGGAGAAATCAAGCGGCCTGCAATGATCCGCGCCTTTTCCAGCCTCTTGCGCCGCGATGCCGATGGGCAATATTGGCTTGTGACACCGCAGCAAAAGCTCTCAATCATTGTCGACGACACCCCGTTCATCGCGGTAGAATTGCAAAGCGAGGGCGAAGGAGCAGAACGCAGCTTAGCGTTCCGGCTGAACAGCGACGACCTAATTTTTGCTGATGCCGAACACGCCATCGAAATGCGCGGCGGAATGTTATATGTGCATGTGCGCGGCGGGATGTGCGCAAAACTTGCGCGTCCAGTCTATTACGAACTCGCCAATTTGGCGCTTGCGGAAAATCCCGATAGCCCCAGCATCTGGAGCAGAGGCGCGCAATTCACGCTGGATTCCCCTGTATGAAATGGCGGCAACGGCTGCAAACGGCGCTTGATCCTGCGCTTTGCATAGAAATTGAGGACGAACGGCACTTTGCAGTGGATACCCACCGCGCCGCGGCGGTTCTGATCCCAATAACCGACCGAGCGGAGCCTGGCGTCATTTTGACCCAGCGCCCCACATGGTTGCGCAGTCATGCGGGCCAAGTGGCCTTTCCCGGTGGGAAGGTCGATGAAGGCGATGAAAATGCAATCGCGGCGGCTTTGCGCGAGGCGCATGAAGAATTGAACATTCCGCCCGCGACAGTTGACGTCATCGGCGTGGCGGACACCTATTTCTCCGGCAGCGGCTACAGCATAGCCCCCGTTGTTGGCATCATACCACCAGACCTTAATCTTCAGCCCAATCCGCAAGAAGTCGATGCCTATTTCGAAGTGCCACTTGCCTTCCTGCTTGATCCTGCCAATTCAATTCGAAAAGAAGCTGCTTGGAATGGGCAACAGCGCAGCTATTATGACATGCAATGGGGCGAACGACGGATATGGGGCGTGACGGCGGGGATCATCGCCAATCTGGTACGGCGGTTGGTATGACGCCGGTCCGCCTGCCCGATGCCGAATGGCAGCATGATGATGGCCTAAAAAGGGTTTTGGCTGCGCTCGATGATGTTTATGGCGGCCCGCGTTATGTGGGCGGCGCGGTGCGCGACACGTTGCTTGGTTTGCCCGTATCCGATGTTGATATCGCAACGGCGTTATTGCCAGAAGAAGTCATCAACCGTTTGGAAGTAGCCGGAATCAAAGCCATTCCCACCGGCATTGAACATGGCACGGTCACGGCTGCCGTAACAGGCAAGAATTACGAGATCACAACATTGCGGCGCGATGTTGCAACCGATGGCCGCCGCGCCACGGTTGCCTTTGCCACAGATTGGCAAGAGGACGCAGCGCGCCGCGACTTTACGATCAACGCTTTATACGCCGATCCCGAAAGCGGGGAAGTCTTCGACTATTTTGATGGACTAAGCGATCTGGAAACCCGCAGACTGCGGTTCATTGGTGATGCCCATCAACGGATCGCAGAGGATTTCCTGCGCATATTGCGCTATTTTCGGTTCCTTGCCCGATATGGCGGCGGACAGATTGATGCCGACGCCATTGAAGCCTGCGCCAATGGCGCGCACGGTCTGACGGCCTTGTCCCGCGAACGTATCGCGCAGGAACTGAGCCGCATTTTGGGATTAAAAAATCCGGTCGCATCTGTGGACCTCATGATCGATAAAGGCATTTTTACCCCGTTTTTGCCTGAACTGTCCAAAAGTGCCGCCGATAAACTGCGGCACCTTGTGGAGCGCGAAGCACAATTTAAGCAGCCCGTCTCGCTGCCTGCACGCTTTCTGGCGCTGTTAACCCGCGACATTGTTGCGGCCGATAAGGTTGCGGCGCGGTTGAAACTGTCGAACAAAATGCGCGAGGGCTTTGCCCAAAGGTTGCGCGCAGGCGTCCCGACCCCAGCTAATGTGCGCGCTATTGCCTATCGAGCCGATATTGACGCCGCGCGGGATGCCGTGATGTTATATGCTGTCGATACGGATGCGCCGGAATGTCTCGCGCGGCTGGAACAATGGGATATCCCTACCCTCGTCATCAAGGGCGGCGAATTGATCAGCATGGGGTTACCGCCCGGTCCGCTGGTGGCAAAAACGCTGCAAGCCATTGAAGCTGCGTGGATACAAGAGGACTTTCCCGGTGCCGCACGCCAGCGCGAACTGGCAGTGCAAATGGTCAACGCGGTTTTAACCGAGCTTAATTAATCAAATTGATTGTTCCGCGGAAAACCCTGCGGCGGTAATCGGCCCGCGGCGCCGCGCGCAACACGCCATAACGACATATCATTCTCCGTCCGCATCCGTCCGCTGTCGCCACCCATGGCCCAGCTAAG
>JAIOYN010000096.1 GCA_021741065.1 Sphingomonadaceae bacterium | reverse complement strand
ATATGACCTCGTCCAAGCGGTTCAGGAATTCGGGCCGGAAATAGGCACGCACGATTTCCATGACCTGCGGTTCCACGTCTTTCACATCCTGTCCATCCTCCAGCGCAGCCAGATGCTGGCTACCCAGATTGGATGTGAGAATGATAAGCGTGTTGGAGAAGTCCACGGTGCGGCCTTGGCCATCGGTCAAGCGACCGTCATCCAATACCTGCAGCAGGATATTGAACACGTCCGAATGGGCTTTCTCGACCTCGTCAAACAAGACAACCTGATAGGGCCGGCGGCGGACGGCCTCGGTCAGCACGCCGCCTTCTTCATAACCGACATAGCCCGGAGGCGCGCCGACGAGCCGTGCGACGCTGTGCTTTTCCATATATTCGGACATGTCGATGCGGACCATCGCATTGTCGTCGTCGAACAGGAATGATGCGAGCGCTTTTGTCAGCTCGGTCTTGCCGACACCCGTTGGCCCAAGGAACAGGAAAGATCCAAGCGGGCGGTTCGGGTCCTGAAGGCCAGCGCGCGATCGGCGCACTGCCTTGGACACGGCCTCCACCGCGTCCTTCTGGCCAATGACGCGCGCACCGATAAGCTGCTCCATATTGAGCAACTTATCGCGTTCGCCCTCCAGCATTTTATCGACGGGGATGCCGGTCCAGCGGCTGACGACGCTGGCGATGTCCTGCGCGGTCACTTCCTCACGCAGCATGGCGTTGCCGGCGGCGGCTTCGGCAACTTCCAGTTGCTTTTCGAGGCCCGGGATCGTGCCATATTGCAGCTCACCTGCCTTGGCGAGGTCGCCGGACCGCTGCGCCTGCTCCAATTCGATACGCGCGCCATCCAGAAGCTCTTTGATTTTGGCTTCGGCAGAAATCTTGTCTTTTTCGGCCTGCCACCGCTGCGTCAGTTCCAGCGATTGCTGCTCCAGATTGGCAAGCTCGCCCTCCAAATTGGCCAGGCGGTCTTTGGACGCCGCATCGCTTTCCTTACCCAAGGCTTCACGTTCAATCTTTAATTGGATGATCCGGCGGTCGAGCGTTTCAATCTCTTCGGGCTTGGATTCAACCTCCATCCGCAGACGCGACGCGGCCTCGTCCATCAGGTCGATGGCTTTGTCCGGTAGGAAACGGTCGGAAATATACCGGTGCGACAGCGTGGCGGCGCTCACCAACGCGCCGTCGGTAATCCGCACGCCATGGTGCAGCTCGTATTTTTCCTTCAGTCCACGCAGGATGGAGATTGTATCCTCGACCGTAGGTTCGCCTACAAAAATCGGCTGAAACCGGCGTTGTAGCGCGGGGTCTTTTTCGACATGTTTCTGATATTCATCGAGCGTGGTTGCGCCAATGCAGTGCAGCTCACCACGCGACAAAGCAGGTTTGATCAGGTTGGCGGCGTCCATCGCGCCTTCGCCTTTGCCCGCGCCGACAAGCGTATGCATTTCGTCGATGAACAAGATAATGTCACCTTCGGCCTGCTTGACCTCATCCAGCACGCCTTTCAACCGCTCTTCAAATTCGCCGCGATATTTTGCCCCCGCGATCAACGCACCCATGTCGAGCGAGAGCAATTTGCGATGCTTCAGGCTATCGGGGACGTCGCCATTGGCAATGCGCAACGCCAGCCCCTCGGCAATGGCGGTTTTGCCAACACCGGGTTCGCCAATCAGCACGGGGTTATTCTTTGTACGGCGCGCAAGGATTTGGATCGTGCGGCGGATTTCTTCGTCGCGGCCGATTACGGGGTCCAACTTTCCGGCGCGCGCGACTTCGGTCAGGTCGCGGGCAAACTTCTTGAGCGCGTCATAGCGGTCTTCGGCGCCCGCGGTGTCAGCGGAGCGACCACCCCGAAGTTCGTTGATTGCGGCGTTCAGACCATCGGCGGTGACAGCTGCGGCGGCCAGCGCCTTGCCTGCTGTGCTGGTCTTAGCCAGCGCCAGCGCGAGCAACAGGCGCTCAACGGTGACATAGCTGTCGCCGGCTTTTTGCGCGACCTGTTCGGCGGCATCGAGCACGCGTACCGCGTCATTGTCGAGGCCGGGGGTCTGCTGCGCGCCGCCACCCGATATGGCAGGTACCTTCGCCAGCGCCGCGTCCGTCTCACGCAACGCAGTCGCCGCATCGCCGCCAGCGGCCTTGATCAGGCCCGAGGCCATGCCCTGCTCATCTTCGAGCAAAGCTTTCAGGAGATGCTCAGGCCCGATCCGCTGATGGCTCATGCGAATGGCGACGGTCTGCGCGCTTTGTAGAAAACCCTTGGCGCGGTCCGTGAATTTTTCGAGGTTCATGCGCTATTTCCTAAATTGCCGATGGAGCCTTTGGGGACAAAGGCTCCATGCCTATTCAGAATGTAGTGCGGCATGTTCGCTACACAAGAGCGACGCCCATTCAACGGAAATATGACGCCGCCCCAATTACTTCCAATTGCGGGCAAGCATATCCAATAATTGCACGCCCCAGCCCGATGCGCCTTTGGGCGTCACTGGGCCGGACCTGTCCGCCCAGTTGACGCCTGCAATATCAAGATGCGCCCAAGGGATGTTTTTATCGACGAAGAAGCCAACAAAGGTGGCGCCAAGACCTGCGCCGGGGCCGCCGCCCTCAACGACGTTTTTAATGTCGGCAATGTCCGATTTCATATCATCGAGATAATTTTTGTGCAGCGGCATCCGCCACACATCTTCGCCCGTTGCAGTGCCCGCGGCGGTAACCGCTGCTGCCAATTTGTCGTCACGGCTGAATAGGCCGGCATATTCGTCGTTCAGGGCGCCAACGATTGAGCCTGTCAACGTCGCCATGTTCACCAAAGCGCCGGGTTTTTTATTGGCGATTACATATTCATTGGCGTCTGCCATTACCAAGCGGCCTTCGGCGTCGGTGTTGAGGATCTCAATGGTCTTGCCGCTCATCGTGCGGACCACGTCACCCGGACGCTGCGCATTGCCGCCGGGCATATTTTCGGACAGCGCGGCAACGCCGATGACGTTCACCTGTGCCTTTGACTTTGCGAGCGATAACACAGCGCCCATGATGCTGGCCGCGCCAGACATGTCGGCCTTCATCTCCCACATGCCCGCACCGGGCTTGAGCGATGTGCCGCCGGAGTCAAAGGTAATGCCTTTGCCGACCATGGCCAATGGCGCGCCATCACCTGCGCCGCGATACTCGACGATCATCATCCGCGATGGACGGCGCGACCCTTGGCCCACGCCAAGAATCGTTCCCATGCCCAATTTGCGCATCATGGGTTCGTCCAGCACTTCAATTTTGACGTTTGCGGTGTTGCCAAATGCGGCGCGCACGCGCTCCACAAAGGTTTCGGGGTAAATCACATTAGCAGGCTCAGCAGCCAGATCGCGCGACAAGGCCACGCCTTCGGCCAAGGCCGCATGGCGCGACTTCCACAAAGTTTCGGCGCTACCTGCTTCGCTGCTCACGATGGTCACGGGGTTTGTGGGCGGCGTTTTGCGGTCGACGGTTTTGTAGCGGTCGAACCGATATTGACCCATAGCGTAGCCCAGAGCGGCTGCCGCGGCTTCGTCTTGGCTGAGCTCGCCCGCGATGGTGATAGGATGGGCCTCATCGCGCAAATCTTGTGCGGCTTTGCCCGATGCGTTGCGGACATGGGAAACGCGGTCACCTTCCTCGCCAACGCCGCTCAATATGATGCGCGCATAGTTACCAATGCCGCGAAGCGACAAGGAGCTGCCCTCTTTGCCTTCAAATTTTGCTGAAGCGATGGCTGCGTTCAATGCTTGCGCCGTTGCCGCGTCAACCAGTTTGGCTGGCAGCGTCGCATTGCGTATCAATATAACCAAAGCGCCGGACGTTGGCGCTGTCGCTGCGAAATTGATTGGCCGGGTCTGTGAATGCGCAGCTGTCGACGGTACGACCCCCGATCCAATGACATCGGCTTGCGCAAATGCGGGAGTAATTGCGGCGCTTGCCAGTGCAAGGGCTAAGAAGCTGCGAAACATAGAGGGACTTTCCTTTCCGTAAATCTTGGTTATGCCAGTTATGTAAGCAAATGAACCGATGTGACAAGGTCTCATTGCAAGGGGGGAGTTTTATGCGGAAATTTTTGTGGGCGTCCTTGGCGCTTGTCGGTGTTGTTGCGGGTGCAGGCGCGTTGTGGGAGCCGTTGGCGGCCACCGGATATGAAATGCCAAAGCGCAGCTATGATGTGGAAATTGTGCGCGATGAATTTGGCGTGCCACACATTAACGGCAAGACCGATGCCGACACCGCTTACGGCCTCGCCTTTGCCCATTCAGAAGATGATTTTTCGACGATACAGGATGTCGTTGCCATGACACGTGGGCGCTATGGCGCGCTTGCCGGCTCTGATGGAGCTAAGGTTGATTATGTGATGCATCTTTTGGGTGCACGGGAGACTGCCGAGACGCGCTATATGGAATTGTCGCCCGAAGTCCGCGCGGTGGCAGAGGCTTATGCCGCGGGCGTGAACCATTATGCGTCAAAACATCCCGAAGAAGTCCGCCTGTCGAAGCTGTTTCCCGTAACTGGACAGGATATTGTCACGGGTTTCGTGCTGCGTGCGCCGTTCTTTTATGGTCTGGATGCCGCCATTGGCGCGTTGACCGAAGGCAAGCCGTTGCCAAAAGAAAGTGCTGCGCCGATGACCCCCATTGGGCGCGATCCGGAAATGAACGGCTCGAACGCCTTCGCCATTGCGCCAAAGCGCATGGCCGATGGCAAGACATGGCTGATTTCCAATTCGCACCAGCCTTATGAGGGCCAAGTTGCTTGGTATGAAGCCGTTACGCATTCGGGTGAGGGGCTGGATATGGCGGGCGCCTTATTCCCCGGCTCGCCCTTTGTCCTGCTGGGCCACAACCGTCATTTGGGTTGGACCAATACCGTCAACCGCCCCGACCTGATCGATGTCTATAAATTGGTGATGAACAAAGCAGGCGACCAATATCGTTATGATGGCAAATGGATGCCTTTGTCATCGAAGCGGGTTTGGTTGCCGGTGAAAATGGGGCCATTCAATCTGCCCGTACCGCAGACGATTTATCGCTCCATCCACGGGCCAGTCATCAAAAATGACAAGGGTTATTTCGCCATTCGCTATGCGGGCATCGACAATGTCAAAGTCGTTGAACAATATTATCGCAACACCAAAGCGACGAATTGGGATGAATGGACCCAATCGATGGCGATTGGCGGCATTCCGGCGACAAATTTCATTTATGCCGATAAGACCGGCCGCGTTGCCTATATTTACAACGCCCTCTTTCCCAATCGTAAGCCGGGCTATGATTATACCAAACTGCTTCCGGGCGACACATCGGCGGCGATGTGGGAAGGGCCGGTTGGTTTTGACCGTTATCCCAAAATTGTCGATCCTGCATCGGGCTTTGTTCAGAACGCGAATAACACCCCGTTTCTGGCGGCGGGTCCGGGCTCGGAAATGGACCCTGCGGCGTACTCGCCTTATTTGGGTATTGAGCTTGGCATGACCAATCGCGGCTTGCGCGCAACAGAGTTGCTGGCCGCTGATACATCTATCACGCCGCAAGAGCTGCTCGCGATTAAGATGGACATGATTTACAGCAAGAAAAGCTGGATTGGGGCGTGGATGGCATCCTTTGCTGCGCTACATTTGAAAGACGCGCCAGAGCTTGCCGAAGCGCAAAAGTTGCTCGTCAGTTGGGATTGGTCAAGCGATGGCAAGGGCCGTGCTGATGCCCTTGCCGAACGTATCATCCGCTTTGGCGCGCGGCGAAATTGGCGCGGCGAAAAAATGCCCGATCCCCGCGAAACGCTGCAGGAGGCCGTCACAGAGTTCAAAGATCGCTTCGGGCGTATTGATCCACCGCTTGCGGAGGTTCAACGCCTACGGCGCGGCAACGTCGACTTGGCGATGCTTGGCGGCAGCGACGCCCTGCGCGCCACAACAATATGGGATGCAGATCAAGCCGATGGCAAAATGCGCGTCCGGCATGGCGATAGCTACATCATGCTGATGCGATGGGACAAGGACGGCAAGGTGCAATCGGAATCGATCCAGCCTTATGGTTCGGCGACCAATCGCCCCGAATCGCCGCATTATACCGACCAGATGAAGCTGTTCGTTGCTGGCGGGTATAAGCCGGTACATTTCGAATGGGCCGACGCCGTCAAAAATGCAAAGCGCCGTTATCGGCCCTGAACGCCGTTTGTCGAAAATTTTGTGGCGCCGCATTGTGTTTGCCGGTGCCGCCGCTATCTCTAGCGGCAATGATTTTTAGCTATAGGAGCAGAATATGATCCGTAAATTAACCCTCGCCTTGATGATGTCGGGCTCGGTACTCGCGGCGCAGACACCCGCCTTCGCGCAATCAGCGGCGCCCGTTTCGAAATTGGTCGATGCGGTCAATATTCCGCATGAAAAATTCACACTCGACAACGGCCTGACCGTTTTGGTGCATGAAGACCGCAAGGCACCCATTGTTGCCGTGTCCATCTGGTATGGCGTCGGGTCCAAGAACGAGCCAAAGGGCAAAACGGGCTATGCCCATTTGTTCGAACATATCATGTTCAACGGCAGCGAAAATGCGCCGGGCGATTATTTTGAATATACCAAGAAAATCGGCGCGACCGACCTGAACGGGACGACATGGCTGGACCGCACCAATTATTTCCAGACCGTGCCAACCACGGCGCTGGAATCGGCATTGTTCCTCGAAAGCGACCGTATGGGCTTTTTGCTCAACGCTGTGACGAAGGAAAAGCTGGATAACCAAATCGGCGTTGTTTCCAACGAAAAGCGTCAGGGCGACAATCAGCCCTTTGGCTTGGTTGATTATAAGCGCTCAGAGACGCTATTCCCCGTTGGCCACCCTTATCATCATGACACTATCGGCAGCCTTGAAGATCTGTCGGCGGCGTCGTTGGATGATATGAAAAACTGGTTCATTGACCATTATGGTCCGAACAACGCGATTCTGGTTTTGGCCGGCGATATCAATGCGG
>JAIOYN010000095.1 GCA_021741065.1 Sphingomonadaceae bacterium | reverse complement strand
GCTGGTCGCACGGAATATGCATGGGAAACTACGGTGGAGGCAGAGCGTACAGGCAATGTCCATGCCCATGACGGGATAACCGAGGATGAGTTTGTCGCGATGCGTGAGGCGCGCGATGCGACGCTGGATATGCCGCGCCTGATTTTGCCGTCGGTGCAGCTGAATATGCGTGCAGGCCATATGCCCGCGGCGGAAGACAATGGCGTCACGTACCTCAAAATCCCGGTCAACGCCGTATGATAGCGGCCTTTCCCAACGCCATGCCTGTTGAGGGCTTTATAGGCGGCTTGCTGATTGGACTTGCGGCCGCAATCATGCTGCTCGGCCTTGGCAGGGTCGCCGGCGTCAGCGGAATGGCGGCGCGGGCAACGGGCATTGCGGATAGCGGGGCGCCAAGAAATGTCGCAATCGCATTCGTCGTCGGCCTTCCGCTTGGTGCGCTTCTGATCGCGCAGACCGTTGGTGCGGTGAACGTCAACTTTCCAGCATCCATCTGGCCGCTGATCATCGGTGGCTTACTCGTGGGTTATGGCACACGGCTCGGCTCGGGCTGCACCAGTGGCCATGGCGTATGCGGACTGTCGCGTCTTTCGCCGCGATCCATGGTTGCAACCGGCATGTTCATGGCAAGCGGATTTGTGACCGTAGGGATTCTTCGCGCGGGAGGTTGGCTATGACCCGCGCGCTTATCGCATTGCTCTCTGGACTTTTGTTCGGGGCCGGTCTTGCCTATTCGGGCATGTCGGACCCTGCCCGCGTTCAGGCGTTTCTGGATCTGTTTGGCCAATGGGATCCAACGCTCGCTTTCGTCATGGGTGGCGCCATGCTGCCAATGGCCGTGGCTTGGGTGATTAGATCGCGGCTGTCTTCGCCGCTTGCCGCGCCAACGTTCGATTTACCAGGCACGACCAAGCTAGATCGCCCACTCGCTTTTGGGGCCATATTGTTTGGAATGGGTTGGGGCATTGCCGGCCTTTGCCCCGGTCCTGCCCTTGCTGACTTGGCGATTGCGCCGGGCGATGTCGCGCCATTTGTCGTTGCTATGTTTGTCGGCATGGCCGCGCAACGCTTCACAGCTTTTACATCCCAAAAACCAAAACAAGCGGGGCCTAAATGACGTTCAAATCCATCACGCCAGGCTTTTCTGTGTCAGGGCAATTGACGGCAGAAGATCTGCATCACGCTGCCGCGCAGGGCTTCAAATCGGTTATCTGCAACAGGCCAGATGGCGAAGAGGCGGGGCAACCATCCGCCGCCGCTATCCAGAAAGAAGCAGAAGCGCTTGGCCTGTCATTCACCTATATTCCAGCTTTCTCAGGCGCGGTTACAGGCGATGATGCGGCCAAGATGAAAGGGGCTTTGGCCCAAATGCCATCCCCCATTCTTGCTTATTGCCGCTCCGGCGCGCGTTCAACCAAGCTTTGGGAAATGGCGACAAAAGATCAGGATGCAGCGCCATCCTCCGCCAAAATCTATGATGTGGTTATCGTGGGCGGTGGCAGTGCCGGAATCGCCACAGCCGCCAGCCTGTTAAAGCGCAATCAGAAGCTATCGGTTGCCGTAATCGAACCTTCAGAAGACCATTATTATCAGCCCGGCTGGACTATGGTTGGGGCTGGCGTTTTCTCGGCTGAATTCACCAAGCGCACCGAAAAATCGGTCATGCCCAAAGCGGTTGACTGGATCAAAAAGGCAGCCTCTGGATTTGCACCTGAGGACAACAAGGTGCTGCTCGCCGATGGAAGTTCGGTTGCCTATCGCGTGCTGGTGGCATGCCCCGGCATTAAGCTGGATTGGGAGGCTATCGACGGCTTGACCGAAACACTCGGTCAAAATGGCGTAACGTCCAACTATCGTTACGACCTTGCCCCTTATACCAACCGCCTTGTGAAGGATTTCAAGCAAGGCCGCGCGCTGTTCACGCAGCCGCCAATGCCGATTAAATGTGCAGGCGCGCCGCAAAAATCAATGTATCTATCATGCAGTGCGTGGGAACGGGCAGGGGTATTGAACGACATTGATGTGCAATTCCACAATAGTGGCGCAGTGCTGTTCGGGGTTGCCGCCTATGTGCCCGCACTGATGGAATATATCGAACGCTATGACGCGCACTTAAATTTTGAATCAAAGCTGGTTGCGATCGATGGCCCAGCCAAAATTGCGACATTTGAACAGAAACGCGGCGACATCGTCACGCGGGTCGACGAAAAGTTCGACATGATCCATGTCGTCCCGCCGCAAGTCGCGCCAGATTTTGTGCGCAACAGTCCGCTGGCTGCCGCAAGTGGTTTCATTGAGGTCAATGAAGCAACATTGCAGCATGTGCGCTATCCTAATGTCTTTGCATTGGGCGATGCCTGCTCAGCATCAAACGCCAAGACAATGGCGGCAGCGCGCAAGCAAGCGCCGGTGGTCGCGGTGAACGTATTGGCTGCTCTTGAGGGCAAGCCACCTGTCGCCGATTATGACGGTTATGGCAGTTGCCCGTTGACGGTTGAGCGCGGCAAGATTGTGCTCGCCGAATTTGGTTATGGCGGAAAATTGCTGCCGAGCTTCCCGAATTGGCTGATTGACGGCACGCGTCCATCGCGCCTGTCATGGCTGTTAAAGGACACCATCCTTCCGCCAATTTACTGGCACGGTATGCTCAAAGGGCATGAGTGGATGGTCAAACCCCACAAGATCGGCGCGGCATAACGGCTATGAAATTGGCGCGCTATTTGCCGATATTGGAATGGGGACGCAGCTATGGCGGCGTGACGTTGACCAATGACTTGGTCGCCGCCGCAATCGTCACGATCATGCTCATCCCGCAAAGCCTGGCTTATGCGATGTTGGCAGGCTTGCCACCGGAAATAGGGCTATACGCCTCTATTCTTCCCATCATTGCTTATGCCCTGTTCGGGACGAGCCGCGCACTCGCCGTTGGACCGGTGGCGGTGATTTCGCTGATGACTTTGACAGCGGCGAGCGCCGTTGCCGCACCGGGCAGCGCCGAATTTATTGCCGCCACGCTTGTCCTCGCGTTGCTGTCCGGGCTGATCCTGATTGTCATGGGTGTGTTGCGTCTGGGTTTTCTCGCCAACCTGTTATCGCATCCTGTTGTGTCGGGATTTATTACCGCAAGCGGTATCATTATTGCCACCAGCCAACTCAAGTCGCTGCTGGGCATTAAGGCGTCGGGTGAGGCATTGCCCGAACTGGTCACGACGTTGATTGAAAATGCCAAGGACGCAAATCCTTACACCCTTGCGATTGGCGTGATTGCGACCGGGTTTCTATTCTGGGTGCGCAAAGGTTTGAAACCCATGCTCGTCGGTTTCGGGCTAGCGGCGCGACCCGCTGATCTTGTTGCCAAAGCCGGACCCATCGTGGCGGTCGCGTTGTCGATTTTGGCGGTCATTACCTTCGATCTTGAAGCCAAAGGCGTGAAGGTGGTGGGCGACATTCCGCAGAGCTTGCCGCCCTTTACCGTTCCCTTGTTCGATGCGGAACTATGGCAGCGACTGGCCATTCCTGCTTTATTGCTCAGCATCATTGGATTTGTGGAATCGGTGTCTGTCGCGCAAACGCTCGCAGCGAAAAAGCGGCAACGCATTGTTCCGGATCAGGAACTCATTGGCCTTGGCGCAGCGAATGTCGCCGCCGCTTTTTCGGGCGGCTATCCGGTCACGGGCGGATTTGCCCGCTCGGTGGTCAACTTTGATGCGGGTGCGGAAACCCCTGCCGCAGGTGCATTTACCGCGATTGGCATATTGCTCGCGGCCTTGTTCCTGACGCCATTGCTCGCATCGCTTCCCATCGCCACATTGGCCGGTACAATCATCGTTGCGGTCTTGAGCCTCGTCGATTTTAAAACACCGCGCGCGATCTGGCATTATTCCAAAGCTGATTTTGCCGCGATGGCAGCGACAATAGCCGTGACGCTTCTGATTGGCGTTGAACCCGGCGTGATGGCCGGCGTCGGCCTAAGCCTTGCATTATTCCTCTGGCGCGCCTCACGGCCACATGCCGCCATTGTGGGACGGGTTCCCGAGACAGAGCATTTCCGAAATGTGAAACGCCACAAGGTGTTCACCGACCCCCGCATCCTGACCATCCGCATCGACGAAAGCCTGACCTATCTCAATGCGCGCTGGCTGGAAGAATTCGTGCTGGAGGAGATTGCCGCACATGCCAAGCTTAAGCATCTCATCCTGATGGCCTCGGCCGTCAACGCGATTGATGCTTCTGCTCTGGAGAGCATCGAGGCTATCAACCACCGCATGGCCGATGCTGGTGTGCGCCTGCACCTCTCCGAAGTCAAAGGCCCAGTGATGGACGCGCTCGAACGTGCGCATCTTCTGCACGAACTTACCGGACGGGTGTGGCTTTCACAAAATGAAGCTTTTGAGGCGGTGCTGGAAATCGCCAATCGCGAGGAAGAAACGCAAACGCCAACCGATTTGTGGATGGCAAGGGGACTGATATGATGATCGAGCAGGAATGGGCAATTATTCTGGCCCGCGTACAATTTGCTTTTACCGTAAGCTTCCACTTTCTGTTCCCGGCGTTTTCGATTGGGCTCGCGAGTTTTCTCGCGGTTCTTGAGGGGTTGTGGCTTAAGACGGGCAAGGGCGTGTACGCCAATCTCTATCGTTACTGGCTCAAGATATTCGCCGTCGTTTTTGCGATGGGCGTCGTTTCGGGTATTGTCATGTCCTACCAATTTGGCACCAACTGGTCGGTATTTTCGGACAAGGCCGGACCCGTCATTGGGCCGTTAATGGCCTATGAAGTGCTGACGGCGTTCTTTTTGGAGGCTGGCTTTCTGGGCGTCATGTTGTTCGGCATCAACAAGGTTGGGCGTAAGCTCCACTTTGTTGCAACGCTGGCCGTCGCTATCGGCACCTTCATTTCCGCATTCTGGATATTGTCGGTGAACAGCTGGATGCAAACGCCGGTGGGATATGAAATTGCGGCGAATGGTCAGTTCATGCCCGGTGATAGCTGGTGGACCATCATCTTTAACCCAAGCTTCCCCTTCCGCCTCGTCCATACTTTGCTGGCGGCTTATCTGACCACAGCCTTTGCCGTGGGCGCGGTTGGTGCCTGGCATTTGTTGAAAGACAAAGCCAATCCGGGGGCGCGCAAAATGTTTTCGATGGCAATGTGGATGGCGGCCATCGTCGCGCCGCTTCAGGTTGTCGCGGGTGACTTTCACGGCATCAACACCTTGGAGCATCAACCAGCTAAAGTCATGGCGATGGAGGGGCATTATCAAAGCCATCCCAAAGGCGCGCCATTGATATTGTTTGGCATTCCCAACAGCAAAGAGCGGACGGTCGATTACGCCATCCAAATTCCCAAAGCGTCGTCGTTGATCCTGAAGCATGATCTGAATGCACCGCTCGCTGGGCTTGATACCATCCCCGATGCAGACGAGCCGCCGGTTGGCATTGTCTTCTGGGCATTCCGGATCATGGTCGGTCTCGGCATGGCGATGGTAGCCATCGGCATGTGGAGCCTGCTCGCGCGGGCAAGAAAGCAGTTATATGAATGGTCGTGGCTCCATAAGGCGGCATTATTGATGGGCCCGTCTGGCTTCATTGCCGTGCTGGCCGGCTGGGTCGTGACCGAAGTTGGACGGCAACCCTTCACAATCTATGGCGTGTTGCGCACCGTTGATAGTGCGTCGCCATTGGATGCACCTGCTGTGGCATTCTCGCTTCTCGCCTTTGTCGTCGTGTATTTCACAGTGTTCGGCATGGGCATTTGGTATTTGCTGCGCTTGATGAAAAAGCCACCGGA
Organism: Sphingomonadaceae bacterium; assembly: GCA_021741065.1. GTDB lineage: Bacteria > Pseudomonadota > Alphaproteobacteria > Sphingomonadales > Sphingomonadaceae > Sphingorhabdus_B. The sequence goes on along the minus strand of JAIOYN010000095.1, from coordinate 1,237 downwards.
GGCGCATGAAAGCGCGCTCGATGGTGCCCCTATCCGAAGCGCAGGCATCACCCCTGCACCCGCGGTATTGGAAGGAGCATCGGCATGATCGATCTGACAGTCATTTGGGCCAGCATCATTGGCTTTGCCATCATTGCCTATGTCGTCATGGACGGATTTGATCTTGGCATCGGCATATTGTTTCCCTTTTTCAAAGTGGGCAAGGACCGCGATACCGCGATGAACAGTATCGCGCCTGTCTGGGACGGAAACGAAACATGGCTGGTGATGGGCGTCGGCGGTTTGCTCGCGGCCTTCCCGCTGGCGTACGCCATCATCTTGCCTGCGCTTTATGCACCGATGATCGCGATGCTGCTCGGCCTTGTGTTTCGCGGCGTTGCGTTCGAATTTCGCTGGCGTGATCCGGCACATCGCGAGCTATGGGATCGCGCCTTCACGCTCGGCTCGTTCATTGCCACCTTCGCGCAGGGGATAGCACTTGGCGCGTTGCTCCAAGGCATTACCGTTGAAGGCCGCTCCTATGCCGGCGGATGGTGGGAATGGCTGTCGCCATTTAGCATTTTGACCGGCTTTGGGCTAGTGGTCGGCTATGCGCTTTTGGGCGCGTGCTGGCTGAACTGGAAAACTGAGGGCGCATTGCAGCGTCAGGCTGTCACATATGCCGGACGTTTGGGCATAAGCTTGCTATTGATAATCGGCCTGATCAGCCTCGCCACGCTGACGCTTGAGGCGCAATATTATCTGCGTTGGTTGAGCTATCCGGGTGTGCTGGCAACGGCCATAGTGCCAATTGCCACCATTGCCGTGACATTCCTTTTCTACCGCAGCCTTGGCCAGACCAAAGACGCGCAGCCGTTCTTCTGGGCACTCGCATTATTCGGCTTATGCCTGATTGGCCTTGGCATTTCGATCTGGCCAAACGTCATTCCAGCGCGGGTCACCATCTGGGAAGCAGCGGCACCACATCGCAGCCAAGTCTTCATGTTGATCGGCGCGTCGATCATGGTCCCGATCATCGTTGCCTATACCGCATGGTCCTATTGGGTGTTCCGCGGCAAAGTCGGCCACGATGGATATCATTGATGCCGCGCGCCAAACAATTGGGCTGGTTCTTCGGCATCTGGGCGCTGAGCGTCGCGGCGCTGGCGATCGTCGGCAGTGCTATCCGATGGGTATTGCTCTAAAAGATTGCATAAGGAGCGGCGCAAAAATGACCAAGATACACAACGGCCCCGAA
>JAIOYN010000094.1 GCA_021741065.1 Sphingomonadaceae bacterium | reverse complement strand
TTCTTGGATGGTGCGGATGGGTTGGACATTTTGTGGTGGTTGGCCATTAGGGCCGTGCCGGCAAGGGTCGAAGATGCCAATGCGATGGCGGCGATCAAGCGGATACTAGATTTCATGGTTCAGCTTTCCTGTTTCTCGGCACTGCCAATCATTGACGTGCTGGAAACAGATACGGATTGTCTGGTGACACGGATGCACACGCGCTAAAATGAGGGTTAGATTTATGAAGAAATGCCACTGCGTTTCGCCTGACAGCATAGCGTTTGGCCGATAGACGGGATAGGCCCCAGCCTGCGCTGGGGCGACGAAAAGAGTTCACGCAAAGGCGCGGAGATCGCAGAGGAATGCTTTTTTCCACGTCATGCTGAACTTGTTTCAGCATCCATCGTACAACACAGACTGACGGGACGTGAGGCAAAATGGACCCTGAAACAAGTTCAGGGTGACGGTAAGAAAGCAAATTGCCCAATCTCCATAAATACCGTCGCTCCAGCGGAGGCTGGAGCCTATCGCGCCTCTAACGCTTACACTGCGCTAGGCCGATATACGACAAAGAGCTTAGCCTACTGAGGCGACGCGGTCCTAACCTCAGGTCACAAAATGCGAATTTTCCCGCTTGCGAGCACTGGACCAGTCGCAACGCCGCCCGGCGCACCCTCCGCGGGTTCAGGTGTAATTGCAAGTAAAGCGCCTTCATTCATATATTGGCGCATGTCGGGGCTGACATCCATTTTTGTCGGTCTGTCGCCATTAATGACGCCAAGCGAGCGTGCTTTTCCGTCGGCGGGAATAATCCATAATTCCGGATATAATTCGCCAGTATCCAAGGCGACCGGCGTTAGCAACATAGTGCCCTGCGCGCTGTCATAGGTTGCGGTTATCGCGGACCTGCCATCTTCACTGCCCAAAGCGGCGATCATCGGCGTCGGGTTGGCGACAGGTGCGGGCTGTTGCAATAACAAAATGCCAAGGAAAATAGCTGCGGTCACGGACATAGCGGTGAGCGTGCGCCAGAATGTGAGTTTTGCCGATCCGACATCTTGCAAGGTCGCTGCAGGCAGAGTCTTTTCAATTTTGGGCCAAATATGGGCAGGCGCTGCCTGCTCTGGCCCTAGCAATGGATTTAGCCGAAGGCGCCATGCCTCAACTTCGGCAGCGAAATCAGCGTCCGTGGAAATACGCGCAGCGACAACCGCTTCTTGGCCCGCATCCAGCAGACCAAGCACATATTCGCCCGCCAAGGTGTAATCTTCGTCGGTCATGGCCGTCATGCGGCCGCCTCCATGCAGCCGCGCAGCTTTAACAGCGCCCGTCTAATTCTGCTTTTGATGGTTCCTAAAGGCTGCCCCTCATTTTTCGCGAGATCGGCGTAAGTTGACCCGCCGATAAAGGCACTTCTTATGAACATGGCATCGCGTTGGTCCAAAGACGATATACAGTCATGCAAGATACGGTCGTCCGCCGCTTCGATTAACTGCGTGTCCGCTAAGGGCGCCGCATCGGCAATTTCCACTGCCTCGTCGATGGAGCTTGTACCAACTCTCTTTTTTGCACGCAGCCGGTCAATCGCGCGGTTGCGTGTTACCGCCACAAGCCAGCTGATGGGGCTTGCCCGACCAATATCAAAGCTCGCGGCTTTGTTCCAAATAGTGAGATATGCGTCCTGCAAAACGTCTTCCGCTTCGTTCCTGTCCGGGAAGATACGCAAGCACACACCAAATAGCTTCGCCGAGGTCGCGGCATATACGGCAGCAAATGCATTGCGGTCACCGCGCCCTGCTAGCACCAGCGCATCGGCAAGCTTAGCGCGTCGCGCCGAATCCAAATCTGCAGGCTCTGAGTTAATTGTAATTAAATGTGATATGGCGAAGGCTTTCGGGTAGCGCAATGCTGCTTGTCTACCATGTTCCGAAATCTCCAGGTGGTTGGCTGGTGCGACCACTGGCGCGTACCGGTCGTTTCCAGCCATAAGTGCTGCGCTTCACCAGCCACAGGCACGGCCAGTCACCACAATCCACGCGCTTTTCCAGACGGAAACCCTGCCTTTTATACGCGCGTAACACCGCTTCTACTTGGGTATTCAGCAGACCGGCCAATATCAATGAACCATTGTCGTGCAATATATTCGCAATGGACGGTGCAAGCTCAATCAACGGGCCCGCCAATATATTGGCCGTTACAAGGTCGTAGGGAGCCCGTGAGGCGATAAGTGGGTGCGCGGTGCCCTCGGCCACACAAAGCGCGAGTTGCCCCTGAGAAACGCCGCAGGGCACGTTGTTGACCTGCGCATTGTCCGCAGTGACCCTAACGCTGATCGGATCAATGTCTGATGCGGTCAGATAGGCCTTTGGCCAAAGGCTATGTGCGGCAAAGGCGAGCAGCCCCGTGCCCGTGCCAATATCCGCGATAACGTCGAAGCGCTTGCCAACGCGCTTCATTCGGTCGAGCATATTCAGGCAGCCGGTGGTGGTTTCATGGCCGCCGGTACCAAAGGCGCGGCTTGCCTCAATCAGGAACGGTGTTGCGTCCTTGGGCACTATTCCCTTGTTCGAACTGGTGTGGACATAAAAACGGCCCGCATGGACGGGCTTTAACCCTTGTTGGCTCATGACGACCCAGTCAGCGTCGGGGAGTTTTTCGATGATGGGTTTTGCCTTTGCGGCACTGCTTAAGCGATCTTGAATGGCCTTGATAACGGCCTTGCTTGGTTTTCCTGCAAAATAAGCATTTAACTGCCATTTATTGTCGTTAAACGCCTCGACTTCATCCGCTACGATAGTGGGCATCGGGTCGAGCAACGCCAGCCATTCATCGTCTTCGTGGATTGCTTCCGCCTCTGCGCGGGTGCAGGGAAATTGGACTTTCCAATCACCGGACATAGCTTGCGCCATTTACGTCGAGCACCGCGCCGGTCATCGATGGCGGGGCATCCAAAGCGCAGAATTTCGCCATAATTGCGACTTCTTCGGGGTCGGCGACTTTGCCCAAGGGGATATCGGCCAGCAATTTATCACCACCGCGGCTTTCCAGATACTCTTCCGCCATGCCTGTCATCGTGAAGCCGGGGCAGATGGCGAAGGCATAAATACCCTCTTTGGCATAAGCGCGCGCGATGGTTTTGGTCATCGCGACCATGCCCGCCTTTGATGCGGCATAATGCCAATGGGCTGGGCTATCGCCGCGATGTGCGGCGCGGCTGGCGATATTGACGATACGGCCCGACGCGCCTTTGGCCTGCCAATGCAGCACCGCGCGGCGGCACAAGTCGGCGCTGGCGGTCAAGTTGATTTGCATCGTGCGGTCCCAGCTTGCTAGCCATTCGGCGTCTGGGCGCGCAACGGGGTTTGTTTCGAAGACGCCTGCATTGTTGATGAGTACGTCAATGCGGCCGTCCAAGCGCTCAAGCGCCTGTGTCCAAAGCCGTTCAGGCACCGCTGGATCATTCAGGTCGCCGTCCTTGCTGGACAATACAACGACCTGTGTTGTGGCAGTATCAAAGCTTGCGGCGATTGCTGCGCCAATTCCGCGCGAGGCGCCGGTGATCAGGATATGCGTTTTCATGGGCGCTGCTTTTCACAGCACTGACAAAAATTCAACCAAAGTTATTGCCTAAATTGGTTAGCCGATTGCGCGTTTCGCACTGCGCAGGTCTTGCACCGTAGCATGAATCGATTAAAGAGAGTGGCAACGTCGATTGCTTGCATTTATGAAGGACGCTGAAAACATGGCGAAAAACCCGAACCGACCACTGTCACCGCATTTGCAGGTGTATCGTTGGTCGCCGCAGATGGCCATTTCGATCTTCCACCGCGCGACAGGCTTTGTTCTCGCGACGGCCGGAATGATGACTTTATTGTGGTGGCTGTCGGCCATTGGGGGCGGCGCAGAAAGCTATGCCACCTTCCAACAATATGTCGTTTCGGCAGGTGCCGATGGCACCGCCTTGCAAATCGCCAGTAACTGGTTCTTCCGCCTTGTGGCTTTGGCTGTAACCTTCAGCTTCTTCCAACATTTGGCGTCGGGTCTGCGTCACCTCGTATTGGATATCGGCGCAGGCTATGAATTGAATACCAACCGCTTGTGGGCATCGGTTGCATTTGTCGCAGCCATTTTTGCAACTGCATTGGTCGCGCTGATTGTGGCATCGCGCTTTCTTGGAGTTTTGTGATGGACAGTAGAACAAATATCGGTCGCGTCCGCGGCCTTGGTTCAGCCAAGCATGGCGGCGAACATTGGTTGAAACAGCGTTTGACTGCGATTGGCAATGTGTTGCTGACCGCTTGGTTCGTTGCATCATTGTTAATGATCCCAAGTTTTGACCAAGCTGCCTTGGCGCAGTGGCTGGCGCAGCCTTTGGTTGCCGTTCCGATGATCTTGATGATCGCCAACATCTATGCGCATGCCCGTCTGGGCCTTCAGGTGTTGATCGAGGATTATGTTCATGATGACGGCCTGAAATTTGCGGCCATGACATTATTGAACTTTTACGTCATCGCTAGCGCCGTATTCGGCATCTTCGTCGTCGCAAAACTCGCATTTACCGGAGCTCCCGCCTGATGTCAGACGCTTATAAGATTATCGACCACACTTATGACACCGTCGTCGTCGGCGCCGGCGGGTCTGGTCTGCGCGCCACCATGGGCAGTGCGGAAGCAGGTTTGAAAACGGCTTGCATTACCAAAGTTTTCCCCACGCGTTCGCACACTGTGGCAGCGCAGGGTGGGATTGCGGCATCGCTGGGCAATAACTCGCCGGACCATTGGACCTGGCACATGTATGACACGGTCAAGGGCTCCGATTGGCTCGGCGACCAAGATGCCATCGAATATATGGTGCGTGAGGCGCCTGCTGCGGTCTATGAGTTGGAACATGCAGGCGTGCCATTCTCACGCAACGCTGACGGCACCATCTATCAACGCCCCTTTGGCGGCCATATGCAGAATATGGGCGAAGGCCCGCCGGTGCAACGTACCGCCGCCGCCGCCGACCGCACGGGTCACGCCATGTTGCATGCTTTGTATCAACAAAGCCTGAAATATGACGCGGACTTTTTCATCGAATATTTCGCGCTCGACCTCATCATGGAAAATGGCGAATGCCGTGGCGTCATTGCCATGTGCATGGAAGATGGCAGCATCCATCGGTTTAAGAGCCACGCTGTCGTGTTGGCAACGGGTGGCTATGGCCGCGCCTATTTCTCCGCAACTTCGGCGCATACCTGCACCGGCGATGGCGGCGGTATGGTTTTGCGCGCTGGTTTGCCATTGCAGGATATGGAATTTGTTCAGTTCCACCCAACGGGTATTTACGGCGCTGGCGTTCTCATCACCGAGGGCGCCCGCGGTGAGGGCGGTTATCTGACCAACAGCGAAGGCGAACGCTTTATGGAGCGTTATGCCCCATCGGCAAAAGACCTTGCATCACGCGACGTGGTTAGCCGTTCGATGGCGTTTGAAATGCGCGAAGGGCGCGGCGTTGGCGCGCATAAGGACCATATTTACCTGCATCTCGATCATATCGACCCTGCAGTATTGGCCCAGCGTTTGCCCGGTATCACCGAAAGCGGTAAGATTTTTGCAGGCGTTGACCTGACACGGCAACCTTTGCCTGTGACGCCAACCGTCCACTATAATATGGGCGGTATTCCGTGCAATTATCATGGCCAAGTCGTCAACAAGGTGGGCGATGATCCCGAAGTCATCGTTCAGGGCCTGTATGCCGTTGGTGAAGCTGCCTGCGTTTCGGTGCATGGCGCCAACCGCCTGGGTTCCAACTCATTGATCGACCTCGTGGTATTTGGCCGTGCAACGGGCTTGCATTTGAAGTCGTCTTTGACGCCCGGCGCGCCGCATAAGGCATTGCCAGCGGATGCGGCAGAACTTGCGTTGGCGCGCGTCGACAAGTTCCGCAATGCAAAGGGCGGATCACCAACCGCCGACATCCGTTTGCAAATGCAGCGCACGATGCAAAAGCATGCTGCAGTTTTCCGCGACACCGCGTTGTTGGAAGAAGGCGTCGTTGAAATGCAGAAGGTCAACAAGCGTCTCGCCGACGTTCATGTGACTGACCGTAGCTTGATCTGGAATACCGACCTCATCGAAACGCTTGAGCTGGATAACCTGATGGCACAAGCGGTTTGCACGGTCGAAAGTGCGAACAACCGCAAGGAAAGCCGCGGCGCCCATGCGCATGAAGATTTCCCTGAGCGTGACGATGCCAACTGGATGAAGCACACGGCGTCATGGTTTGACGGTTGGGGCGGTTCCGGTGGTAAGGTCAAAATCGACTATCGCCCGGTCCATGATTACACGCTCACCGATGAGGCAGAGTATATTAAGCCAAAACCACGCGTGTATTGATGTCTGTTTATGATCATGTCGTAATAGAGTTGCGGGCTGCCAAGGCAGCCGAAGCACTGGGCGACATGGCAACAGCATTTCGGCATCTTGAACGCGCGCACATCCTAGGCCAGAATTCTACGCGTTTTCATGTTTTAGCCCACATACGCATGTTGGTCTGGGCATGGAAACAGCGCGACTTAGGCGAGTTTTTTGGTCAGCTTTTCCGTATTGTAGGCGCAGCCACGAAAACTTTTATTGGGCTCGTTCCAAAGGGGAATAGCGGCGGTACGAATGTAAGCCCATTTAGATCAATGCCTTTGCCGGACGATCTCCAAGCTATTATGAATCAGTCGCGACGCTAATCCCGGAAGGAGGTTGCCGTAATCTCCAAACTCCGCTTGCGCTTTTCATGGTCGAATACCGAACAGGCGACGATGATTTCATCCGCCTGCGTACGCGCCTGAAACGCCTGCACCGCGGATTTGACCGTGTCAGCCGCACCGATGGCGCTGGCGGACAGCACGTCATGCAGCGCAGACGCAAAATGCGGGGGCAGGGACGCAACATAGCCTTCCACCGGTGGTGGCAATTGGCGCGGGTTGCCGGTGCGCAGTGCAACGAAGCTTTGCATCAATGAACTTGCCAAAAACTCCGCCTCCGCATCGGTGTCGGCAGCGATGATGTTGAACGCGGCTATGGCGTGCGGCGCATCAAGTACGGCACTTGGGCGGAAATGGCTGCGGTAGATATGCAACGCCTCA
>JAIOYN010000011.1 GCA_021741065.1 Sphingomonadaceae bacterium | reverse complement strand
CGTTCGCCGGGGGTGAGGGCTTGGCCATCATCCGTTTCGGCCACACGCACCATCGACAATCGCGCGGCAAGCTCTGCCGGTGCGTCGACAAAATGAATGAGGGCCGTGTCGGCGGCCTTGCCAAGCGCCGCCGTCCCGCCAAGCCAGCGGCGACCCGTTTCGCCGCCAATGCTCGCATCTGCATCGTCGCCCAAGGCGGCGGCCAAAGCGCGTTCATAGCCTTGCTTCACCGAAATACGGTCGATGGCCTTATTGCCTTGCCCCTTGGTCAAGGAACGCTGCAGCGCGCTCTGCTCGGTCAACAATGCAGCGAGTTCGGCTTTCGCGCTGGCGGTGGCGACTTGGGCAAGGTCGCGGGCGGAGATTAGCGCTGCGCGCTGCGCTTCGGCGGCTTCATGCGCGTTGCTGTCCGCTTGCAATTGTGTCTGCAGCTTTTGGACGTCGGCATCGGCTTGGTTTTTGGCTGCGGCATATTCCGCCTCATCCCCCAAAGCGTCCCGTTCATTGGCAATGCGAGTGCAGATCTGTTCAGCGCGCCCTGCACGCGTTGTCGCCGCCGCCAGCGCAGCGTCCGCAACACGCAGCTCGGCGTCCGCGCGCGCTTGCTCGGCGGATGCATTGGCTAAGGCTATTTCGCTTTCGCGCGCTTGCCGTTCAGCATTTTCCGCGGTGCGCAGCAAAGCAGGACGCTCTTCCTCTTGCGCCTTAATCTGGTCGGCCAGCTTGACGCTTTCGGCCTGCAACCGGGCGAGCGCATCTGCCGCATCATGCGTTAGCTTGCCTTCGCGCGCGCCATCATCGGCCATACGCGCCGCTTGCGCCGCAAGGTCGGATTGGCGCTGGATTATCCGTTCATGCTCGCCCGCTAGTTGCACAAGCTTGTTCGACAGGTCACTGGCCGCATCGCGCGCTGCCATGGCCAGTGCCCGCGCATCGGCTAGCTGTCGCACAGCCTCCTGCTGCTTTTCGATCAGTATGCGCTGGACAACGGAAGCGTCCTCAACGGCCTTCGCTGCTGTGTTAGCCTCGGCGCGTGCGACATCGGCCGCTGCCTTCGCCTCACGCCAGCGGACAAAGATCAAACGGGCTTCTGCCTGCAATATGTCTTTGGTCAGCGTGCGATAGCGTTCGGCTTGCTTGGCTTGCCTGCGTAACTGGCTCGCGCGCGCGTCCATATCGGCAAGGATGGTCGCGAGCCGTGCCAAATTGCTTTCGGCGGCGCGTAGTTTCTGTTCGGCATCTTTGCGCCGGACGTGCAAGCCGGAGATACCAGCCGCTTCCTCCAGCATCTGACGACGTTCCTGCGGTTTGGCGGAGATGATAGCGCCAATGCGGCCTTGGCTGACCAAAGCAGGGGAATGCGCGCCCGTGGCGGCGTCGGCGAAGATCAGCGCCACATCCTTCGCGCGCACATCGCGGCCATTGGACCGATAAGCAGAGCCAGCACCCCGTTCGATCCGGCGGGTGACTTCCAATTCTTCGTCGCTGTCACTGTCGGCTGTGTCGTCGCCGCGTTCGGCCAATATCGCGACTTCAGCGAAATCGCGCGGCGGGCGCGACGCGGTTCCGGCGAAGATCACATCTTCCATGCCTGCACCGCGCATCGATTTGGCGCTGCTTTCCCCCATCACCCAACGGATGGCTTCCAACAGGTTGGATTTGCCGCAGCCATTGGGCCCAACTATGCCGGTAAGCCCGCTCTCGATCCGGAGTTCCGCGGGTTCGACAAAGCTTTTGAAGCCGACAAGTTTCAGATTCTTTATCCGCAACGGGCGAGCCCCATTGCGGTTAAAGCGATGTTATGGCCCCCCCGAGCCATATTTAGCGTGCGCCGGCCTCGACCAGCTTGCTTTTCACCTGCACCCAAGAACTGGCGTCCAACTTCGCGCCGTTGAGCAAGAAGAATGGCGTGCCAGCGACTTCATCTTCCTTCGTTCCGCGCTCGGTTGTTTTGATCAGCCCGTCAATCGCGGCCTTGTCCGACAAGCACGCTTTGGCTTGATCTTCGCTGATGCCGCGTGATTTCACAAATTCGATCAGGCCCATTTTCGTACCGAGCAAAGTTGCGATCTGTTCCGGCGACATTTTCTGCATCGCTTGCTGGTCCGCCTCAGTCACCGTGCTAATTTTGCCAAGCCATGAAGCCTGCTCAGCATAGAGCTGATCCGTCAGTGGGAAGAACGCTTCTGGACCGCTGCATTGCGCCAAAAGGAAGCCGGGGACGTCTTGTATGCCATGGACGAGGAATGGACGGAACTCCATTGAAACGGTGCCGTCATTAACCAGCTTGTGCAATTCCTCGGTCGACTGCATCGAAAATTGTGCGCAGCCCGGGCAGGTAATTGCGCCATATTCGACCAGCTTCAATTTTGCATTGGGGTTGCCCATTTGGTAGCCGCCAAATTCGGTCTTAGTCACAACATCGACCCACGCCTTATCGGCAGGGGCGGCAACCTTTGCCAGCGGTTCGCCTTTTGGTGCGCCAGCATTATCTGCACCACCGCAAGCGGCGCGCGCCATGGCGGCGGCAGTTGTCAAAATGAATGTCTTGATACGCATAGGATATCCTTCTGTCTGGAATCTCGGTTTACTTCATTGCCGCTTTTAATTCGGCGACATTATGGACGTGGTCCTGCAAAACGCCATTGACCAAAAATGACGGCGTGCCGCGAACGCCAAGCGCCGAGCCTGCGTCAGTCATGCCAATGATATTCTTAAACGCTGCCTTATCGGCTAAGCAGGTCTTTGCCTGCGCCTGCGTAATCCCGCGCTGTTGCATGATTGCGCCCAGACCGATTTCGTCAAAGGTACCAATCATAAAGCCGGTATAATCCTGCGCCTTTAGCTTTGCCTGTGTGGCCGCACTGATATTTTTGGTTTTGCCCAACCAAGTTGCTTGGGTCGAAAGCAAATGCCGATGATTACCGAAAAACTTAGCCTTGCCGCCGCAACGTGCCAGCATGGCTGCGGTCAGATCGACGGGATTGAGTACCATGTTACGGATTTCGAGGCTGGCTTTGCCCGTCGCGACAAATTGCGTCTTAAACTTGGGCGCTTCTTTCATTTCAAAATCCGCGCAATGTCCGCATGTGTAGCTGAGATACTCGACCACCTTATTGCGCGCAGCGGGGTTACCGAGGACATGCGCGCCCTTGTCCGTGACTGTCACCGTTGTCAGCCATTTGCTGGGTGCAGGCGCAGCAGCCAACCCAGTCGAGAGTGCGGCAACGCCGATAAAAATTACACCCAAATATTTTTTCATATGTGCCATTCCGCTGGACCTTATCTTTCGAATATCATCTTGCGCATCTGGTATCACTTGCCGTCTTTGGCAAGGCTTTTTGCGAGGCTTTCAAGGACAGCAAAAAGCTCTGGATCGCCAATTTCACGCAAGGATTCGCCCAATTCCATCGGCACGGGCTTTAACATTGGCGCGGCGGTTGGTTGGCGCAGCTTTGGTTTGGCGACGGGGCCTTGGCGGACTTTGACCCGCGCGACGGCCCCATAACCAAAGAAACGGTTTACGCGCTCCATGATTTCCGGAAGGACATGCTGGATCATGGTCGCGTGTGCGCCCTCCACGGTCAGTTCAAGCGTGCCGTCGGATTTCTTGCCAATCGGAAAGCGAATAGCCTCGGGCGCGGACACCGCGGCATAGCGCGCGCCGACGATTTCGTCCCAGCGGCTGACGACAGAGCTTTGCACGAAGCCGAATTTCCGGAAAGCGGCACGACCGATATCGGGCATCAGCGCCGATACAGATTTCGCCTCCCCACCGCGTGGACGTTGAAATGTTTTGGGCGTCAGGGCCTTTTTGGTGCCTTTTGGCGGTGCTGGTGACTTGCCTTTGTCCATCCCCTGTTCCATGCCATTTTTCATGCCAGTCGTCCAACATGCCATCGATAAATCTGGGGATATCGCTCAGGCTTTGCTTGCGCATTATGACCTGCATGCGCGGACGCTGCCTTGGCGCACGCCACCGGGGCACGGCTTTGCCAATCCATATCATGTCTGGCTGTCGGAAATCATGTTGCAGCAGACGACCGTTGCGGCGGTAGGGACCTATTTTCACAAATTTACCCAAATCTGGCCCGACTTTGCGGCACTGGCGGCGGCGGACGATGCAGACGTCATGGCGGCATGGGCCGGCCTTGGCTATTATGCCCGCGCACGCAATTTGTTAAAATGCGCGCGGGTGGTCTCTCTGGAGCATGCAGGTCGGTTACCGGAAACCGAGGCGGCGTTGCTGAAGCTGCCGGGTATTGGCCCCTATACCGCCGCCGCCATATCCGCGATTGCATTCGGGCAAAGGGCTGTCGTCGTTGATGCCAATGTCGAGCGGGTTGTGTCGCGTTTGTTTGCGATTTCCATGCCTTTGCCGCAGTCAAAGCCGCGTATTCGGGATGCAATGGACAGCATTACACCAGACGGCCGCGCTGGCGACTTTGCGCAGGCGATGATGGATTTAGGGGCCGGCATATGTTCGGTGCGTGCGCCCTCTTGCCCACTGTGCCCGCTTGCCTTTGCCTGCGATGCCAAGCGTCTCGGCAATGCAGAAGCCTATCCCGCCAAAACGCCCAAGGCCGCCAAACCACAGCGCACAGGTACTGTCTATTGGATCGAGCGGGATGGGCATGTCTGGCTGGTGCGCCGCGACAACAAAGGTCTTTTGGCAGGCATGCGGGCATTGCCCGACGACCAATGGACCGCTCGATTGGATGGTCATGCAACGCCGCCCGTGCCTGCCAAATGGCAAAAACTGTCGGCGCGCGTGTCGCATGTTTTTACCCATTTTTCACTTCTGCTCGACATTGCCGTTACGTCATGGCCAGCAGGCGCAGACGACCCCAATGCAGGCGAATGGTGGCCACTAAAATCGCTCGACAAGGCTGGTCTGCCGACCCTATTCAGAAAAGCAGCAGAAGCGGTAATGAACGCAGGAGAGAGAGTATGAACACGCAAGATAGCGGACAGCCAATGATTGGCCGGCGCGGGTTTTTGACATGGGGCGGTCAATTAGCGGCTGCAGGTGCAATTGGCGCATTTGCGCCTACGGGTGCTTGGGCACGTGCCACTGACCTATACCCCACCGTCCGAGCGCAGTTGGAAAGCTATGTTTCTTCGGGCAAGCTTCCTGGCCTTCTCGCAACGATTGGCCGCGCGGCGGGTATGCCTGATGTCGTTGCCGTTGGCACCCAAGGGTTGGGTGAAATGACGCCTGTGAATATCGACACATTGTGGCGCATCTATTCGATGACAAAGCCTGTCACCGGCATTGCCGCGATGATCTTGGTCGACGAAGGCAAGATGAAGCTGGACCAACCAATTGCCGATTTCTTGCCAGAATTTGCCAACATGACCGTGTTGACCGACCCGGACAAAAGCCTGGATGCGGTGCCCGCCAAGACGCAGATTACATTGCGGCATTTGCTGACCCATACCGCTGGCCTTGGATATTCCATCGTGACCAAAGGGCCCTTGCTACAGGCCTATCTGGACAATGGCATTACGCCCGGCATCGTCAGCCGTTTTCCCATTCCGGGCCAAGCCGCAAGTGGGCCGATCCCTGATCTCAAGACATTTTCCGAACGGCTTGCGAAGCTGCCATTGATCGCCGAGCCAGGCACCAAATGGAGCTATTCTATCTCGCTCGATTTGCTTGGCCGCGTAATTGAAGTCGCGAGCGGTATGGATTTTGAAGCCTTTTTGAAAACGCGCATTTTTGAGCCGCTGAAAATGGCCAGCAGCTATTTCCAAGTGCCCAAGTCGGAAATCAAGCGCTTCGTATCCAATTATGCTCCTGTAAATGGCGTGTTGTTTCCAATCGACCCGGCGTCGACCAGTATTTACCTTAACAAGCCGGCCTTTGCCTTTGGCGGCGCGGGCATGGTGACGTCCGCGCGCGATTATGACCGTTTCCTTAACATGTTGGCCAATCATGGTGAATTGGATGGCGTCCGCATCATGACAACGGCGACAGCAAAGCTCGCAATGTCCGACTTGCTGCCCTCCGGCGTTTCCACCGCTGGCACTTTTGCCGACTGTGCTGGCTTTGGCGCCGGTGGCCGGGTCGGCAAGGGCGCGAATGACGGTGTGTTCGGTTGGGGCGGTGCGGCGGGCACGGTGGCTTTTGTCGATCCAAGACGCAAATTGCGCGCCATCTGCATGGCGCAATATATGCCAAGCAATGTCTATCCGATTCACGCAGATTTCGCCAAATGGGTCCTGAAGGACTTGGGCCTGCCGGCTTGATCCGATGATGGCTCCAGGTTTTACGGGTTCACCGCTCGACCGCGCTGACCGTGTTCGTAATGATGCAGAGGCCTATGGCCTGTTGCTGGGGGACTGGCGCGCACGGGTGCTGGGCCTTCACGGGCTTGATCCGCGCGTCACCGACGCAGGCGAATTGCACTGGCATTCTTTGGCGGAGCTTGAAGGCTCGGAAGAGCTTATCTTGCTGGGCCTGTCCGACGGTAAGCCGCATTTCGTGGCCGTCGTCGATGCAACGGGCGATGCGTTTCGCTCGCCTAATATCTGGCGTGCCTTGTCGACGCTGCCTGCGGGGGATGCCGCGATTTACGGCACGGCGCGTAGCCTGATCGAATGGCATAATGGGCATCGTTTTTGTGGGCGCTGCGGCGCGGCGACGGTGCTGTTCCGCGCAGGCTGGGGCCGCAAATGCGGCAATTGCCAAAAAGAACATTTCCCGCGCACCGACCCTGTGGTCATCATGCTCGCCGAATTTGAAGGCAAGGCGCTGGTCGGACGGCAATCCCGCTTCCCGCCGGGCAATTATTCCGCTCTGGCGGGCTTTTTGGAACCCGGCGAATGTATTGAAGAGGCCGTTCGCCGTGAAATCCATGAAGAAGCGGGCGTAACCTGCGGCGCGGTGCGTTATGTCACCAGCCAGCCTTGGCCTTTTGGCGGATCGCAATTGATGATTGCGTGCACGGCCGATGCTTTGGACGATGCACTCAAGCTTGACACCGACGAGATTGAAGATGCGATTTGGGTAACTAAGGATGAAGCCATCGCTGCTCTGAAGGGTGACACCGACCGTCGCTTCAACGCGCCTCCGCCCTTTGCTATCGCGCATAGCCTGCTGCGCCATTGGGTGTCGCGATAATGGCTGACGCCATTCCATTGCGCATCGACATCGTCTCAGACGTGGTGTGCCCATGGTGCATCATTGGCCTGAAGCAAGTGGAGCAGGCGCTGACGCTTGTAGGCCAAGACATTGCCGCCGAAACTTACTGGCATCCGTTCGAGCTCAACCCGAACATGGCGCCCGAAGGCGAAGATACCGCCGAGCATATTGCCCGCAAATATGGCAGCTCGCCCGAACAAAGCCGCGCGAACCCGAGCAGGTTGTCGGATATCGGCAACAGTGTTGGCTTCGCGTTCAATTATGGCGAGGGCATGCGCATTTATAACACGTTCAACGCGCATAAATTGCTGACCATTTTTGGCAGTGAACGCGGATGGCGCGCGCAGACGGCGCTAAAAATGGCATTGTTCACGGCCTATTTTCAGGACCGCCGCGATGTGAGCGATGTTGACGTTCTATGCGATATTGCCGCGGCACAAGGCATGGACCGCACCGTGGCCTTGGCATGGATCAACGACGCCGCGCTCACGAACAGCGTGCGCGCAGAAATGGCGCATTGGACCGACCAGAATATCACCGGTGTTCCCGCGATCATCTTCGACCAAAAATATATGGTCCCCGGCGCCCAAAGTGCAGAGACCTTTGCCGATGTGATTAACAAGGTGCTGACGAAGCGGGCGGCGGCTTAAACCAACCCCATTTTCATCAGTTCATTGAGCATCTTCGGCGACATTTCGTCGCGGCCATCGGTTTCGACCGAGTCGAGATCAGGAGGCGCATTGGCTTCTTCGAGATAGCGCCAGCCTTGATGTGCGCGCTTGGGCGTGGAGCGGACGGGGATGAACTGGGGTAGAATGCGGATCCAATGCCGGCCAGCGCCATTTTCCATAAAGCCGATGATCGGGCTTCTGCCGATGATCGTGTGCGTGTGTATCCAATAAAGCGAACCGCCCGCCATTTCTGCAACGCGCTTGGGCAAATAACGTGTCGTTAAGCGGACTTCGCCGTCTTGGGCATAAGCTGCAAGCCGCTCACGCAAATGCTGCGGGCTTTCTGCGCCAAAGGCGATTTTGGTCATGTTCAATGGCATGGAATGTATCTGGGAACGGTGCGGTTAACCCGCAAGGCCGCTGAAGACCGCGAGGCCCAGAAAGATAAGAAAACCCATCGAATCGGTGATCATGGTCACGAAGATCGAGCTGGAAACTGCAGGGTCCTGATCCAAGCGGTCCAGCAGCACCGGAATGGCAACGCCGGACAATCCCGCGAGCGAAATGTTGCACAATATCGCCACCGCAATGACACTGGCGAGCCGCCAATTATCGAAAATCAGGCCCGCGCCGAAACCCGCAATCACCGCGATCGTTGCGCCGATGAGCAAAGCGACCCGTATCTCGCGCCAAATCGAGCGCATGGTGTTGGATTGGGTCAGCTGATTGGTGGCCAGCGCGCGCACCGTCACGGCCAATGTCTGCGTCCCTGCATTACCGCCTATCGAAGCGACGATGGGCATCAGCACCGCGAGCGCGACCATCGTTTCAATCGCCGCGCCAAATTGGGCAATGATGAAGCTTGCGACCATAGCCGTGCCCAAATTGGCAATTAGCCAGCGCACGCGCGCCTTATAGCTGTCCGAAATCGGCTCGTTAATGTCGCCTTCGCCTGCACCCGACAGCCGCAGGATATCTTCGTCGGCTTCTTCCTGCACAATGTGGACGATGTCATCGGCGGTGATGACGCCCACCAACCGGCCCGAACCATCGACAACCGCCGCGGAAATGAGCGCGTATTTCTGGAAGCGTAACGCGACCTCTTCCTGATCCATATCGACCGGGATGAGCGTTTGTTCATGCATCATGATTTCGCTGACCGGCACCTTGCGCTGGCTGCGCATGATCCAGCTCAATTTGCATGTGCCAACGGGCTTATGCTGCGGATCGACGACGAAAATTTCCCAGAATTCCGTGGTCAGGTCCTGATTATCGCGCAGATAATCGATCAGTTGCCCGACGGTCATATGTTCCGGCACCGCGACCAGCTCGCGCTGCATGATACGACCAGCGGATTCGTCGGGATAAGACAACGCATCTTCAATGACGGCGCGGTCTTCTGGGTCCAGCTCGGCCAAAACGGCTTGCTGGTCCTCTTCCTCCATATCCTCGATAATCGCAACCGCGTCATCGGTATCCAATTGTCCGGCAAGCCCTGCGACTTGGGACGCAGGTAGGGCATCGATAATGTCTTCACGGACATAGTCGTTGACCTCAGCCAGCACCTCTGCGCTCATCAGGTCGCCAAGGCTAATGGCGAGTACGCCGCGCCGTTCGGATGGCGTCAGTTCGAGAAGGTCGGCAATGTCGGCTTCGTGCAGGGGCTCAACAAGCCGGTAGACTTCGTCGAGATTGCCGTCGTCGACCGCATCGAGAACGCGGTCGACATAGTCGCGCGTGAGGCGATTGTCTTCGTCCAGCGTTTCGACGATGTCAGGATCAATGCTATTCGGGTTGGCGATGTCGCTGGTCAATTGCGGGCCTCCCGGTTTTCAATTTGACACGTTATAGTAAGAATTCGCCCCTCCTACGCAGGCGGCGTCAAAATGCAATGATTTTGGCTTTGCACCACTGCGATGCATCCCCTAGGGCGGCCATCATCCATTTCCCAAGCCTGAAGGAATATCAATATGGCAGATGAAACACTTACCTTTTCACTCGACAGCGGCGACGTTGTTATCAAGCTGCGCCCTGATCTGGCGCCCAACCACGTAGCCCGCATCACGGAACTTGCTGGCGAAGGTTTTTATGACGGTGTGAAGTTTCACCGGGTAATCCCTGGCTTCATGGCGCAAGGCGGCTGCCCCAATGGCACCGGCATGGGCGGTTCGTCCAAGCCAAATCTGGCGCAAGAGTTTAACGCTGAACCACATGTGCGCGGCGTTTGCTCCATGGCGCGCACCAATGATCCGAACACAGCCAACAGCCAGTTTTTCATCTGCTTTGATGACGCACGGTTTTTGGACCGCCAGTACACCGTCTGGGGCCAAGTCATCAGCGGTATGGAGCATGTTGATGCTTTGCCAAAGGGTGAGCCACCTGCGAACCCCGGCGTTATCCGCAAGGCGACCGTAGCTTAATTAGCAAAAACACATTTTAAAACGCGCGGGAGGCCAGATGGCTTCCCGCGCGTTTTTGTTTGCAAATTGGGTAATTATTGTTGTGCAGGCTCTGGCGGACGCATTGCATCCATCGCGGCTTTCAACTCGGCCATGGAAATTTTGTCGTCCTTATCCGTATCAATATTCGCGAAATATTGAACCAACGGGCCTTGCGCCTCATCCTTGGCAATGAAGCCGTCTTTATTGGCATCAAGAAAAGCAAAAATTTGCTCGGGCTGTGGCACGCCACCACTTGGCGGGGCGGGCGGTGCATTTTGCGCCATGACGGCGGGTGAAAGCAGGAGTGCCGACAAGACGGCGAATGACTTCAGCATGAATGATCCTTTGAACTATGGAATGTCGTTGATGGTCAGCGCAAACTGAACATTCCCTTTACTACCGTAAAACAATGGCCAGACAACCAAACTCTGTCGCCCTCTAATTGGCAGCCCAAATATCCGCCGCGCGTCGATGCCTGATAGGCGGTGAAGCGGTCGCGGCCGAGCACCGTAGCCCAATATGGCGCGATGACGGCATGGGCACTGCCGGTGACGCTGTCTTCATCTACGCCGGCACCCGGCACGAATACACGGCTGACGATGTCGGTGTCTTCGCCGCGTGCGGTGGCAGTGAAGCTGTCATCGCCTAACGCCGCCAACGCCTTCATATCGGGCTTGAGCGCCAGGATTTCTGCGGCGGTCGCATAGAAGAACATGTTGTAGCTGTCGGGGTTGCTGCGCATCGACAATGGCTTGCCACCCATCGCGGCCATCATATCCGGATTGTCGACTTCCTCAGTGGGAATGGCCGGCAGCGCCACAGCATAAGCATCGCCTTCGCGGCGCACTTCCAATATTCCAGCCTTGCGGGTGCGCAATGTTACGCGGTCCATTGCGGGATTTTGACTCAAAATGATATGCCCACTTGCCAATGTCGCGTGACCACACAGGCGAATCTCAACGGTTGGTGTGAACCAGCGCAGTTCATAATCGGCCGCGCCCGTTGCGTCGGGCACATAAAAGGCGGTTTCCGCGAAATTATTTTCCTCCGCAATCGCCTGCAGCACAGCGTCATCCAAATATTCCGTGAGCGGCATCACGGCGGCCTGATTGCCCGTGAAGGGGCGATCCGCAAAGGCGTCTACGTGGTAATAAGGCAGTTCAGTCATGGGAATTCTTCTCGTGCTCGATTGTTTCTGACGGGATATAGCCCATCTCATCCTTATGGCCTTCGGGGTCGGGGTGGATCAGGACTTCCACGCCCGGAAATGCGTCCATCAACGCTTGTTCCACCTCATCCATGATGCGGTGCGCCGCCGCCACGGTCATGTTGGGGTCCACCCAGACATGGAATTGGCAGAAATCATGCGCGCCGCTGGAACGGGTGCGCATATCGTGAATACCGCGCAATTCAGGATGGCGCAGGGCCACTTCAACGAAGCGCTGCCTTTTCTCTTCCGGCCATTCGCGGTCCAGCAACTGGTCGAGCGCTATCCGCGCGGCGCGATAGGCGCCCCATAATAGCCATGCAGCAATCGCAATGCCGAACAACGGATCTGCACCCCGCACATTCAATATAGTATCGAGCAGTATTGCGACGATCACCGCCATGTTGAGCAACAAGTCGCTTTGATAATGCACATGGTCGGCTTGGATGGCGACCGACCCGGTTTTGCGGACTACATGCCGTTGATAGGTGAGCAAAGCCACGGTGGCGACGATGGCAATGACTGAAACGCCAATGCCATATTCGGGATGCGCGGTTTGTTCCTGCGCGCCCAAGCGCACGATGGCGCGCCATGCAATCAATATGGCCGATACGGTGATCAACACGACCTGAAACAATGCAGACAGCGCCTCTGCCTTGCCATGGCCGAAACGGTGGTCATCATCGGCGGGCATGGCGGCATAACGGACGCTGAATAATGTTAGCACCGATGCGAGAACGTCAAAGCCCGTGTCCGCCAATGAGGCCAATAAGGCGACGGACCCGGTTTCGGCAGCGGCAAAAATCTTGAGCGCGAGCAAGAACAAGGCCATCGTCACGCTGGCAATCGCCGCGCGGTTGGTCAGGTCACCATGTGCATGATGATGGTTATTATGCCCGACGCTCATCGCGGTAATATCATGGGTACAGCATGCCAGTGGTCCAGCCGTCGCCATTGCGTTCATATAGCCAGCGTTCGTGCAGGCGGAATTCACGGTCTTGCCAAAATTCGATACGGCTGGGGCTGACCATCCACCCCGACCAATGCGGTGGACGTGGCACGTCTTTGCCTTCAAAGCGCGCCTCTATTTCGGCAAAGCGTGCTTCAAAGGTTGCGCGATCAGCAAGCGGGCGGGACTGGTCGGACGCCCAAGCGCCAAGCTGCGAATTGCGTGAGCGGGTTGCAAAATAGGCATTAGCGGTGGCGTCGTCGACCGGATTGGCTGCACCCTCAATCCGGATTTGCCGCCGCAAGGATTTCCAGTGAAACAGCAAAGCGACATTCTTGTTGTCGGACAATTGTGTCGCCTTGCGGCTTTCAAAATTGGTGTAGAATATAAATCCGCCATGCGTGCCAAGCTTCGGGCCATGGCCTTTCAACAGCACCATCCGCACCGAAGGCTGTCCATCAGCGGCCGTTGTCGCCAATGCCATGGCATTGGAGTCATTTATTTCGGTGGTCTGCGCTTCGGCAAACCATGTGTCGAACAGGTTGAAGGGATCAGGTCTTTCCATAATCCACCGATAGGCTAGACTGATGCGGGTTAAAAGGGGCTAGACGATAAAATGAACTGGGACATGATATTCGGGTTAGCCAATGCTTGGGCTTTGCTTGGCTGGCTGATTTTGGCGTGTGCGCCGAAACGCGAGCGCGTTGTGCCTTTAGTGTTTTTTGAAGGCGCGGTCTTTCTCGCGGGCCTTTATGCGGGCCTTATCATTCCGTTGATGGCAGGCTGGATTTCGGACGGTGGACCCGTGGGACGCCCGCCTGCAGATTTTACGACTTTGGCAGGCGTCATGGCGCTGTTTGACTCGCCCGGCGGCGCAACGATCGGCTGGATCCATTATTTGGCCTTTGATTTGTTTGTCGGCATCTGGATTGCGCGCAACGCGGATGCGCATAAAATATCCCGCTGGCTACAGGTCCCGATTTTGTTTTTTACCCTGATGGCGGGACCGATTGGCTTGCTGCTCTATCTTCTGCTACGCCAATTAAAGGGCGAAAAACCTGAAAATGCGGTGCTCCCAAGTTGACTCGGGCCGCTGTAATACCAATCTAAGACGGGTAGCAGAGTAACAGGGACAAGAATGGCAGATCCTTATTCCATATTAGGTGTGCCCAAGGGCGCGGACGACAAGGCGATCAAGGTCGCTTATCGAAAGCTGGCGAAGGAATTGCACCCAGACAAGAACAAGGACAATCCGAAGGCGTCGGATCGGTTTAGCGAAGTGACGCAGGCCTATGATCTATTGTCGGATCCCAAAAAACGCGGTCAATATGATCGCGGTGAGATTGACGAAAATGGACAGCCGCGCTTTGCGGGCAATCCTTTTGGCGGCGGTGGTGGCTATAGCCAAGGTGGTCCGGCGGGTGGCAATTTCGATTTCGGCAGCGGCGGGATTGACTTGGGCGATATATTTGATGGTCTGTTTGGTGGTGCGGGCGGTGCACGCCCCGGCGCTGGACCCGGCCAACGTCCGCAGCACGCACCCCCGCCCAAGGGCGCGAACATTGCGTATGCGCATTTGGTGTCGTTCACCGACGCCGCCACGCTTGCGCCGCAACGCATCATGCTGGGCGATGGCAAGACGGTGGAATTCAAATTACCCGCGGGCATAGTTGCGGGACAGCAAATCCGTATTCCCGGCAAGGGGCAGCCCGGCCCCGGCGGCTATGGCGACGCGATGGTGACGCTGAAAATTGGTAGGCATCCCGATTTGGTGCGGGACGGCGACAATATCCGCATCGATCTACCGATTTCGCTTAAAGAGGCGGTGGCAGGTGGCAAGGTCAAGGTGCCGACCGTTGATGGCGCTGTCATGCTGACCGTTCCGCCGCGCACCAATTCGGGTGCGGTTCTGCGCATCAAGGGACGCGGCTTTACCGCCAAGACCGGCGTGCGGGGTGATCAGCTTGTGACGTTGATGATCCATCTGCCGACGGACCCGACGGAACTTGCGCGGATAACGGACATTCTTTCGGACAGTTCTGTTCGGGAGAATATAGGTGTCTGAAATTTCGCCTCTGTCACCAGAGGCGCGGGCACATCTTCCGGCGACAACGCATGCCGATGAAAGCGAAGCGACATGGTTTGCGCGACTTGGCCTTCCGGGTCAGGTCGTTGAAGTGGCCAAGCGGGTCGGCGTCGGCGTGTATAGCGACGGGTTCATTCACGCGGGCAATTTTGCCTATCTGTCTTTGGTATCCTTATTCGCCTTTTGCGTCGTGGCAGCGGCTATTGCCGGTGCTTTTGGTCAAACGGAATCTGGCCTCGCGTTAATCGAAGCATTTTTCAAAACTGTGCCGCCGAGCGTGGCCAGCGCCCTTCAAGGACCTATCCAGTCCGCCATGACCGCGCGCTCGGGACCCTTATTGTGGCTCAGCGCGGGGGTCAGCCTGTGGACGGCGGCAAGTCTTATCGAAACTTTTCGCGACGTTTTGCATCGCGCCTATGGCGCAACACCCCGCCGCGCCTTCTGGCATTATCGGTTGAGCTCTTTGGGCGCGATTATCGCTTCGGTCGTTCTGGCGATGGTAGCCTTTTCCGCGCAAGTCATGGTCACCGCGGCGGAGGATTTTGTCTATCGTTTCATCCCCACGGCGCAGACGGTGGCGGGTTACTTCGCATGGGGTCGTATCATACCCTTTGTCACCCTGTTCGTTGCGATTTACGTCATCTTCGCAGGGCTTACGCCGGCCAAATATCGCTCTTCGGATTTTCCAAAATGGCCGGGGGCCGCCTTTGTCAGTCTTTGGTGGCTTGGGTTAACCGCGTTACTGCCCATCTTCCTATCCAGCGTGAGCAATTATGATCTGGCTTATGGCAGCCTAGCAGGGGTGATGTTGGCGTTGATTTTCTTTTACCTGATAGGCCTTGGCTTGGTAACAGGGGCGCAGTTGAACGCGGCGCTGGCCAACGCCCATGAAAATGGACTAAGGCAAGTCAAAGCAATGATAGCGGACGAATGAGGATATTATGACCGGATTGATGGCTGGTAAACGCGGGCTGATTATGGGTCTTGCCAATGACAAGTCGCTCGCATGGGGTATAGCAAAGCGCTTGCATGCCGAAGGTGCCGAACTCGCCTTCAGCTATCAGGGCGAAGTCATGGAAAAGCGGGTGCGGCCGTTGGCGGCGCAGTTGGGGTGCGATTTCCTGATTGACTGCGATGTGGCGGACATGGCCAATCTTGACCGCGCGTTTGAAACGCTGGCGGAAAAATGGCCAACCATCGACTTCGTCGTGCACGCGATTGGCTTCACCAATAAAGAGGCGTTGCGCGGCAAATATTTCGACGTCGGTTTGGAAGACTTTTTGATGACCATGAACGTCAGCGTCTACAGCTTTACGGCTGTCGCTAAGCGCGCCGCAGCGATGATGAAGCCCCTCGACCCCGAAACGGGGGAAGGCGGTGGGTCAATGCTGACATTGAGCTATTATGGCGCGGAAAAGGTTATGCCGCATTATAACGTCATGGGCGTGGCAAAGGCTGCACTGGAAACGTCGGTCAAATATCTCGCCAATGACGTGGGGCCGCAGGGAATTCGCGTGAACGCCATCTCGGCGGGCCCCATAAAGACGCTGGCGGCGTCGGGTATTGGCGATTTCCGCTATATTTTGAAATGGAATGAGCTGAACACCCCGCTGCGCCGTAATGTGACGATTGATGATGTCGGCTCTTCGGCGCTGTATTTCCTGTCCGACCTTGCAGCCGGCGTCACCGGCGAAACCCACCATGTTGACGCAGGTTACCACACCGTCGGCATGAAGCAGGAGGATGCTCCTGATATCAGCACACTCTGATGTTCGAGGGGCATAGCGACGCGCTGGTTCTTCTTCTGGCAGGCTGTGCTGTGCTCATTGGCGGGCACGGCTATTGGCACGCGCGTCGCTATTGGGAGGGGCTGCCGCCTCTGTTGGATGCATTTGTCTCGATGGCAGGCTTTTTAGGTATTATTGGCGCTTTTGTATGGGCCGGACGCATTGGCGCAAACTACGGCCATCCGCACGCTGCCCGCGTGATGGGCGTTGCAATCGCGCTTATCATTTTTCGTGCAATCCGGACTTGGTTGGGCAAGGAGCAAGTCCGCTATCGTTCGGGGCAATTGAAGAAAACGGAAAGAGCAAATGAGCTTTAATACCTTTGGCCGCGTGTTCCGTTTTTCGACATGGGGCGAATCGCATGGTCCGGCGCTGGGCGCGTTGGTCGATGGCTGCCCTCCGGGCCTTGCTTTGTCTGAGGCCGATATTCAGCCATTTTTGGATCAAAGGCGCCCCGGCACGTCCCGCTTCACCACGCAGCGGCAGGAGCCCGATGTTGTGCGGATATTGTCTGGCGTGTTTGAAGGCCGGACGACTGGTACGCCGATTTCGCTGATGATCGAAAATGTCGACCAACGATCAAAGGATTATTCCGAGGTTGCTAAGGCCTATCGTCCTGGCCATGCCGATTTCAGCTATGACGCCAAATATGGCTTTCGCGACTATCGCGGTGGTGGCCGATCCAGCGCCCGTGAAACCGCAGCGCGCGTGGCGGCTGGCGCTGTCGCTCGTGCTGTCATACCTGATGTGGACATCATTTCCTATGTCGCCGAAATCGGTGGCGATGCGATTAACCGCGATAATTTCGAAGCATCACAAATCGATAAGAACCCGTTTTTCTGCCCCGACGAAGCGGCGGCGGGGCGTTGGGAAAAATTGGTCGACGAAGCGCGCAAGGCTGGGTCCTCGCTCGGCGCAGTTATCGAATGCGTTGCCACAGGCGTTCCGCCCGGCTGGGGCGCGCCGCTTTATGCAAAACTCGACAGTGAGCTGGCTTCGGCTATGATGAGCATCAACGCGGTAAAGGGCGTTGAGATCGGCGCTGGCTTTGGGGCGGCGCGTTTGCGTGGTGAGGAAAATGCTGACCCGATGCGGCCTGCTAGCGCAGGGTCAAACCATCCCGAATTTCTTGCGAATAATGCCGGCGGTATCGCGGGTGGTATTTCGACGGGGCAACCTATTTTGGTGCGCGTCGCGTTCAAACCGACATCGTCCATCCTCACGCCGGTTGAAACCGTCACCCGTGATGGCGATGCAACGGACATCGTCACCAAGGGCCGCCACGACCCATGCGTGGGCATCCGGGGCACACCCGTGGTCGCGGCGATGATGGCGCTGGTACTGGCGGATCAGAAGCTGTTGCACCGCGCGCAGTGCGGCTAGAGTCGGATTAGGTAAAAGCGCTCTCGATGCGTTCTATTGTCCACGGCTCTTCGGCAGCGGCGGCATACCATTGTTCCATCCATGGATGCGTCATAATGGCGTCGGCATAAGCTTGGGCAAAGCCCGGCAGGGTGAAGCCATAGGTCACAAAGCGCGTCACCACGGGGGCGAACATGATGTCGGCTGCGCTGAAGGTGCCGAACAGATATGGACCTTCCTTGCCAAAGCGCGAACGTGCCTCCGCCCAGTTTTGCAATATGCGGATTGCGTCGGTCTGGGTTTCTTCGGATAAGGTTACGTCGGTGACAGTCCTGCGCGTGTTCATCGGGCATTCGCGGCGTAAGGAAACATAGCCCGAATGCATCTCCGCCGCCATCGACCGCGCCATGCCGCGCGCGACCGCGTCCCTGGGCCAATAACGGTCACGCCCGACCTTGTCGGCGAGATAATCGATGATCGCTAGGCTGTCCCAAACCACCGCCTCTCCGTCCCACAAGATCGGTACCTTGCCCGACGATGGTGCAAGGTCTGCCTGACGCTTGCGTTGTTCCCAGTCCGGCGCAAACAAAGGGACGATGACCTCTTCAAAATGCAGGCCGGATTGTTTTGCCGCGAGCCAGCCGCGCAGCGACCAGCTTGAATAGGCTTTGTTGCCAATGATCAGTTTCAAGGTCATGCGACCTTACATGGCCGTTGTTTGCTTTTCTGTCGAGAGGGCAGAAAAGCAAAGCCTGCTAAGAGGCCACCGCTTCCAACACTGCCGTGCGCAGGTCTTCAATCCCGCCACGTTTTTCGGCGGAGGTTACCGACAGGTCAGGATAAGCCGCAACATGCTTGCGTAGCTTTGCCATACTGTCGGCCTCAACCGCGGCCAAGTCGCTGGCCTTGATCTTGTCGGTCTTGGTCAGCACGATGCGATAGCTGATTGCGGCGCTATCGAGCATCGACATGATGTCATGATCGACCTCTTTAATGCCGTGGCGGCTGTCGATCAGGACGAACACACGTTTCAACACCACGCGGCCCCGCAAATAATCGTTAATCAGGTACCGCCATTGCTGCACAGTCTTGATCGGTGCTTTGGCATAACCATAGCCCGGCATGTCGACGATGCGAAATGCCGCGGGGTCGCCGACATCAAAGAAGTTCAATTCCTGTGTGCGACCCGGCGTATTCGACGCGCGCGCCAGATTGTTGCGGTTGACAAGTGCGTTGATCAGGCTCGACTTGCCGACATTTGACCGACCCGCAAACGCGATTTCCGGCACCGTTGGTTCGGGCAGAAATTCAAGCTTCGGCGCGGATTTCAGGAAGCTGATTGGTCCTGAAAAGATCTTGGTCGTGGTTTCGGTCACGCCTTTGCATTCGCCTTCGCTTGCGCCTTTTCTTCGGCTTCACGGGCCATTTGCTCGCGCAAAATGGGGTGGCGCGAATATAGCCACTTTTGCTGGGCAATCGACACGAGGTTGGACATCACCCAATAGAGCTGAAGACCCGCGGCAAATGGTGCCATGATGAACATCAGGAACCATGGCATGACCGCAAAGACCTGCTTTTGCACTTCGTCCATGGGTTGCGGGTTAAGCCGTTGCATCAGCCACATCGTCACGCCCAACAAGATCGGCAAGATACCAATTGCGATGAAAGATGGCGGATCAAACGGCAGCAATCCAAATAGGTTGATCGGCGTCAACGGGTCTGGTGCCGACAAATCCTTCAACCATAAGACAAAGGGCTGATGACGCATTTCAATCGACAGCAGCAGAATTTTATACAGCGCGAAGAAGATTGGGATTTGCAGCAAGATCGGAAGGCAGCCCGCGAGCGGGTTTACCTTCTCTTCCTTATACAGTGTCATCATTTCCTGCTGCAGACGCGGCTTGTCATCTTTCCAGCGTTCTTGCAGCACCTTGAGCTTGGGCTGCACCGCACGCATCTGTGCCATGGACGCAAATTGCTTTTGCGCGACTGGATACATGAACCCGCGCACGATGAGGGTTAGCCCAATGATAGCGACGCCAAAGTTACCAAATACGCCAAACAGCCAATGGAGAATCCAGAAGAACGGAATGGCGATGAACCAGAACCAGCCCCAGTCAATGGCATAATCCAGATACGGAATGCCCAAATCTTGCGAATAAGCGGCGAGGACAGCCATTTCCTTGGCGCCGGCAAACAGACGTGAATTGCTGTCATATGCCGCGCCTGCGGCAACGCTGGTATAACGCGTTGGGATGACTTGCGCTTGATACACATCGCCGCTCGCGCGGAACTTGGCCGAGACAGGCGTTTTTTGATCTGGAATCAGCGCGCCGAGCCAATATTTGTCGGTAAAGCCCAGCCAGCCGCCTGTGCTGGTGAACGCAGCCTCGCCTTTGTTTTCGGTAACATCGACATAGCCCCAGTCATAATTGGGCTGGTCATCAAAGACGCCCATCGGGCCGATGTGGATGTGCGTGAATATCGAGCCACCCGACGTCGCGTCGGCGGGCTTACCGGTGCGGCTGAGCAATGCGAAGTTGGCGATTTCGGCGGGGGCTGTGCTTCCATTGGTGAAGCGCTGCTTTGCCGTAATCATGAAATTGTCATCAATCGACAGTGCGATTTCAAATTTCTGACTTTGGGCATTGGTCCAGCTTAAGGTCACGGGCGTGGATGGCGTCAGCTTAGTACCGCTGGGTGTCCACACGGTCTTGTCGTCTGGCGCTATGATGCCTGTGCCCGCCCAGCCGAAGCGCGCGAAATAGGCGTTTTGGGTACCAGATGGCGCAAAAAGGCGAACGGGAGCCGAATCCTTGGCCAACTCCGTACGGTGGGTCAGCAACACGAGGTCGTCGATTTTCGCGCCCTCAAGATTGATCGAGCCTTTCAGCTTTGGCGTTTCGACCATGATGCGTGCCGAAGATTGCAGGGCAGTGCCGAGTGGAATGGCCTGAACCTTGGCGGGGGCGGCTTCGACCTGAATTTCGGACGTTGCGCTGCCTGCTGGCGTCGCGGAAGATGCTGTAGTGCTGGCGACTGGAGGAGGTGTAGGGAAGAAATAGCTGGCGACATAGGGCCAACCGAACAGGATGAGGCCCGTCAGCAATACTGCAAATATCAGGTTGCGTTTATCGTCCACGTCTAAAATTCCCCGTTAATCCGTAAATGGAGCGTCATGGCACGGGATCATATCCGTGCCCACCCCAAGGTTGGCAGCGCAATAGCCGTTTGATGGCCAGCCAGCCACCCTTAATTGCGCCATATTTTTGTAGCGCAGTAATCGCATAAGCCGAACAGCTTGGGCTATATCTGCACGTTGGCGGCAAGATGCGCGATGGGCCGATCTGCCACGCCCGCGCAACAAGGATGAAGAGCTTGGCGATCATGTCATCGATCCCATCGCAAGTCGAAGGCGCGAATTCGGCTTATCGTCCGTCAACCGCATAACTTCCCCAACGCCTTAACCATATCCGCGCGCAATTCGCCAAAGTCCCGCTCGATCCCGCTATCGCGGCCAATTAGGATATGATCGGCGCCAGCCTTGCCATTTTGTCCGAGCATTTCCTGTGCGAGCGCGCGAAAGCGGCGGCGCATGCGGTTGCGGATAACGGCGTTGCCGACTTTTTTGGTAATGGTAATGCCCAACCGAATGTCGGGACTTTCATCTTGCCTGTCTTTCACAAGCAAAACAAAACCGGGAGTTGCATATCGCTTCCCCCGGTTGGCAGCCAGAAAATCTGACCTTTTTTTGATGACGCTGTAACCGCGCATGTCGCGGTCCGCCTGCTCGGGGATTAAGCCGACAGCTTCTTGCGGCCGCGTGCGCGACGTGCGTTCAGGATGTTGCGGCCTGCAGCGGTTGACATACGAAGACGAAAACCGTGGCGACGGGCACGCACGAGATTGCTCGGCTGAAAAGTGCGCTTCATGACTGTAATCCTTAAATTTTTTTGCGTCTTGAAATAAAAATGGTCGCCGAATCTGCGCAGCGACCCTTTCTGTTGCAGTGGCCGATACGGTCAGGATGGCGAAAAGTCAACACGGGTTAGGGCATTTTCATGTCAAAGTCGTCGCGCCGGAACAGGTGTATGATGTCGCGTTTGACGTCAGGAAAGGGCGGGCGGCCTTTGACCTTGTTGCGCCGCAGCGCCCAATTTGCCCAGCGTGCATATTCGGGATGTTGCTTTGAAAGCCGCGAATATCGCTTCTTTGCCCAAAGCGAATGTTTGAGGATCACGCCGAGTCCGATGATAAACAGCGCTAGCCCGCCTGGGCCTGGAAGCCAGCTGACAAGTGGCGCTGCAACGATCAGCGTCCAACCCAAAATGACCATCGACCAGCGATAGGCAGGCATCTCGCTCCAGTTTTTCCGTTTCGAGCGATGCATATGCGTCATGTGGGATAAAGGAACGGGCGTTGCAAGTTCATGTCCGCACCAAGCTGTTTCTGTAGGCATAAATAATTTGCAGCATTGTCCGTAATCTTCAGCATCTATTCATCGTTTCGCCGCAATAAGGCTGTATCCGAGCCTTTGATCGTTTATAATGAAAGTCTAATGACAACCCCGCTCCCTCATCTTCACCGCATAGGCGTGCTACCTGCTGACATTGACTTTATGGGGCATGTGAACAACGCGCGCTATCTGAGCTGGGTGCAGGATGCGGTTCTGGCGCATTGGAACAAGCTTGCCCCACCGGAGGCGGCGGCGAAATATCTGTGGGTCGCGCTCAAGCATGAGATTACATATCGCAGGCCAGCATTTCTGAATGATGAGGTGATCGCATCGGTTGTGCTTGAAAAGGTCCAAGGTGCGCGGTCATTTTACGAAACGGTGATCAAGCGTGGCGAGGACGTTCTTGCCGAGGTCAAGTCGAGCTGGTGTTGCACCGATGCAGAAACGCTGCGGCCTGCGCGCATCGCCGCCGATGTCCAGGCGTATTTTTTCCCGAAATAAATCTTGTCGAAACCGCGAGGATTAGAAAATAGGGTCGTCCGCGCCATCGCCTATCGGCGTCACAGCATTGTGTATCCCACATTCCACCTTGTCCCAGCCCTTCCAACGGCCCGAACGCGGGTCTTCGCCGGGCGCAACTTTGGTGGTGCAGGGGGAGCAGCCAATCGAGGGATAGCCCAGTTCCACTAAAGGATGCGCGGGCAAAGCATGCTCGGCCATATAGGCGTCGATCTTGGCTTGGTCCCAATCGGCCAATGGGTTGACCTTCAAACGGCCATTTTCAACTTCAAACCGCGGCAGCGCGCGGCGTGTGGACGATTGGAACGCTTTGCGGCCCGTAAACTGCGCATCAAAGCCGGCCAATGCGACATTCAGCGGCAACACTTTGCGGATTTCGCAGCAGCCATCGGGGTCATATGACCAACGCAGGCCCGTTTCATCCTTTTGCTGGAGCAAAATGGGGTCGGGGGTCAGGATGCGTATATACAACAACCCAAGCTTGGAACGAAGTTCCTCCCGATAATTGATTGTCTCAGGGAAATGCTTGCCCGTTTCCAAGAACAAGACGGGCAAGGTTGGATCGATACTTGCAATGAGGTGCAACAAAACCGCGCTCTCGGCGCCGAAGCTCGAGACTACAGCGGCATCGCCCAGCATATTTTCGCGCAGCAAGAGGGTCAGCATCTCAAATGTATCGCGGCCCCGAAACATGTTATTCAGGCGAACCGCATCTGCGTCGGTATAACGCGGGGCGGTGTTGATACGATCGGCGATGCGGACCTTATTAGCCATGCCGAAGCTTCCAAATAGGTACGGCGCTATCGGCGGCCCCTTGATAGGCATGGTCATAAGAGGCGAGGGCACGGGCCACCGCGTCGGGGTTTAAGGAGGCTTCGGGCGCGAAGCTGTCAAAGCCGCAGCGGCGCATATATGCAATCTGGTCAACCAACACGTCACCTTGCGCCCGCAATTCGCCTTGATACCCCGCCTCCCTTAATATGCGTGCGGCGCTATAGCCCCTGCCATCGCGAAATTTGGGGAAAGCGACTTCGATCAGCGTCAGCCGGTCGAGGAAAGGGATTAAAGCCCGTGCATCATCATCCGGTTCCAACCGGACAGCGGTCGCGTTGGATTGGTCTAGAAACGCATCTAGCGTGACCGACGGCTGTTCTGTGACTTCATCGGTGCGATAACGAAACTCAACCATAAATCGCCTCCTTAAAAGGTTCGAGGCCGACACGGCGATAAGTGTCGACGAAACGTTCATCGCCCTCCCGCAGTGCCTTGTAGACCTCCGTCGCCTTTTCCACCGCATCGACAACGCCGTCTTCGTCAAAGCCAGGGCCAATGATTTTCCCGATGCTGACGTCTTCGGCGCCAGAGCCACCAAAGGTTAGTTGGTAATTTTCCACGCCTTTTTTATCGACGCCCAAGATGCCGATATGCCCAGCATGATGATGGCCGCAGGCATTGATGCAGCCTGAAATTTTAAGCTTCAGTTCGCCCAAATCGCGCTGCCGATCCATATCGGCAAAACGCGTCGCAATTTTCTGTGCGACCGGGATCGAACGGGCATTGGCAAGGCTGCAATAATCAAGGCCGGGACAGGCGATGATATCGCTGATCAGATCAAGATTAGCGTCGGCCAATTCCGCATCGCGCAAGGCTTGCCACACGGCATAAAGGTCCCGCTTTGCGACATAAGGCAGGACGATATTTTGCGCATGGGTGACGCGCAATTCGTCAAAGCTGTATTTTTCGGCCAAGTCAGCCATGACATCAATTTGCGCCGATGTCGCATCGCCAGGGATGCCGCCAATAGGCTTCAAGCTGATGTTGACGATGGCGTAGGCCGCTTGCTTGTGCGGCTTCACATTTTGGTCAAGCCACAAGGCAAAATCTGGATCATTGCGGTCCGGTTCTACATTTGCGGCATCATAAGCCGGCGGCGCAAAAAAGGCGCTGATGCGTTCCAGTTCCGCCAAAGGTGGGTCGATGCCCAAGGTTTTAACATGTGCGAATTCTTCTGCGACCTGACCGCGATATGCGTCCGCGCCGATTTCATGGATCAGGATCTTGATCCGTGCCTTGTACATGTTGTCACGCCGTCCATAACGGTTGTACACACGCAGGCAGGCCTCAAGATAGCTCAACAGATCGTCCGCCTTGACGAAGGGGTTGATCTCAGGCGCGATCATCGGTGTGCGGCCCATGCCGCCGCCGACAAAGACCCGCGCGCCCAGTTCGCCATCTTTACGGACAAGTTCCAGCCCGATATCGTGTAGACGCATTGCTGCACGGTCCTCGGGTGACGCAATCACCGCGATTTTGAACTTGCGGGGTAGATAGCTGAATTCCGGATGGAAGGTTGACCATTGGCGCAGCAATTCGGCCCAAGGACGTGGGTCGGTGACTTCGTCCGCCGCAGCGCCCGCATATTGGTCGGACGAAATATTGCGGATGCAGTTGCCGCTCGTCTGAATGGCATGCATTTCGACGGTGGCCAGCTCTTCTAAGATATCGGCACAATCCTCCAGCTTGATCCAGTTATACTGAATGTTCTGGCGCGTGGTGAAATGGCCGTAATCGCGGTCATATTTGCGCGCGATATGCGCCAGCATCCGCATTTGCCGAGAATCGAGCGTGCCATAAGGAATGGCAACGCGGAGCATATAGGCATGCAATTGCAGATAGAGACCGTTCATCAACCGCAAGGGTTTGAACTGGTCTTCCGTCATTTCACCCGCAATGCGGCGGTTTATTTGGTCACGAAATTCGGCGACGCGCGCGTCCACCATCGCTTGGTCATAATTGTCATATTTATACATGTCAGATTATCCAGTCACCAGCCGCAGGATCGGCAGGCTTGAGTGTGAGGTCAGTGCGGACGGTTGGTCCCAGCGCGCGGATGCGGTCCTTGATATGCGCGGGCCGCGGGCCGTTTTCGGTTGGCAGCGCATCAATGATGTACGGCGCGTTGACGCGGCGTGCGCCCTCTTCGGCGTGGAGTATCGCCTCACCATGTTCGCCAACATCGGCGGCATCTTCGACATGGATGGACCACCCATTGCCCGTCCACCATGTGACAGCGCCAGACACCAAATCATTTCCCGTCAGTAATTTCACGCAATTTTCTCCGCCTGCTTGGCAAAATGGAATAACCGGTCTTCCGCATCGGATTTCAGGACGACGTCGCCGACAATGATGATCGCTGGCGAAACAACGCCTTCACGCGCGATCATGTCACCAAGGTCGGTTAAAATAGTACGCATGGCGCGGGCATCGGGCCGTGTCGCGCGCTCCAGCACGGCGACAGGCGTGTCGGGTGACAGGCCATCGCTGATGAGCTTCTCAGTGATATCCGACGCCGTCGCGATGCCCATATAAATCACCAAAGTACGGCCTTTACCCGCAAGGCCCGCCCAATTCTGATCGGTCAGCCCCTTGCATTGGCCAGCGACAAAGGTAACCGCGCTGGCGGCATCACGGTGGGTCAGCGGTAACATCGTTGCGGCTGCACCACCCATTGCGGCAGAAATGCCGGGCACAACCTCCAGTTCGATGCCTGCGTCGCGGCAGGCCTCTGCCTCTTCGCCGCCGCGCCCGAAAATGAAAGGATCGCCGCCCTTTAACCGCACGACCCTATGGCCGGCCTGTGCCTCGCGGACGAGAATGTCGTTGATGCCGCCTTGCGGCACCGAATGGCGTGAACGGCTTTTGGCGACGGAAATCAGACGTGCGGCGGGATTGATGAGCGCCATAATCGCGTCATCCACCAGGCCGTCATGCACCACAACGTCCGCGGTCGAAATCAACCGTACCGCCTTCACGGTCAGCAATTCGGGGTCACCGGGGCCAGCACCCACCAAATATACACGTGCTCGTTCCATCTTGCTGTAATGGGCAGTTGCGCCGCCAGCATCAAATCAGGATAAGTTGGCCAAGGCTTAGAAGAACTTTAGCGCATCATTTTGTCGCTAGAACTCCGACGCCATATTAGCCTGCCCCATCTCCCGAACAGCATGGATTTTGCGCTGCAAAGGTCCCCAGTCATCCTTTTCGGATATGGCCTGCCAGATATCTTCGACCTCATGGATCAACATCGAACAAATCGCGCCTTTCGTCCAATACTCGTGGCGGGCCCCTTCGAATGGCGCGTAATCGCGCAGCAAAGCGGCAAAGGTGGATTGATATTCGCCCAGCGCGTCGCCCGCGTCCGCCTTGCCATGGCGATAAAGATAGAAGAATTGATCGATTGCAATTTTCTCCCGCGACATAGTGCGTTCTGCGGCCTCGACCAATTGCCGGTCCAATGCCTCTCCGCGCGACACAACGCCCAGACGCCATAGAAAACGCTGGATGATCGCTTGTTGATACAGGCCCGGAAAACGCTCCAGCGCCGCAATTAATGGCGGAGCGTCCGACACCAAGCGCAGCGCCACTGCCAATTGCCCCAAATTCCAATGCAGCGCTTCGGCCTGCCTGCCAAAGGCGTAAAGGCCGGATTCATCGAAATAAGCCGCCGTGAATTGCGGGTCCCAATATTCGGTGAAGCGCCAAGGCCCATAATCGAAGCTCTCGCCGGTAATATTGATATTGTCCGTATTAAGCACGCCATGGACAAAGCCTGCGACCATATAAGATGCGGCAAGGTCAGCGACCCGTTCCACCGCCAGCCCAAGCAACTGGGCCGCAGGATTTTCCGCCGGAGCAACGTTGTAGAGCTGCGTCAGGCAATAAGTGATAAGTTGTTGCATGAATTCGGCGTTGCCCTCGGCGGCCACACGCTGAAAACTGCCAATGCGGATATGGCTATGGCTTAGCCGGACCATCACCGCCGACCTTGTGGGGGAAGGTTCATCGCCGCGTATCAATTCTTCACCGGTTTCAATAATCGAAAATGTTTTGGAGGTGTGGACGCCCAAAGCCTCCAGCATCTCCGTTGCCAATATTTCGCGCACCCCACCTTTTAGCGTCAGGCGGCCATCACCACGCCGACTATAGGGTGTGGTGCCCGACCCTTTGGTCGCGAGGTCAAGCAAGCGGCCGCCACCATCGCGCATTTGCGCAAAAAGGAAACCGCGACCATCGCCAATGTCTGGATTATAGACGCGAAACTGGTGGCCATGATAGCGCAAGGCAAGTGGTTCAGGCATATTGTCGGGTAGCGGTTCAAAGCGACCAAAATGGCGGACCCAAGCGGCGTCATCCTGGTCCGCCAACCCAACTGTCGCCGCCCAACGATCATTACGAAAGCGCAAGATTGTCTCCGGAAAATGCGCAGGCCGGACGGCGTCACCGATTTTTGCACCGAGACTGGCGATTTGTGGATCAGGGCGGTAGGGGGAAGGGGACGGTTTCATGTTCATGTAACGCATCTGGGCGGTGCATAAGGGAAAGGCAAGTATGGCGGCGGTTCGCATCCTGCATTTGCATAGCAACTTTGATTTAGGTGACGCGCAATCGCGCACGGTTCGCCTGATGAACCACTTTGGCAATCAAGCCGAACACACGGTTTTGTCGGCGGTTAGCGATGCCTTTGGTGCGGCGGACGCCTTAGATCGCCGCGTGAAGGTCAGCTTCCCCAAAGACGCCGCGCCTTCGCTCACCGGAATGCCGAGCATGGGCCGCTATCGCCGTTTGGCCGCTTATATGAAGAAATTCCACCTCGTGCTGAGTTACAATTTCGGCGCGATGGACGGCGTCATGGCACACACCTTGTTCACGCGCGGTATGAAATTGCCGCCATTGATCCATCATGAGGACGGGTTTGAGCAGGATGAAGTTGATAAGCTGAAATGGCACCGCAATTGGTTCCGCACCATTGCGCTGCAACGGGCTGACGCCCTTGTCGTGCCATCCAAAACGCTCGAAAAAATCGCCCGAGCCGTGTGGCATCAGCCGCTGGAGAAAATCGCGCGTTTTCCCAATGGCATTGACACCGAACATTACAACCGCCGTCCGCAACGCGGGTCCTTTCCGGGTTTCCAGAAACGAGATGGGGAAATTGTTGTTGGTACGATTGCCGACTTGCGCAGCGTTAAGAATTTACCCCGGCTATTGCGTGCGGTTGCGGCGGCGGACGCGAATATCCGGCTTGCCATTGTCGGTGACGGGCCAGACCGCGACGTCATCATATCAGAGGCAACACGGCTTGGTATCGCTGACCGCGTCATGATGCCTGGATATTTGCGTGACCCGGCCCGCTATATTCGGCTTTTCGACATTTTTGCCCTGTCGTCGGATAGCGAACAATATCCCATTTCACTGGTTGAAGCGATGACCAGCGCGCTACCTATTGTATCTACGGATGTGGGCGATGTTCGTGCTATCGTGTCGCGGGAGAACCGGCCATTTATCGTTGCACGCGATGATGAGGATGCGCTGGCTTCGGCTATTACGAGCTTGGCAAATGATGCGGCCCTTCGTGCGACATTGGCTGCTGCAAACCGTATTTTGGCCTGTTCTCAATATGATGAGGACACGATGTTTGCGCGCTATCGGCAGCTTTATGGCTCTGCCATGAAACGTGCCGATTTTGCGCGACAAAGCTGAACATTTGCGATAGCGCCGACCTCTAAAAGCACGCTTCACGGTGCTTTATACTAGAGTTTTTAGGGGTAATATTTGTGTTCAAGGGTCTGAAACCCATTATCTATGGTGGCCGTGAAGTATGGCCATTGGTCGAAGGCGGCAAGGGCGTTGCGGCTACCAATCATGCAAGTTCTGGCGCATGGGCTGCGGCCGGCGGCATCGGCACAGTGTCTGCCGTAAATGCCGACAGCTATGATGAAAATGGCGACATGATCCCGCAAGTCTTCCTCGGTAAAACGCGTGCCGAACGGCATGAGGAACTTGTCGAATATGGCATTCGGGGCGGCATCGCACAGGTGAAGCTTGCGCATGAAATGTCCAATGGGCGCGGCGCCATCAACATCAACGTGTTGTGGGAAATGGGCGGTGCCCAGCGCATCTTGCACGGCATCCTAGAAGCAACCAAGGGCATGGTAACAGGCGTCACTTGCGGCGCGGGCATGCCGTACAAGCTGTCCGAGATTGCTGCGCAATATGGCGTCTATTATCTGCCTATCGTCAGCTCAGCACGCGCTTTTCGCGCATTGTGGAAGCGTGCCTATCATAAGGTGCCGGAATGGCTCGGTGCTGTTGTCTATGAAGACCCGTGGCTTGCCGGTGGTCATAATGGCCTATCCAATGCCGA
The DNA here is from genome assembly GCA_021741065.1 of Sphingomonadaceae bacterium. GTDB lineage: Bacteria > Pseudomonadota > Alphaproteobacteria > Sphingomonadales > Sphingomonadaceae > Sphingorhabdus_B. The sequence continues at coordinate 5,769 of JAIOYN010000011.1, read as the reverse complement.
AGACCCCCGCAGCCCCGAAGACCCCTATCCCCGTGTAAAAGCCCTGCGCGATGTCATGCGCGTTGAAGGCATTTCGGATGATGTGCCGATCGTAATGGCAGGCGGCGTTTGGTTCCTGCGCGACTGGAACAACTGGATCGATAATCCCGAATTGGGCCAGATTGCGTTCCAATTGGGTACACGCCCACTGTTGACGCAGGAAAGCCCTATTCCGGCCGGTTGGAAAGACGCGCTTACGAAAATTCCAGAAGACGGCGTGCTGCTGCATCAATTTTCGCCCACGGGCTTTTACTCTAGCGCGGTCATCAATCCGTTCCTGTTGGAGCTTCAGGCGCGTTCGGAACGCCAAATTTCGTTTGTGCAGGCTGCTGACGCGGAACACACGGCGCAATTGGATGTCGGCGTGAAGGGTAAGAATTTCTGGGTTACCCAAGCCGACCTGATGAAGGCACGCGAATGGGATGCGCGCGGGTTTACCGTTGCGTTGAAAACGCCTGACAACTCGCTTGTCTTTGTGACGCCATCTTCCGGTGATGTTATCCGGAAGGATCAAAAGGACTGCATGGGTTGTTTGTCGCATTGCGGTTTTTCGTCGTGGAAAGACCATGACAATAACTCCACGGGCCGTCTTGCCGACCCGCGCAGCTTTTGCATTCAAAAAGCGCTTCAGAACATCGCGCATGGCGCGCCCATTGATGAAAATCTAATGTTTGCGGGACACAGCGCCTACCTGTTCGGGAAAGATCCGTTTTATTCGAACGGCTTTGTCCCGACGGTGCAGCAGTTGATGGACCGTATCCTTACGGGCGATTGATGCCATTTTCGGCCCTGACGCGTTAGGGCAGATGAAACTTTTGGTGTTTCGGCGGGGCATCGCGCCCCGCCATTTTCATCAATCCAGATCCCAGGCTCTTTCGCCGTGGCTTGAAATGTCGAGCCCGTCGCGCTCCTGATCCTCGCTCACGCGCATGGGCAATATTGCCGACACCACATAACCGATGATCACTGTCAGCACGGCGGAGTAGGCCGCGACAATAAAGACGCCTTTGAACTGCGCCCAAAGTTGCGATGCCATATCTGCGCCTTCGGCATAGCCGGCGCCGCCTAGGGCCTCGCTCGCAAAAATGGCGAGCATCATGGAGCCCAATATGCCGCCAACGCCGTGCACAGCGAAAACGTCGAGTGAATCATCAATTTTCAGCGTGCCTTTGACAAGGCCCACAAACCAAAAGCAGATGACCGCCGCCAATATACCCAGAATGATTGCGCCGCCCGGGCCGATCACGCCAGCCGCCGGCGTAATGGTCGCCAGTCCGGCAACAGCGCCAGTCGCAAAGCCCACCGCAGTTGCCTTGCCCACTTTTATTCGTTCGATGAGTAACCAGACCAATGCCGCTGCAGACGCACCGACATGGGTGTTGATAATGGCACTCGCGGCCGCGTCATTTGCCGCCAACGCAGAGCCACCGTTAAAGCCAAACCAGCCCACCCATATTAATCCGGCTCCAGCAACGGTCAGGGCAGGGCTGTGCGGCAACATAAGCGTTTTGGGGAAGCCGATACGCTTACCGAGCATAAGGGCCACCACGAGCGCAGAAACGCCGGCAGTGGTATGTACGACAATGCCACCGGCAAAATCGATAACGCCTTGATCTGCCAAAAATCCGCCACCCCAAACCCAACGGGTAACTGGAACATAGACCAGAAGCGACCATAAGGCGCTGAATGCGACCACCCAGCCAAAGCGCGCACGCTCGACCCATGCCCCGACGATCAGAGCAGGGGTGATGATGGCAAAGGTCATTTGGAACAAAGCAAAGGCTAACTCGCCCGTTGTCTGCCCCTCCCGAATGGACGCCAACAGTCCATTAAACATGACATTGTCAAAAGAACCGATGAAGCCATTGCCATTTACCGAAAAGGCAAGGCTATAGCCAATCACGATCCAGAGAACCGATGCCAAAGCCGCCACTGCGCCGCATTGCACCAACACTGAAAGGAAATTCTTGGCACGTACCAAGCCGCCGTAAAACAACGCTAAACCGGGCAAGGTCATCATCAGCACCAATGCCGAAGCGGTCAAAATCCATGCGCTGTCGCCGCTATTGGCTTCAGGCAATACGTCAATAGCATTTTGCGCAAATGCAGGTGCGCTAGCCAAAGTACTGATAAGCAGCGCTGGCATTATAATTCTCGAAATCATGTTCGTGTAGCCCCCCGGTTAGGGACCAGTCTCTAGTCGCGCACAACCCAAGGCTCAATGCACAAAATTGCGGTTAACGTGCCACAATGAAAACAATATTGCTTATTGCCAGCCTTCAAGGACTTGATCTGGCGGTCTATGGCCGTCTGCCCACATACGGATGTTGGTAATCACGCGTTCGCCCGACGCTTCTCTGCCCTCAAAGGTCGCGCTGCCCAAATGGGGGAGCAACACAACATTGGGAATGTTGAACAGCCGTGAATCCACCGCTGGCTCATGTGTATACACGTCCAATCCGGCGCCAGCGATGCGACCCGTTTCCAAGGCATCAATTAACGCGTCTTCGTCAATCAACTCGCCGCGCGAACTGTTGATGATATAGGCATCCGCTTTCATCTGCGCGATGCGGTTGGCGTTGATGATCTTGTCAGTTTCTGCGGTTAAGGGGCAATGTAGGCTGATAATGTCCGACCGCGCCATGAGCCGGTCAATGTCGGGTTCAAAAATGATACCCAATTCATCCTCGACGCTTGCGGGCAGGCGGTGGCGCTTGTTGTAAAGAATATTCAGGCCAAAGGCCTTTGCGCGCATCGCCACAGCTTCCCCAATACGGCCAAGTCCGATGATGCCCAAAGTCTTGCCGCCAATCCGGTGGCCAAGCATTCCTGTTGGGCTCCAGCCGCGCCATTCGCCGTTGCGCATGACACGCTGCCCCTCACCCAGACGGCGGGGGACGTTGAGGATAAGCGCCATGGTCAAGTCGGCGGTATCATCCGTGAACACGCCAGGCGTGTTGGTGACCATGATGCCTTTCGCTTTTGCGGCGGCAAGATCGATATGGTTAACACCTGCGCCATAGCTGGCGATGAGCTTGAGCCGCGGCGGGGCGGCGGCGATGATCTCGGCATTTATGCTGTCTGTGACCGTTGGCACCAGCACGTCGCAATCGGCCATGGCAGCGACCAATGCGTCACGGCTGAGCGGGGTGTCGTCTGCGTTGAAGCGTGCGTCGAACAACTCCGCCATGCGTTTTTCAACTGCAGGTAGTAAACTGCGTGTAACGCGGATGGATGGACGTTCGATGCGGCTAAGTTCTGGCATAGACTGACTAAAGCGGAATTCGCGGCTAGGTCAAGACAGGATGGTTGCGCTCGCCGCAACGCTTGCCGTATAAGATGCAAACGATGGTAAAGATTATGGATAATCCGACAAGATCGATAGTGCGGTATGGCGCATTGGCGTTTGCGCTTTTGGGGGCGGCGTCTGCCGCTGGACAGACGCAGCGTAAACCGCCTTATTGGGCATCTATTGAGAAGCCTGAAGCCCGCATGCGCACAGGGCCCAGCACTGAGTTTCCAGTTACATGGATTTACAAAAGGCAAAATTTGCCGGTGAAGGTTGTTGCTGTCCACAGCGTCTGGCGCAAGGTCCAAGACCCCGATGGGGAACAAGGCTGGCTGCACGTTCGGTTGTTAAGCCCCGAGCGGACCGCCATCGTTATTGGCAAAGACGTAAGTGCATTGCGGGACTCACCGCAAGCCAATGCGCATGTCTCATGGCGCGTTGAACCCGGCGTGGTCGGAACGATTGACGAATGCGAAAAGGGATACTGCCGTTTTGAAACCAATGGTCGGTACGGCTATATCCAAACGTCCCGTATCTGGGGCGATGAGGCGTTGTAAGTGCGCGCTACAAACGCCCGAAGCTTAGGCTTCGACGCGTTCTGCCAACACAGTTAGGCCGCTTGCATTCACTTCGGCAAAACCACCCGCGATCATAAGGCGCTCTGGCGTTGCACCTTGCGTCTTGTAAATCTCCAGCGCCGCATCGTTGCGCAGCGTACTCATCATCGGGCTATGGCCCTCTAACACGCCGAAATCGCCCTCAGTGCCCGGAACGACAACCATATAGACGTCGTCCGAGCGATAGAGCTTCTCAGGTGTTACCAGTTCGAAGTGGAGCGGCATAATGGCTTACGCCGCCTCCGCAGCCATTTTGGCTGCCTTTGCAACCGCTTCTTCGATCCCGCCAACCATGTAGAAAGCGGCTTCTGGAAGATGGTCATATTCGCCGTCGACAACTGCCTTAAACGACTTCACGGTATCTTCGACCTGAACGAATTTACCGGAGATGCCGGTGAAGACTTCTGCAACATGGAAAGGCTGTGACAAGAAGCGCTGGATCTTACGTGCGCGGGTAACGGTCAGTTTGTCGTCTTCCGACAGTTCGTCCATGCCCAAAATCGCGATGATGTCTTGCAACGACTTATACTTTTGCAGCGTTTCCTGAACGCGGCGGGCCGTGTCATAATGCTCTTGGCCAACAACGGCTGGCGTCAAAACGCGGCTGACCGAGTCAAGCGGGTCAACGGCCGGATAAATACCAAGCTCCGAAATCGCACGGTTCAACGTGGTCGTTGCGTCCAAGTGGGCAAATGACGTGGCTGGTGCAGGGTCGGTCAAGTCATCTGCGGGAACGTAAATGGCCTGAACCGAGGTGATCGAACCTTTGGTGGTCGAGGTAATACGTTCTTGCAACTGGCCCATGTCGGTTGCCAGCGTTGGCTGATAACCCACAGCCGAAGGAATACGGCCCAAAAGCGCGGACACTTCGGAACCGGCCTGCGTGAAGCGGAAGATGTTGTCGACGAAGAACAGAACGTCCTGGCCTTCTTCATCGCGGAAATATTCCGCCATGGTCAGACCCGAAAGCGCAACGCGTGCACGGGCGCCGGGAGGCTCGTTCATTTGACCGAAGACCAACGCAACCTTTGAACCTTCTGGCGTTGGATTGCCGTCTGCGTCCTTGGCGATCACGCCAGCGTCGAGGAATTCGTGATAGAGATCATTCCCTTCGCGGGTACGCTCACCCACGCCAGCAAACACCGAAACGCCGCCATGGCCCTTTGCGATGTTGTTAATGAGTTCCTGAATAAGAACCGTCTTGCCAACGCCCGCGCCGCCGAACAGGCCGATTTTGCCGCCCTTTGCATAAGGTGCGAGAAGATCGATAACCTTAATACCGGTGACGAGAATTTCTGCCTCTGTCGACTGGTCGGTGAACAAAGGCGCTTCTGCGTGGATCGGGTTGGACTTTGCAGCGCCAACGGGGCCACGCTCGTCGATGGGCTCGCCGATAACGTTCATGATGCGGCCAAGGGTCATTGGGCCAACCGGAACCGAAATCTGCGCGCCGGTGTCGCGTACAGGCTGACCACGGGTCAGGCCTTCGGTCGCGTCCATGGCGATTGTGCGAACGGTGTTTTCGCCAAGGTGCTGCGCAACTTCGAGGACCAAGCGGTTGCCGTTATTGTCGGTTTCAAGCGCCGACAAAATCGATGGCAATTGGCCAGTGAAGGTCACGTCGACAACAGCGCCGATGATCTGGCTGATGCGACCAGTTGCACCAGCGACGTTAATCGCAGTTTGGCCAGCGCCAGCCTTTCGAGCGGGAGCCTTGGTTGCAGCGGCCTTTTTCGCAGGTGCCTTTTTAGCGGCTGCAGCGGCCTTTGGAGCTGCGGTCTTCTTCGGGGCGGTTGCCATTTGCTTCTTCCTTGCCTTTGGATG
>JAIOYN010000093.1 GCA_021741065.1 Sphingomonadaceae bacterium | reverse complement strand
CGGGGTTGATGAACGCGGCACCCGGGCTATGCAGCCCCATGACCTCCATCATCATCTGGTTGGAATTGGCGGTGCCGTAAAAAGTACATGTGCCAGCCCTATGATAAGACGCAGCTTCCGCCTCCAGCAATTCGGCGCGGCCCACCTTGCCCTCTGCATATAGCTGGCGGACACGCTGTTTTTCTTTGTTGGCAAGGCCCGACGGCATTGGTCCTGCGGGCACGAGGATTGTGGGCAAATGGCCAAAGCGCAACGCACCGATCAGAAGGCCGGGGACGATCTTATCACAAATGCCCAACATCGCGACGCTTTCAAACATCCCGTGGCTCAGGCCAACCGCGGTTGCCATGGCGATGACGTCGCGGCTGAACAACGACAGGTCCATCGAGTCCTGACCTTGCGTCACCCCATCGCACATCGCGGGCACGGCGCCTGCGACCTGCGCTGTGGCGCCAACTTCGCGCGCGAATATTTTCATCTGCTCGGGGTAGCGGCCATATGGCTGATGCGCCGACAGCATGTCGTTATAGGCACTGACAATGCCGATGTTCATCGCTTTGCCGCCGCGAATGGCAGGCTTATCCTCACCGCTCGCGGCAAAGCCATGCGCCAGATTGCCACAGCTTAAAGTGGGCCGGTTGACGCCTGCATCACGCTGCTTGGCAATCAGGTCGAGATAGGCCTGACGCCCGGGTTTTGACCGTTCGATGATCCGCGCGGTGACGGCTTCAACGGCCGGGTGCATTTTACTCATGCCAGCTCACTCCATCACGTTCGGTGAGTGCAATCGCTGCGTTGGGACCCCAGCTACCGGCACCATAGCCCTTTGGCTTCAACGCTGTCGCGTCCCACAGCGCCCGTATGGCATCGATCCACTTCCACTGGGCCTCAACCTCATCACGGCGGACAAATAGCGTCTGGTCGCCTTCGATGAGGTCGAGAAGCAGGCGTTCATACGCAATCCGCCGTCGCGATCCAGCGAAGGCGGCGGTAAGCGACAGATCAAGCGGCACTTCACGCAAAGTGACCCCGCCGCGATCGAGCCCGGGTTCTTTGGCCATCACCAACAGCCGAACATATTCCTCCGGCTGTAACCGGATAACCAACGTGTTTGCCTCCAGCCGTCCGCCACGGTCCTTAAACACATTATGCGGGACGGGTTTGAACTGGATCACGATTTCACTGCGGCGTTCGGGCAGACGTTTCCCGGTGCGCAGGAAAAACGGCACGCCCTGCCACCGCCAATTGTCGACATAAGCCTTAATAGCGACAAAGGTTTCGGTGTCGGAGGGCTTGCCGAGATCCGCGTCATAGCCTTTGACCGCCTCGCCGTTGACCGCACCGTCATTATATTGCCCGGTCACGACGTCACCTTCGACAACCGGACGAAGCGCGCGCAGGACCTTCACCTTTTCATCGCGTATGGCCGTCGCATCCAGACTTGCCGGTGGCTCCATTGCCGTCAGCGCCAGCAATTGCAGCATATGGTTTTGCACCATGTCGCGCAGCGCGCCGGTATCGTCATAAAATCCTGCCCGCCCCTCAAGCCCGACGGTCTCGCTCACGGTAATCTGCACATGCTCGATGGCATTGGCGTTCCACAATGGTTCAAACAACATATTGGCAAAACGCAATGCCATCAGGTTTTGGACGGTTTCCTTGCCGAGATAATGGTCTATGCGAAAGGTACGTTTTTCCGGGAATACGGCGTTGACGGCATCATTAATATGGCGCGAGGAAGCCAGATCATTGCCCAATGGTTTTTCGAGACCAATCCGCACATTTTCGCCCGATAATCCGGCGTTGTGCAGCCCCTTGATCGTTGCTTCAAACAAGGACGGCGCGGTGGACAGGAAGATCGACAGCCCACCCGATATATCGCCAATCGTCGCCGCCAGTTCGGCAAAGCCATCCGGGTTGGAGGCGTCAAGCGCGACATAATGCAGGCGTTGCAGGAAGGCGTCGATCAATCCTTCGGCCTTACGGTCATCCGGCAGAAATTCGCACAATGCCGCGCGCGCCATGTCGCGAAAGGCGTCATCGCTCAACGCGCTGCGCGCGGTGCCGAAAATGCGCAAGTTCGGGTCAATAAGTCCGTCAGCATGCAATGCATATAAGGACGGCAGCAGCATCCGACGCGAAAGGTCGCCCGTCGCCCCGAACAGCAGCAAGGTTGAACTATGGTCGCGCATTCCGTCGATCTCCTGGCAAGGCAGCAGACAATTGCCTTGCAATTCGTCCCTCCCTTTATCCGGAAGCGGCGGGGCGTCTAGCGCTTATTCGTATGCAAGGCTTGGTTTTGTGCCCAAGCCCGCTGCTCAGCCATGCCCATGGAAATCAATATCGGGGCATCATGCTGCCGTGCTTGGAAGTCTGCCTTGCCAGACAGGCCGCGCCAGCCCGAAGCTATCAGCGCCTGAATGGTCGGCGCGCCTAGGGTTTTGCCGGGGCCGAGCACAATGATCGTATCAGGTGCAAACTCTGCAGCTGCGACTTGGACCGCACGGGTAAAATCATAGCTATCGGTCAATTGCGCACCGAGCGTGTAATCATAAATAGCCTCACGGCTGAACGCGCGGGGGGACCAAATCCGGCCCTGCCCATCAATCGCGGGAATTTCGCCAGCCCCGAAATCGCTAAGCGGGTTGGCTGTCAGCGCGATCGGAACAACATGGTTCAGCAAAGGGCTATGGAATGCGGCATGGTGCATAAGGCGCAACGGAAAACGGTCGTCTTTGGGCAGCCGCTCCATCAGCCATTTCAGCCCAGCCTCGTCTGCGGCAAAAACTATCATACCGCCAAGCCGGATGGAAATATGCACATTTATTTCAGAAATTGAATGCACTTCATTCATTAAATTACTTACAAATAGCAATTTATCTTTCTGAATATTCCAGTCATCATCCGCTACTGACCAGACAATTTGTCCACCGATCCCATGCTGGTGCATGATGCCACCCATATTGTTGACGAGCCGCGCCCCACCAGCAAGATCGACGATACCGGCACAAGCTAAGGCCAGATACCACCCCATAGAATTGCCGGTCACGGCAACAATGTCATATTGTTCGCGATCAATCGCAACGAAGTCCGCCATCGCGCAGGCGTAGATCAACGCCGAGGCATTATCGCCCGTCATATGCACCGATGGCGCATATTTGTCTGCGGCATCAAGCTGCGAGACAGTTACCTGCCCGATCGCAGTCCGGACGGTGTCCACTGTCGCAATAACGTCTTGGCGTGCGGCATGATGCGCTTTTATATAGCCAAGTTCTGCAGCATTATAGGTCCCGCGCCCCGGACAAACAACTAAAGCCCGTTTTTTCATGCCACCGCCGCCCGTGCCGCTTCGATTATAGATGCTTTGCTGGGCAATACCAGTTCAGCTGCGGGCCCCAAGGGAATGAAGCAATCTTCGGCCGTAATTCGGCTGACTGCCTCGCCGCGTCCTGCTTCGGTCAAAATGGTCATCAACTTTTCGCTGAGGCTTCCCGACTTGCGGCATTCATCGACAATCAAAATTTTTCTGCAATCGGCCACAGCCGCGACAACCGCGTCGACCTTTAACGGGTGCAGCCAGCGTAGATCAATGATCCGCAGATCAATTCCTCCCGCCTTCAATTTATCCGCGGCTTGCCGTGACAGAAAATAACCATTTCCGTATGTTATGATAGCAAGTTCAGTACCCTTACCAAATTGTCCAAGCGCGCCAAGTGCGATCATTTTGTCCTCATCCGGCGCAACATAGGGCGCGGTCCAACCGCCGTCGTCTGGTTGTTGCAGGTCGGTCGTATGATAGAGTGCGATAGGTTCAATAAAGACCACAACCCGTCCGTCCTCATGCGCCAGCCGGACGCATTCCCGCAACATTGCTGGCGCATCAGCGGCGCTGGAGGGGCAAGCAACGATGATGCCGGGAATATCTGTAAGGACGGCCAAGCTATTGTCATTATGGAAGTGCCCGCCAAACCCCTTTTGATATGGCAGGCCCGCAATACGGATCACCATAGGGTTGCGATATTGCTGGTCCGAAAAGAACGATAAGGTAGCAGCCTCTCCGCGGATCTGATCCTCGGCATTGTGCAGATACGCCAAGAACTGAATTTCGGGGATTGGCACAAAGCCGTTATGCGCCATGCCGATGGCGAGACCCAAAATCGTTTGTTCATCAAGCAATGTGTCAAACACACGCGCAGCGCCGAATTTCTCCTGCAAGCCTTGCGTCACGCCATAGACGCCGCCCTTGCGCGCGACATCTTCGCCAAACACAGCGACATGAGGATATTGCAGCATGATGTCTGCCAACGCGAAATTAATGCTTTTTGCCAAGGTCACTGGCTTGGCAAGGTTACGCGCATCTTTGGTTAACAGCGCATCACGCTTCATCGCATCGGGCAAGGGCTGCTGCGGATTTGCGGATTTCGTTGGTTCAATCGACGCCATCACTTCTGCCGCCGTTACCAATCGCGGCTTAGCCAAGGCATCCTGTGCCACGTGGTCGACCCGGACACGCATGTCTTCATAGCGCGCAACGATCTCTGCGCCTGATATGCCTCCTTGCTCATGCAAGATACGCGCGCTGTGTAGTAACGGATCTTCCGCTTCTGCAGCTTCAATCTGTGCAATAGAGGCGTAGCTTAGCTCAACATCTGCCCCAGCATGGCCCATCAACCGAATTGTCTGCATATGCAGAAACACCGGCTTGCGCCGCTTGCGGGCATAGGTCACCGCTTCTGCGCATCCGCGCAGCGCGTCATTCATGTCCGCACCGTCGCACCTTATATAATGCAAAGCCGGCCTATGCGCAAAATTGGCCGCAATCCAGCCACCCGGCGTGCGTACAGAAATCCCAATGCCATTATCCTCACACAGAAAGACAATAGGCATAGGTAAATGCTGATATGCGGCCCAGCAAGCCGCATTGAACGCGCCTTGCGACGTTGAATGGTTGGCAGAGGCATCCCCAAACGAGCATAAAATTATCGCATCATGCGGCAGCACGGCATCGGCAAAATGTAACCGATGCGCCATGCCGAGCGCATGTGCCGCGCCTACGGCCTTAGGCAAATGTGAGGCAATCGTGCTGGTTTGCGGCGGCACAAAAGTGTGCGCACATCCCAATACCTTATGCCGCCCGCCAGAGATCGGGTCATCGGCGGATGCGGCGAAGGATAGGGCCATGTCATGCAACGGCGTCAGACCGCCTGCTTGCTTCTTACGCTGAATCAGGAACGCAGCATCACGGTAATGCAGGAATGCCATATCGGTTGAACGCGTTGCGGCGGCCATGGCTGCTGTGCCTTCATGCCCAGAACTGCCAATGGAATAGAAAGTTTTGCCCTTCGAACGCCGCGCCCAAAGGTCGAGATGGCGGCTCATGATCTGACTATCAAACAGATCAACAAGCATATGCGGCGCAACCATTTCAGCAGTCTGGCTGGAACGCGGGTTTGGAAAGTCATGCGCAGCGACGCGGCGGGAAAATGCCTCGTCCAAAATCGTGGGGCGGTCAAACATAATGTGCGATGATTAATGCCAAAAGGCACAAAAGCCACAGTAAAATCATATTTTCAATCGCCCGATTAAATTGCTGGATTTGTCAAATTTCGGCGATAGGATGATCTCCTCATGGAGTTTCTTCCCGGAATTTTCCCGCCCGGGAAGTATTTAGAGTGCCGCCAACCATATATGAGCAACAAATGCCAATGGGTTGTCGGTTAAATGGAGGAGAGAAAAATGCGTCGATTTAATCGTGTTATTACCGCTGCCTTGTGCAGCACCATCTGCAGCGTTATGTTGATGCCTGCGGCTTACGCCCAAACAGCCCAAGCCGAAGAAGATAGTGGTGATGAACCCATTATCGTTACAGCAACATTGCGCGCGATGGATGTACAAGATATTCCGCTTGCCGTGACCGCGGTCGCGCCAGAGGCGCTGGAGCGTCAGGGAATCAACGACATTAAGAACCTGGCGTCCATTTCGCCAAGCATCAACATCCAATCTTCGCAGACCGAAACGCAAGGTACCTCGATCAAGGTCCGCGGCGTCGGCACGACCGGCAACAACACCGGCCTTGAAAGCTCGGTCGGTGTTTTCATCGATGGCGTATATCAATCACGCCCAGGCGTTGCTTTGGGTGACCTTGTCGACCTTGAGCGTCTTGAAATCTTGCGTGGCCCACAAGGAACCTTGTTTGGCCGCAACACTTCGGCCGGCGCGCTGAACGTAACGACAAAGCGTCCAAGCCTTTCTGAAGTCGAAGGCTTCGCAAACGCCAGCTACGGCAATTATAATTTCATGAACCTTCAAGCTGGCGTTAGTGTTCCTATCACCACTGACGTTGCGGGCCTTCGGGTGTCCGGCACATGGCGCAAGCGTGACGGCTATCTCAAAACGCCATCGGGCGTAGAGAGCAACAACCGTGATCGTTACATGCTGCGCGGACAGCTTTATATCGAACCCAATGCCGATGTGAGCATCCGTCTGTTGGCCGATTATGCCAAAACTGACGAACAATGCTGCGAAGCGGTTATCGTTCGTGAAACCGAACTTGCGCCTTTCTTTGCCGCCAACGGATTGGCAAGCGATGGCGTAGACCAGTCCGGAATGAGCGCGCTGAAGAATCTATCGATCAACGGCGGACCTTATCTGAACGGCTCTAAGCAATGGGGTACCTCGGCCGAACTGAAATGGGATCTGGGAGCTGCAAAGCTGACCTCGGTTACCGCATTTCGTAAGTTCGATTCGAGTTCGACAACGGTCGGTGGCTTCACCGCCAACGACACCTACACAGTGGGCAATGGCGCACCGACATCACGCCCCGGCATTTTGCCATCGGGTGACCATATCAAGACCTTCACCCAAGAGCTGCGCCTGCAAGGTACCGCGTTCAACGATGGTCTCGACTGGTTGATTGGTGGTTTCTACTCGAGCGAGAAAATCCGCGCGGACCAAACGATGACGCTCAATGCTGATTTCCAGAAGACTGGTAGCGCGTTTAACTTCGGTCCAGCCACGTCGGTAGGTCCGCCATCTGGTTTTGGTTCAAACCCATTGTTTACGTTCACCGCGTTCGGCAATGCCGGCGTTCCCGTCAATGCGAATGGGAACTATGCCGAAAACCGGTTCAACCAAGATGCAAGCAGCTGGTCGGTATTCACGCATAACGTTCTTAACTTCACCGATAAGCTGAGTTTGACGGTAGGTGCGCGTTACGTAAATGAAACCAAGGACGCATCGTTCAACCAGCTTGCTGGAACGACCGGTGCAGGCGCCAGTGCGTGCCAAGCCAGCGTGAATGGTGTGTTGACCGGCGCCGTGCCTGCCCCCGCACGTGCGGGCTTGATTGGCCTCAACTGCTTTC
>JAIOYN010000092.1 GCA_021741065.1 Sphingomonadaceae bacterium | reverse complement strand
CAGATAGCATGGCCCAGGCCCAAGAGCTCTTGCTGCCGAACATATACGCAATTGCCGGGACTAAGCCGCGTGTTTGCCAAAACCGACACGTCTTTACCGCGTGAGGTCATGGTATGCTCAAGCTCAAACGCGATGTCGAAATGATCCTCAATCACGCTTTTGCCACGACCAGTCACAAAAATCATCTGCTCTATGCCGGCCTCGCGGGCTTCATCCACCGCATATTGGATGAGCGGACTATCAACAATCGGCAGCATTTCTTTGGGAATGGCTTTGGTCGCGGGCAGGAAACGGGTTCCCAATCCAGCAACAGGAAAAACAGCCTTACGAACAGGTTTAAGTTTCATGATATCTGCTTAACGGACGAAACAACAAAGTCTAGGCAGAGTTGGCAATTCGTGCGGCAAATCCTTTTTTTAACTTTGCCAATTTTGGCGGAATGACCGCGAGGCAATATGGGTTACGTTTTCCTTCGCCGTCCCAATATTCTTGGTGATAATCTTCAGCAGGATACCAGACGGCGGGGCCCTCGATTGTTGTCACAATAGGTGCGGGCCAATCAGCTGCGGCCTTTTGTATCCCCGCTTCTGCCTCGACGCGCTGTTCGTCGGACAATGGAAAAATTGATGAACGATATTGGGTGCCAATGTCATTTCCCTGACGGTTCAACTGCGTCGGGTCGTGCGTCGCAAAGAATATTTCGAGCAAATCAGCGTAGCTGATAACTTCAGCATCAAAAGCAATCCGGATTGCCTCGGCATGGCCGGTATTTCCGCCGCACACGTCCTTGTAAGTCGGATCGACTGTGTGCCCACCAATATAACCGCTAACCACGCCGCTCACGCCGTTCAATTGGCCAAAGACGGCTTCGGTGCACCAGAAACAACCTCCGGCAAAAATGGCTTCTTCTTGCGGCATAATCTATCCTTGAACTTGGACGGAGTTTGCAGCCTTAGCCGCATCCCCGCGCACCACCAGAAGGTACATCGCTGGCGTCACGATACGTGATAGCAAAGTGGACGAAATCAACCCCCCAATCAACACGATTGCCAAAGGCCCATACAGGCTACCGCCAAATAAGGCGAGCGGCATGAGGCCACCAATGGCAGTTACCGACGTCAGCAAAACGGGTAGAAAGCGCACCTCGCCAGCTTTCTCAATCGCTTCACGTAAGCCAAGCCCACGCTGTCGCAACTGCGTGGTGAAGTCGACCAGCAATATGGAGTTTTTAATCTCGATCCCAACCAAAGCAATAAATCCAATGATCGCAAGGAAGGACAGGTTATTGCCTGTTAACAATAAGGCGATAAGGCCGCCAAATGTGCCCAAAGGGATAACGCCTGCCACCACCAATGCCTCTTTAAACCGGCCAAATTCAGCAACCAATATGGCGAATATGCTGAATAAGGCCACCACTACGACTGGACCGAAGCCCACGAAGGTGTCGTTGATTTTCTCCGCCTCACCGCCGACCGCTATGGAATAGCCAGGCTTGAGCGGAATCTGGTCCATCCGCTTTTTCGCATCCATATTCACTTTGGACACGACAGCACCGTTGATGATCTGGGCCGTGACACCAACATAGCGCTGCAGATTATAGCGATAAATGGCCGCAGGTGTGGATTCCAGGGTCGGCTCTGAAATCTCCTCCAATTGAACGGCCTGTCCGCTTCGGTTCGAAACATAAATCGATTCCAGCGCCGAAACCGGTTGCGTCTCTGCCAGCGGTAAGCGAACTACCACCGGGTAGCTGTCCCCTTCAGCGTCGCGATAGGTTCCCGCCCGCTCACCGCTGAGCGCAAGCCGTATCGCACGCCGCGCCGCGCCAGCGGGCACATCCAGCAACGCCGCTTTGGCATCGTCAACGCGAATGTCCAAATCGACCTTATCGAACGCAACGGGGTTGTTGATGTCCCTGGTACCGGGGGTTTCGCGCAGGACTTGCTCCATTTGTCCCGCGAGACGCTTGAGTTCATCCTGATCAGGACCATAAACGCGGAATTCAACAGGGGCGTTGATGGGCGCGCCATTTTGAAACAACACCAATTTAATCCGCGCACCGGATATCTGGTCTAACTTTGCGCGCAACCTCTCCACCATCGCCCGCGATTTTGCCCCTTGCCAATTGTCCATGATGGCGAGAACTTCGCCATGGGTCGGGTTTTCTCCGCGCTGAAAAACATTGTAAAAAACGGGCGGATTGTAAGACCCGACATTTTCTGCACGCACTTTGATCGCAGGTTCGGTTTTCAATATCGCAGACACTTGGGCGACAATGCGACCAGTTTCGGCGATGCTTGCCCCCTGTTCCGCCTCTATTGTGACGCGAAAATAGGATGTGTCGGCATTTGGAAACAGGCTGAAGCCAAGCAATGGCACAAGAAGAAATGCCGCGCATGTGCCGGCCAATGCCCCCCACACCGAGCGGCGAGGCCGGTCCAGCGCCCAATGGAGCATCGGGTGGTAAAAACGGTCAATCTTGCGCATCAACCATTGCAATAACGCGCTGCCTTCCTCGGACTCACCACCTTTCAAGATGCGGCTCGCCAGAAACGGGACGATAGTGAGCGATACAATCATCGACGCCGTAATCGTTGCAACAATGGTGCCGAAAAAGCTTTGAGTAAATTTACCCGCGCCTTCGGGCAAAAAGAATAAAGGTAGAAAGGCGAAGACCAGCACCCCTGTCGACCCCAATACCGCCATGGTAATCTCTTTTGTGCCGTCAACCGCAGCTTCGCTCCGGCTCTTACCCATGCGTAAATGCCGAGCGATATTTTCGACCACGACAATCGAGTCATCGACCAACAGTCCCAATGTTAAAATGAAGCCTGCAACCACCAGCTGGCTGAGGTTAAAGCCATAAGCCGATATCGCCAGTAACCCCGATGCAATCGAGAGCGGAATCGATATCATCACGATCATCGACGCCCGCCAGCCCAAGGGCAGCAAAGTCATCAGGACAAGAAACAGTGCAATGGCAAAGTCGCGCGCAAGCTCGTTCAAGCGTTTCCGAATATCCTTGCTTTGATCAAACTGGATGACGGCCTCTATGTCCGGCGGCAACAACTCCTGTTGTCTTGCAAGCTCCTCGACCAACAGGTTCCGTAATTTGGTCGCATCGGTGCCCTGTTTCTGATTGGCAGTAATGAAGACGGCGCGCTTGCCGTTGTGGCTTACTCTCGTGCGCTGTTCGGCAGCACTGATTTTTACATCGGCTACATCTCCGACACGGATTATCGACCCGTCGTTGGTCCGGATCGGAAGGTTGCGAATTTTTTCGATATCGCGAAACGCGCCGCCGGTTTCTACGTTGAATCTGCGTGCACCGCTAATGACGGCGCCGGCGGGCACATCCGCACCGCCAACGCGAATCGCATCGACCACGACGCTGGCGGGCAAACGCAACTCGGCAAGTCTGCCCGAATTGATTGCCACGCTAATTTCTGTTTGCGGCAAGCCGTAAATTTCAGCTTGCCGGACCTCTTTATAACGCCCCAAGGCCTCGCTGACATCGCGGGCATATTTCTCCATCCGGTACCAGCTTGCATTCTCGCTCAGCAATGCAATTTGCAGAATTGACGCATTCGTCGTGCGGATTTTCTCAAATTGCAGCGCCTGAAGATCTGACGGAAGCTGATTACGGATGGCCGTGACTTCACGCACGGTGTCGTTGAAATATTGGTCAGGATCACCTGACCAATCGAACTCGGCCCGGATGACCGCATTGCCGTCGCTGCTGGAAGATACGACACTTTGGACGTCCTCAAGCCCCTGAACCAGTTCCTCAATCGGCTTGGTAATGGTTTGTTCAATCTCTGCCGCATCGGCCCCAGGCTGCAAAGCCACAATTGACACGATAGGCATTGAAAAATGCGGATCAACCGCACGGGGAACCTGCTGAAACGCGGAAAAACCCAACGCGCAGAGCAGCGAGAACAGCACAAGGGTCAGCTGCCATCGACGAATTGCGAACTCCGCGATATGCATGGACTAGCGCAGTCCCTTGACGATACGGACGGCAGACCCGGTGCGCAGTTTTTCCAAACCGGAGGTCACAATTTTGTCCCCGGGGCTTATACCGCCCGACACATTAACAAAATCATCCGTGACTCGTTGTATGAGGACATTGCGAATTTCAACGCGGTTCTTGGCGTCGACGACATAGACAAGGCCTTCACCCGTTCGGACCCCAAACAAAGCGCTTGCCGGAATTTGCAATTGCCCCCCCGTCTCCGACGCTGGCAACATAATGGTCGCTGTTCCGATTTGTCCTGACCGCAATGTGGGCAGATTGGGAAGTCGGAATTGCACGGAAAATGCACCAGTTCCTGCATTTGCGCGGCCGTCAATTTCCGATATTGTCGCCGTCAGCGGTGCTTCACCAGCGGATTCAATCGATATATCTGCAGCCATGCCAACGCGCAATTTCGAAGCATCACGGTCAACGATAGGAACGCGGAAGATAAAACCGTCATCGGCTTCACCCAACATCAGCGCTGGCGTTCCGGCGGCGATGACTTGCCCAGCCTGTACATTGCGCATCAGCACAACGCCGCTGGATGGGGCGTAAAGCTGGGCAGTGCTGCTTGCGAAACCTGCTTGCCGCACGCGCGCCTCTGCGCTCTTTAGCATGGCCTCAGCCGCCTCAAACCGCGCTTTAGTTATCCAACCATCCGCGTAGAGCGCGCGGACACGGTCAAACTCTGCCCGGACGCGATCCCGCTCTGCCGTCGCAACACTCATGTCGGCACCTACATTTGTCGTATCGAGCGCCGCCAGTAACGCGCCGCGCTTAACAACGTCGCCTTCCTCAAACCGCACGATTGCGACTTTACCCGCGGTTGTAAAACCTAAAGGCGTTTCGCGGCGATAGCGTACCGTACCGACGGCGTTGATTTCCCGCTCTGCGCTTTTATTTCCTACGATAAAGATCTCGACGGGCAATGCAGCCTTAGGCGCGACTGTGCTTTCGCTCGCACTGTCGCTGCAGCCAGCGAGCGAAACCAGCACCAATAGGCCCGTCAAAAATTTTGAAGATACTGGCAAACGGCCCTCCCGTGCACGGCTTGATTACCGTTGATAGTGGAATATTCTTTAGGATGAAATAGCGTTTTAATATGCAACTTATTTTATAATGTATTCAGCGCTAGCAAGGGGTATGCAAGCGAATGATTGTGGCAACTGCCTACAGAATAGAAGCAATTTCGTCACCTTGCGGCTGCTCTTGCGAGCCTGTCGTTTATCGCGAGACCAATGCCCTCATGCGGAATTGGCGCGACAGCGATAGCACCGGCCAAACTGGCATCCGCATTATGCAGCGCTTCAAATAAATTTGCTGCGGCCTGCGCCAGATCGCCAGTGGCGGACAGGTTTTCGTCACCAGCTATTGCGCCAAAGCCAATCAGATACTCGCCCTGTTCTGGCGCGGTAATGTTCAGGCGGACGGGCTTGGACGGCGCGTAATGGCTGGCCATTTGGCCGGGCGCCTCAATCAACGCGTTTGTAAGGGCTAGGGGCGCGCAACCGAGCAGTTTTTCAATCTCGACCGCGGTGATCGGCCCCGGTCTTAACAGCTGCCAACCGTCATCGCGCACGGCAACGATGGTAGACTCCAGCCCAGTCGAACATGCCCCCCCGTCTAAAATCATCGGCACAGCCCCGCCAAGCCCCTTTAGGACATGATCCGCACGTGTTGGGCTAATTGCCCCGCTCCGATTTGCAGAGGGCGCAGCGAGGCTTAAATCGCTTTTTAGCAGCAATGCCTGCATCACGGGATGTGCAGGGCAGCGAATGGCGATGGTCGGCAGCCCTGCGGTTACGGCGCGGGCAACGGGAGCATCCGGTTGCAAACGCAAAACCAGTGTCAACGGCCCCGGCCAGAACGCGTCCGATAGTGCCTGAGCAGTAGCGTTAAACACACCAAGCTTTTCTGCGGCTCTCCGGTCACGTACATGCACGATAAGCGGATTAAAATCCGGCCGACCCTTTGCGGCATAAATATGCGCGACGGCTTCGGCATTTTGCGCGTCCGCCGCAAGGCCGTAAACCGTCTCCGTGGGAATCGCGACAATCTGTCCGGCGTGAAGAAGTTGCGCCGCAGCGGTAATTGCAGCGTCATCAGCGGGTACAACCCAGCCATTCCCCAAGGTATTTGAGCCAAACATCATAAGCGGCTATAGGCGGATGCATATCCGATTTAACAGGAAATTTTACCAACCATGGCGTTTTCACCACCCGTCGCAGAACAGAATTTTGTCCTCAAGCATATCGTCGGCATCGACGCATTGGCGCAACATGCCCGTTTTGCCGATGCGACACCCGATATGGTGCAGGCCATAGTTGAGGGCATTGGCGCCTTTGCAGAGGGTGAATTTGCCCCGCTAAACCGCATTGGCGACACCGTGGGTGCGCGGTTGATCGATGGCAAAGTGGTGATGCCGGATGGTTTTGTCGCGGCGTATAAATCTTATGTCGCCAATGGTTGGGGATCGATTAACGCGCCGGCCGAATTTGGTGGTCAGGGTCTGCCTTTCTCGATGGCGACGGTCGCGCTCGATTCGCTTGGCGGCGCCAACATGGCCTTTGCCTTGTGCCCGATCCTCTCGGTCGGCGCGATTGAAGCAATCAACCATCATGGCACTGACCGGCAGAAAGCATTGTTTCTGCCCAAGCTTTCAACGGGCGCCTATTCAGGCACGATGAACCTGACCGAACCACAAGCGGGGTCTGACGTTGGCGCGCTGAAGTCGACCGCGACCCCGCGCGGTGATGGCACGTACCAGATCAAAGGCACGAAAATTTATATCAGCTTTGGCGACCATGACATGGCGGAAAATATCGTCCATTTGGTCCTTGCCCGCACGCCCGATGGCCCCGCCGGCACAAAAGGCATTTCCTTGTTTCTGGTACCCAAATATCAACTCCATGCCGATGGCAGCATCGGCAAGGCCAATGATATCAAAGTCGTATCGATCGAACATAAAATGGGCATTAACGCCTCCCCAACTTGTGTCTTGGCCTTTGGCGAAGAAGGTGATTGCATCGGCGAACTCATTGGTCCCGAATTTGGCGGCATGCGCGCCATGTTCACAATGATGAACAACGCCCGCCTGAATGTCGGCTTACAAGGTGTGCAAATTGCCGAGGCCGCCACGCAAAAAGCGATCTGGTTCGCACAAGAACGTGTCCAATCGGCCAAGGCGAGCGGGCCATCGCGCGAATCGGTCGCGATTGTCGAACATCCCGATGTGCGCCGTATGTTGATGCGGATGAAAGCAGGGACACAGGCAATCCGCGCCTTATTATATCTTGCCTCCGGTTATGTTGATCGCGCCACGTTGGGCGAGGCGGGCGCGCAGGAGATGGTCGACCTGCT
>JAIOYN010000091.1 GCA_021741065.1 Sphingomonadaceae bacterium | reverse complement strand
TGCCCGAGATAGATTACCGCTTGCGTGCGGCTGCCCCTGTGGTTGGAGGAACCATCCAGCTTCAGGCCAACAGCCTAGCCATCGCTCGCACGGAGGGACAAGACACACAACGGGCCTTTGCCTCTGCCAAGTGGGACTTACGGACAATTAATGGCCTTGGCCAAGAAGTTAGCTTTACCATACTTGCGCGTGGCGATGTCTACAACAGTGGCGATAATGCCCGCACACTTACAGCCATTTACCGCGGTGAAACCGGCTGGCAAACGCGCAGCATATTTGCAACGGCGGTAGACGCAAAATGGCCTTTCGTAGGACAGACCTTTGGCGGCACGCAGATATTTACCCCGCGCGTTCAGGTCGTGGCAGCACCAGCCATTAGCAATCTGAAGATTGCAAACGAAGATTCGCGGGCTGTCGACCTTGAGGATAGCAATCTATTCGCGCTGAACCGGTTTCCAGGCTATGACCGTTTCGAAGACGATTATCGCGTGACATATGGCTTCGACTGGGCCTTGCGGAAGACCAATTTTACGGCCGATATGAATTTGGGCCAAAGCTATCGCCTGTCCAGTCAGGCTTCAATCTTTCCTGACGGGACGGGACTTTCGGACAAAGCATCAGACATTGTCGGTCGTTCAGAATTTCGCTTCAAAAACATCGTAAAACTTACGCACCGCTTCAGACTGGATAAAGACAATTTGGCCATCCGTCGAAACGAGATCGACGCCACGGTCGGCTCACGCGGAACGTATCTGCAGGCCGGCTATCTGAAGTTGAACCGCAACATTGGCCCGACGCTGGAGGACTTAAAGGATCGCGAAGAAATACGTCTTGCGGGGCGTGTCCGTGTGGCGCGCTACTGGTCAGTATTTGGGTCTACTATTCTCGATCTTACCAACACGGCCGAAGACCCTACAAGTATCTCGGATGGCTTTGACCCAATCCGCCATAGGCTTGGTCTGTCCTATGATGACGATTGTTTGTCATTAAGTCTAACGTGGCGACGCGACTATCAGCCTGTCGGTGATTCCCAGCGCGGCAACAGCTTCCTGTTCCGTCTGGCATTTCGCAATCTGGGTGTGTAAGGCATCGGTAAGAAATACTCTGACGGGCTTCTGGCCGCTCATCTGTTGTTCAGCAGGCAGTGGCTAACTGACCGTCCGAGAATGATACTGTATTGGATCAATATCAATGAATTTACTCACGCGCCTGTCCTTAGCTGCCGTGCTCGTTTCCGCCATGGCGTTGACACCGCTAATAGCGCAAACGGCCTCTGAAAATGTCGCGCCCGAGGCCAATTTAGATATCCCCGATGGACAGCAATTGTTTGGCAAAAACGACCCCAATGTGCGTCGTGCAACTGCACAGGTGAATGGTGAAATCATCACTGGCACCGACATTGATCACCGCCTCGCGCTGATCGTCGCAGCGAATGACAACAAATTACCTCCAGAAGAACTCGCCCGTTTTCGCGCACAAATATTGACCAATTTGATCGATGAGACACTGCAGATCCAAGAAGCGGCGGCCAATGAAATTGAAGTCACAGACGCCGAAGTAAATCAATATTTCGACCGTATCGCCCAGCAGAATTTCAACCGCCCGGCAAATGAGGTAGAAAAATATCTGATATCCATTGGTGCATCGGTCGCAACCCTCAAGCGTCAAATTAAGGGCGAACTTTCTTGGAGCCGACTACTGTCGCGCAATGTACGTCCATCTGCGAACGTAAGCGATGACGAAGTTAACGCGATCATTGAACGCATTAAGGCAACCAAAGGCACAACAGAATATCGCTTGGGGGAAATCTATCTAGCGGCGACACCAGAAACCTTGCCGTCCGTGCAGGAAAACGCACGAAAAATAATTGATCAATTGCGTCAAGGCGGCAACTTTGTAGCTTACGCACGGCAGTTTTCTGAAGCGTCCACTGCGTCCGTCGGAGGGGATCTCGGTTGGTTGTCACTTGCGCAATTGCCACAATCTCTGGCAACCGCAGCAGCTAGTATGAACAGTAACGAGGTTAAGGCCGTGGCATCGCCTGGAGGTGTCTCTATCCTTTTACTAATCGATATACGCCAAGTGGCGACGTCTGATCCCCGAGATTCAGTGTTGAGCTTGAAGCAAATTGCCATCACTTTCCCTAAGGGCACGACCGAAGCGCAAGTGACGCCCTTAGTGAAGAGATTCAGCGAGGAGACGCAACAAATCTCCGGCTGCGGTGTCGCAGACGAGATGGCACGCAAACTTGGCGCTGATGTAGTGAACCGAGACGGTATCAAAATTCGCGAATTACCTGCCCCATTACAGCAGGTAATGCTCGATTTACAGGTTGGCCAATCAACACCACCTTATGGATCTTTGGAAGATGGCGTTCGCGTATTCGTCCTGTGTGGTCGCGACGCACCGCAAGAGGCCGCGTCTGAGAGTTTTGACGAAATCATGTCGCGATTAGAAGAAGAGCGCGTGAACAAGCGCGCCCGTATCTACCTGCGCGATTTACGCCGCGACGCTGTTATCGAATATAACTGATGCCATTGGGCCGACTGGAACTGCCGCTGGCCGTTTCGGTCGGTGACCCGGCTGGTATCGGGCCGGAGATTATCGGGAAAGCATGGGAAGCCCGCCACACATCTGGCTTGGCGCCCTTCTTTGCCATTGGCGACATTGGAAGTTTCGCGCCGCACTGGTCCGGCCCGGTTGTCCGTATCGAAGATCCCGCCGATACGCTCAAACATTTTGATAGCGCGCTACCGGTCATTCAATTGCATAACTGCCTATCGGTTGTTCCGGGTCGTCCCGACCTTGATGGCGCGCATTGTGCGTATCAGGCGTTGGAGATGGCTATTGGCTTTGCCCGGGCTGGGAGCGCCGCCGCTTTGGTCACGGGCCCCGTTTCTAAATCCCAGCTTTATGCCGTTGGGTTTACGCACCCAGGTCAAACCGAATTTATTGCCGAACGCTGCGGCGTAGCAAAGAATAATGCAGTCATGATGCTCGCAGGGCCCGACCTGCGCGTCGTTCCAATGACAACGCATATTGCCCTTTCCGAGGTCGCCACAAAGCTTGACGGAAGGTTGATACGGCAAAGGTTACGCGCCACCGCAAAGGGATTGCAGCGCAATTTTGGTATCGAAAATCCAAGGCTCGCGGTCGCTGGTTTTAACCCTCATGCCGGGGAAGCAGGCAACATGGGGCGCGAAGAGCTTGAGATTTTTGGACCAGCTATCGCGCAGATCAGGGCAGAAGGATTCAACGTCATTGGTCCCCTGCCCGCCGACACGATGTTTCATGCCGAGGCGCGCGCGCAATATGACGCCGCCTTATGCGCCTATCATGACCAAGCGCTTATACCGCTGAAAACACTGTATTTTCATGATGCTGTCAACATCACTCTTGGATTGCCCGTGGTCAGGACATCACCAGACCATGGCACTGCTTTCGGTATCGCTGGCCAAAACAAGGCGTTGCCAAATTCCATGATTGCAGCAATCAAAATGGCCGAGTCCGCGGCATTACACCGCCTTGCCGCAGCCGATGGTGGTTGATGACGGTTTCGCTGCCTCCACTTAGGGAAGTCATTGCCCGCCATGGCCTGTCCGCCAGCAAGGCGCTTGGCCAAAACTTCCTTTTTGATGAGAAGCTGCTTGATCGCATCGCTGCCGTTCCCGGCCCATTGGCGGGCGAACATGTATATGAGGTAGGCCCCGGCCCCGGTGGCCTCACACGGGCACTGTTGCGCGCCGGCGCAAATGTTGTGGCCGTAGAGCGCGATCATCGCTGCTTACCGGCGCTCGCCGAATTGGCGGAAGCATTTCCCGGCCAATTGCGGGTAATTGAAGGCGATGCTCTCAAAATCGACCCCTTTGCCGAAATCGGCGCGCCATTTCACATCGTTTCCAACCTGCCCTATAATGTGGGCACGGCGTTGGCCGTTGGCTGGCTTGGCGGCAATGCATGGCCTCCAACATGGAAAAGCCTGACGCTCATGTTCCAGCGCGAAGTTGCTGACAGGATAGTGTCCTCCCCAGGTACCGGTGCCTTTGGCCGCCTTGCCATATTAGCCCAGTGGCGCTCAAACGCTTCTATTGCGATGCCAGTCCATCGTTCCGCGTTTACCCCGCCGCCAAAGGTCATGTCCGCCGTCGTGCACATCACGCCCAAGGAGGCGGCAAACGGGGTCAAAATGTCCGTGTTGGAAAATCTGACAGGCGCCGCCTTCGGGCAGAGGCGCAAAATGCTGCGGCAAAGCCTGAAAGGCGTCCCCGGCGCTTTAGAAGCACTCCACGAAACCGGCATTGCCGAAGATCGCCGTCCTGAAACCATAAGCATAGCCGAATGGTGTGCGCTCGCACGGCAAGTTGGATAACCCAATACGCTAGGGGTGGTCCTTTTATGCGACCAAAGCTAAGATCGTATCATGTATATGCTAACCGACAGCGAACGACAGTCTCTTGAAACAATTCAACAGGAGCCGATGCTTGACCAAGTTCTAAGCTGGTCGGCGGTGAACAGCGGCTCAGGCAATCTCGATGGCTTGGCGATGACCGCAAAAATGCTGGCCGATGCATTTTCCGTTCTTCCTGGCGAAGTTGGCCTAGTTGATCCCGAACCGGTCGACCGCGTGCTGACCGACGGAACCATCAAAACTATCGCGCATGGGCAACATCTTTTGGTCACCGTGCGCCCTGATGCACCAACGCAATTACTGTTTACGGGACATATGGACACGGTTTTTCCGGCGGACCATGAATTTCAGAATCTGCGCTGGTTGGATGACGGAACCCTCAATGGCCCCGGTGTTGCCGACATGAAAGGCGGCATATCCGTCATGCTTGCCGCATTGCGCGCGGCAGAATTTTCGGGAAGCCTCTCGCGCACGGGGTATCAAGTCCTCATTAACAGTGATGAGGAAGTTGGCTCACCTTCGTCAGCGAAACTGATTGCGGAGCTTGCGCAGAACAAGTTGGCAGCGTTGACCTACGAACCTGCACTGCCCGACGGCACGCTGGCAGGAGCGCGAGGCGGCAGCGGCAATTTCTCAGTCATTTTTTCAGGGTTGTCAGCTCATGCGGGGCGCAACCCGAATGATGGCCGCAATGCGATTTTGGCTGCCGCCGACCTTGCGTTGCGGCTCAAGCGGATCTCGCGTGAGGGGCTTTCAGTCAACCCTGCCAAAATCGACGGCGGTGGCCCCAACAATGTAGTGCCCGATCATGCAATATTGCGCGTGAACTTCCGGCCACGCACTCCGGAGATTGCAACACAGACGGAGTTAGATTTGCGTCGGATCATCGCCGACATAGAACGTGAACATGATGTACGCGCCCATCTGCATGGCAGCTTTGGTCGCCCACCCAAGCCAATCGACAACGAAGCCGCAAAGCTGTTTAGCCTCGTAAAGCAATGCGGAGCCGCTCTTGGCCAATCCATTAGGTGGCGCTCCAGCGGCGGCGTGTGCGACGGTAACAACATCGCGGCGTGCGGCGTCCCGGTGGTCGATACGATGGGCGTTCGCGGTGGCAACATTCACAGCAAGGATGAATTTCTCATCGTCGACAGCCTAACCGAGCGCGCGCAATTGTCGGCACTGACCATCATGCGTTTATCAGAAAAAGGGACATTATGACTTTCCTGATCCGTCCCGCGAATAAGGGCGATTTGCAACCAATTTACGAAATGGCAAAACGAACCGGCGGTGGTTTCACCAACTTGCCACCGGACAAAAAAGCGCTGTCGGCAAAGCTGGAACGCTCTGCTGCTGGATTTGACCGTGTGGGAGATGATTTTGCCGACGACCTATATGTGTTCGTCTTGCAGAATAGCCTTACCGGCGAAGTGCGCGGTACCTGCCAGATCTTTGGCAAGGTTGGTCAGAGATGGCCTTTTTATAGCTATCGCATCGGTGCGTTGACCCAGCACAGTGTGGAACTGGAACGCACATTTCGCGCGGACATTCTCAACCTCTCGACGGATCTTGAGGGCACCACAGAAGTCGGCGGTCTGTTCTTGCATCCCGGCGAGCGGGCGGGCGGGCTAGGCATGCTGATTGCGCGCAGCCGTTATCTTTTCATTCGCAACCACCGCGAAAGGTTCGCGGACAGAACCATTGCCGAATTGCGCGGCGTGATTGACGAGGCCGGAGGCTCTCCTTTTTGGGATGGTGTGGCCGGACGCTTTTTCGGGATGAGCTTTCAAGAGGCCGACGAATTCAACGCGAAATTCGGCAACCAGTTTATCGCCGACCTCATGCCTAAGCACCCTGTGTATATCGCCATGCTTCAAGAAAGCGCAAAGACCGTTATTGGCGTGCCGCATCCTTCTGGCCGCGCGGCCATGCGCATGCTGGAAAATGAAGGATTCGCGTGGGAAAATTACATCGACATTTTTGACGGTGGCCCAACCATGACCGCCCGCACGGATCATATCCGGAGTATCCGTGAGGCAAAGGATGTGACGATAACGGACATAAGCGATTCCGTTGGCGAACAGAAGAACGACCAAAAGAAGTTGCTTACGCTGGGCCGCTTGCATGCATTTAAGGCCGCCTATGGCTGGATCGACGATCGTGGCGAAGATGTCATTATTGATGCCGAATGTGCGCGGGCGCTGAGTATTTCGGTTGGCGATCAGGTGACGTATGTAGAGCGGTCTTAATGGCTTTGGTCGAAATCAATTTTGACGGAATCATCGGGCCAAGTCACAATTATGCGGGGCTCAGCCTTGGCAATTTGGCATCGTCAAACAATGCTGGTGCGGCATCTTATCCGAAAGCGGCTGCTTTGCAGGGCATTGAGAAGATGCGTGCCAATCTTGATCTTGGGCTGGCACAAGGATTTTTCATGCCGCTCAACCGACCAAACCACCGTTGGCTGAGCGGTCTTGCAACCGATATGCAATCAGCCGAGCCGCATATTCGGGCCGCCGCTTTTTCGGCTTCAGCCATGTGGGCAGCAAACGCAGCTACCGTTTCGCCTGCACCGGACACAGTCGATGGCAAATGCCATTTGTCAGCAGCAAATTTGCTCACGATGGCTCATCGAAGCCATGAGTGGACAGGGACGCTGGCGCAGTTGCAGTTGGCCTTTGCTAATGAACGGCACTTTGTGGTGCATGGCCCAGTGCCAGCGCCATTTGGCGACGAGGGTGCAGCCAATTTCATGCGTTTGTGCGCGTCACATGAAGCAGCGGGTGTCGAAATATTTGTCTATGGCAAGACCGGCGGCCCCTTCCCTGCGCGGCAGCATGTCGAGGCATCAAAAGCCATCGCGCGCGCGCACCGGCTTGACCCGGACAAAACTTTGTTTGTGCAGCAGTCCGAGGTCGCCATCGCCTCTGGCGCGTTTCACAATGATGTTGTCGCCGTGGCAAATGAACGCGTGATTTTCACGCAT
>JAIOYN010000090.1 GCA_021741065.1 Sphingomonadaceae bacterium | reverse complement strand
CCGCATTTGTTGTTGCTGCAAATAACGATGGTGATGGTTGAAGGTATTGCGACCTCATTTAACCCAAGCATCAACATGTGGAATGTTGCTGCACCTT
Source organism: Sphingomonadaceae bacterium (assembly GCA_021741065.1). Taxonomy (GTDB): domain Bacteria; phylum Pseudomonadota; class Alphaproteobacteria; order Sphingomonadales; family Sphingomonadaceae; genus Sphingorhabdus_B. Next base: position 7,317 of record JAIOYN010000090.1, on the reverse strand, counting down.
ATGTCGGCCACTGGATTCGCGGCGAGTTGGGGCCAGAAGCCATGCTGGCCGATGGCTTGCGTAAACAAGCCGATACGCTGAAGATGATCCCCGACATCATCCGCCGCTTGGATGAACAGCTACCGCGTAAAGGCGGCGCGCCCGAGCCGCCACCCTTGCCAACCGTCCAACTCATTTGGGAACGCAAGGGGCAAAGCAACGCTGCGCGCTATTTATTGGTCGCGGCATTGGCCGGTGCCTTGAGTGCGGCTGGTATGTGGGTCATAGGGTTAAGCTAATGTCTAACAAACGCATCCTCCTCATCGTCACGGGCGGCATAGCCGCGTATAAGTCGCTTGAACTTGTCCGCTTACTCAAACGACAAGGCATATCCGTGCGCGCGGTTATGACGCAAAGCGCGACCGAATTTGTTACGCCTTTGTCCATGTCGGTCATGACCGAAGACCAAGTATATGGCGATATGTTCGACCTGAAGGAAGAACGCGAGATTGGGCATATCCAGCTGAGCCGTCAGGCCGACTTGGTTGTCATCTGCCCCGCCACTGCAAACATATTGGCGAAAATGGCGGCGGGCATATCGGACGACCTCGCGACCACCATATTGCTGGCAACGGATAAGCCCGTGCTCGCCGTTCCCGCGATGAATGTTCGCATGTGGAACCATCCGGCAACGCAGCGGAATTTGGCGCAATTGCGGGCAGATGGCATCCACATCATGGCCCCCGATGAAGGCGCTATGGCATGCGGCGAATTTGGCCCCGGACGTCTGCCCGAGCCGCCCGCCATTGCCGAGCAAATTTGCGCGATGTTGGGTCATGATTTCGATACCGCGCTGACGTCGGGCCGTTCGCCAACAACGCTTCCCAGTGGCGCTTCGCCGACTGCGCGTCCCTTGTCCGGCAAGCACATACTTGTGACCGCTGGCCCAACGCATGAGGCGATTGACCCCGTGCGTTATATCGCCAATCGTTCTTCAGGGCGTCAGGGCTTTGCCATTGCGGCCGCGGCGGCAGACCTTGGCGCTGACGTTACGTTGATTGCTGGCCCCGTCCATTTGGCGACCCCGCGCGGCGTCGCCCGGATAGATGTTGAAACTGCCCTCGACATGCAGGCAGAGGTAGACAAAGCCTTACCCGCCAACGCCGCCATCATGGTCGCCGCCGTCGCCGATTGGCGCGCGGCACAAGCGCCAGAGCAAAAAATCAAGAAAGACGGCGGCGAAATCCCTGCTCTTAACTTAACCGAAAATCCCGATATCCTCGCCAGCCTCGCCATGCACGCCAATCGTCCAAAGCTGCTGATTGGTTTTGCGGCGGAGACAGAGAAAATTGTCGAACATGCACAAACAAAGCTCGCCAAAAAGGGTTGCGACTGGATTGTCGCCAATGACGTGTCCGGCGACGTGATGGGCGGCGCAAACAACGCGTTTCATATTGTGACCAAGGACGGCGTTGAAAGCTGGCCCGAAAGCGCCAAAGACGTGATTGCCCGTAAATTGATGGAGAAAGTGGCCGATGCACTCGCAAAAGGTTGATATTCGGGTCAAACGCTTGGACCATGGAGCTGGCCTGCCGATGCCCGCATATGCAACATCAGGCGCGGCGGGCATGGACATTACAGCAGCCGAAAGCTTGACCCTGCACCCCGGCAAAAGGCATGCGGTTGCAACCGGTTTCGCCTTTGCCATTCCCGATGGCTATGAAGTTCAAGTGCGTCCGCGCTCCGGCCTGGCCCTGAAACATGGCATTACGTGCCTCAACACCCCCGGCACCATAGACAGCGATTATCGCGGCGAGGTGAAGGTCATTCTGGCAAATTTAGGTGACGAAGATTTCGTGATCAACACAGGCGACCGGATTGCGCAAATTGTAGTCGCGCCGGTCACGCAAGGGATGATGATCGAAGTCGACGCCCTCGATGATACCGAACGGGGCACCGGAGGCTTTGGTTCGACTGGCGTATGACGCTTAGCGACCAACAGCTTGACCGTTACGCCCGGCATATTGTGCTGCGCGACATTGGCGGCGCGGGTCAGTCCAAATTGCTGTCGAGCCATGTGCTGCTGATCGGTGCGGGTGGCATTGGTTGCCCCGCCATTCAATATCTCGCGGCGGCGGGTGTTGGGACAATCAGCGTGGTAGATGATGACATTGTGTCCTTGTCCAATCTCCACAGGCAAATTCTGTACACCGAAAGCGACATTGGTACGGCAAAGGTCAATGCCGCTGGCGCCGCCGTGGCGCGATTGAATCCGGATGTGACATTCATTGGCCTCAAGCAGCGCATTGACCGCTCCACCTCGGCGGACATTCTGAAAGGCGTCGATATCGTCATCGACGGCTGCGATAACTTCGCCACGCGCTTGATCGTAAACGACCTGTGCCTTGCCGCTAAAGTGCCTTTGGTCAGCGCCGCGATTGGCCAGTTTCATGGTCAGATTGGCACCTTTACCGGATGGCAAGATGACGCGCCTTGCTATCGTTGCTTTGTCGGCGACGCGCATGACCCGGATGATTGCGACGACTGCGCCACGCAAGGCGTTCTGGGCGCTATGTGTGGGCTGATGGGATCCTTTGCCGCGATGGAAGCCATTCGTGCGCTCACCGGCTTTGGAGAGGCCCAGAAGGGCAAGCTGCATTTGTTCGACGGCATGGCACCAGCGATGCGGTCTATCCGCCTGCCAAAGGACGTAGGCTGTAAGAGCTGCAGCGGCTTAACTGCCTAAAATTTCTTCCACCCACGCTGGCACCATTAATGTTGCGGGGCCATGCCGCGATTCTTCGAACCATGATGTGCCACGCGATGGTTCAAGGTTCAGCTCCAACGTTTTTATGCCTTTCCGCCGCGCCTCACGCACAAGGCCAGCGGCAGGATAGACCGCGCCGGACGTGCCAATGCTGACGAACAAATCTGCCTGCTCCAACGCATGGTAAATTTCGTCCATGCGATAGGGCATTTCTCCAAACCAGACGATGTCCGGCCGCAACCGTCCCGCCACGCCGCACGCCGGGCAGGCTGGCCGATCCATCAATGTGCCGCGCCACGGGTGGCGGGCATCACAGGCATTGCACCACGCATTCAAATGCTCGCCATGCATATGCAACAGGCGCTGTGTCCCTGCCCGCTCGTGCAAATCATCCACATTTTGCGTCACCAGCAAAAGATTGCCCGACCATGCCGCATCCAGCCGTGCGAGCGCATAATGTGCGGCATTTGGCTCCACCTGTTGAATACGTTCGCGGCGCATATCGTAAAAGCGCAGCACAAGATCAGGGTCACGGGCGAAAGCCTCGGGCGTGGCCACATCCTCCACCTTATGCTGCTCCCAAAGGCCCCCTGCACTGCGGAAGGTGTCAATTCCGCTTTCGGCGCTGACACCTGCACCTGTCAGGATAACGATATTTTTAATGCCTTGCCCCACATGCTTTCCTTCAACTTCACCCAAAACTTGTTTCGGTTGCCTAATATAGTAAGACCCAGACATTAGGTCAGGGCAAGAGATATGAAAATTGGAATAATTGGCAGCGCAGGCCGCATGGGGCAAGCTTTGGTCGATGCGATTGCCGTCGATGGCCACACACATGCAGGCGGCGTCGATAAAGACGGCGACCTTGGCGCATTGATTGCCGCATCGGACGTTCTCGTCGATTTTTCGAGCCCGCATGGCCTTGAGGCCAGTCTCGACGCATGCGTGGCTGCGGGTAAGCCCATCGTCATTGGCACGACAGGTTTGGAAGAGCGCCACCATTTCCTGATTGATGATGCCGCGCGCGACATTCCTATCTTGCAGACAGGAAATACATCCTTAGGCGTGAATATGCTCGCGGCTTTGGTCGAACAAGCCGCGCGCCAGTTGGGCGCGGACTGGGACATCGAAATTCTGGAAATGCACCACAGGCATAAGGTCGATGCGCCATCGGGTACTGCGCTGCTGCTAGGCGAAGCCGCTGCAAAGGGTCGCGCGGTCAATTTAAAAGACCACAGCGAAAGAGGTCGCGACGGAATTACCGGCGCACGCAAGGCCGGTGATATCGGCTTCGCCTCCTTGCGCGGCGGCAGCGTAGCGGGCGATCACAGCGTCATCCTTGCATCTGACAATGAACGGATCGAGCTTGTCCATCGTGCCGAAAATCGCAGTATATTCGCGCGCGGCGCGGTGAAAGCGGCCGTCTGGCTGACCCGGCAGACACCCGGCCGGTATGATATGCAAGAGGTCCTTGGCCTTTGAAGAAAGCCGACATCTTCGAATTTTATCGGCGCTTGGCGGAGGCCAATCCCGATCCGGAAACCGAATTGGCTTATGGCAATCCTTACCAATTGCTCGTGGCCGTCACATGCTCAGCGCAATCAACCGATGTGGGGGTGAACAAGGCGACAAAGGCTTTGTTTGAGGAGGTCAAGACGCCCGCACAAATGGTCGCGCTTGGGCTGGAGGGCTTGAAAGACCATATCAAGACCATTGGCCTATATAATAACAAGGCAAAGAACGTCATCGCTTTGTCGGAAATCCTTGTACGTGATCATGCCGGCGAAGTGCCCGCCGACCGTGACGCGCTGGAGGCTTTGCCCGGCGTGGGCCGTAAGACCGCCAATGTGGTGATGAACACCGCCTTTGGCGCAGAAACCTTCGCGGTCGACACGCATATCTTCCGTCTTGGCAACCGCACCGGAATCGCGCCGGGGAAAACCGTCGTCGCGGTTGAAAAAGCGCTGGAGAAAAGCACGCCAAAGCCGTTCCGCGTTGGCGCGCACCATTGGTTGATCTTACATGGTCGTTATATCTGCAAAGCACGCACCCCCGAATGCTGGCGCTGCCCCGTCGCCGACCTGTGCCGCTTCAAACCCAAAACGCCCACGCCGAAGATCAAGTCAGCTAAAGTTCAGGCAGAATAGTTTAAGGGCGAGTCGTCATAATGGAGAAGGCCGATGCGTAAATTGCTGTTCATCATCCCCGCGATTGCCTTGCTGTCTGGTGGCGGAGCAGTCGCGCTTTCGGGCAAGAAGGCACCTGAGCCCGTTCGGACGGTGGGCGAACCAAAAAACTGCGTCACGACATCGCAGATACGGTCAACAAAAGTTATCGATAGCCGTACCATCGATTTCCGCATGGTAGGTGGCAAAACCTATCGCAATATTCTGTCCCAAAGCTGCCCCGGATTGAAGTTCGAAGAACGTTTTTCGTACCGCACGTCAATCAACCAGCTATGCAGCGTCGATATCGTCCGCGTATTGCACGACCAAGGCGGGCAGCTTTATGAAGGCGCGGGTTGCGGGCTTGGCAAGTTCCAGATGGTGGAAAAAATCGCGAAATCGCGCTGAGCGGTTACTTACCTGTCCAGTTGCCCGGACGCTTTTCAACGAACGCAGCCATGCCTTCCTTCTGATCTTCCGTGCCAAATAGGCCATGGAACAAGCGGCGCTCAAACACGACGCCTTGCTGCAACGTGGTTTCAAACGCAGCGTTGACCATTTCCTTGCAGGCAAGCGCAGCCAAGGGGGCCATCGCGGCAATGGCCGTTGCGGTTTTAACGGCTTCGTCGACCAGCTCGGCCGCTGGAACGACTTTCGCGACCAAGCCAGAACGCTCGGCCTCTGCGGCATCCATCATTCGGCCTGTCAGGCACATTTCCATGGCCTTAGCCTTACCAATGGCGCGCGTTAGGCGCTGTGATCCACCCATTCCTGGCGTGACCGCCAGCTTGATTTCAGGCTGACCAAATTTGGCGTTATCGCCCGCCATGATAAAGTCGGCCATCATCGCCAATTCGCATCCTCCGCCCAGCGCAAAGCCATTGACCGCGGCGATCCATGGCTTGCGGGTAGCGGTCACGCGGTCATAGCCTGCGAAGAAGTTTGCGCCATACATGTCCGCGAAAGACTGCGATGACATTTCCTTAATGTCCGCGCCTGCGGCAAAGGCCTTCTCGCTACCTGTCAGAACGGCGCATCTTTGGCTGTCATCGGCGTCAAATGCCGCAAAGGCCGCAATGAGATCGGCCAACACCTGACTATTCAACGCATTCAACGCCTGTGGCCGATTAAGCGTCATTAGCGTCACCGCGCCGCGTTGTTCGACCAATAATGTTTCATACGTCATAGGGGTTTCCATTCATCCTGCGCCGGCAAGGCGGCGAAAATAGCGTCAATCAGATCCTCAGTCACCGCGTCTGCTGTCGCCGGATCCCATCGGGGCGCATTATCCTTATCGACAATAACAGCGCGCACGCCTTCAGCAAAATCGGGCCGGATAATCACGCGGCTGGCGATACGATATTCCATGGCCATGTTATCAGCAAAGTCGCTGAGCTTCAGGCTCTCGGACAATTGGCGCAAAGCAACTTTACAGGTTTGCGGGCTTTTGGTTCGCAAGGTCGCCAACTCTTTCATCGCCCATTCGCTCGCGTCGCCTTCAAGGCTGGCGAGGATGTCTTCGAACTGGTCGGAGGCAAAATGGCGATTGATCTGAACAACCGTCTCGACAATCTTCGACGCGGGCGCCGTTTCCGACAAAGTGCCCAATATGCCGTCAAGGCGCTCGACATCTTCGCTGGCAATTCGTGCCTTGGCTTCGGCGAGCGCGCTGCTCGGCACATAATGGGTGGCAAGGCCAAGCGCGAGGCAATCTGGGCCATCTATGCGTGCTCCGGTCAAAGCCAGAAACTGGCCAACACGCCCTTCGAGCCTCGACAGATACCAACCGCCGCCAACATCCGGGAAAAGGCCAATACCCGTTTCAGGCATGGCAAATTTGCTATTCTCGGTCGCCACGCGGAAACGCGCAGGTTGGCTTATACCAACGCCGCCGCCCATCGTAATGCCGTCCATGAATGCCACGACAGGTTTGGGATAAATGAACAATAAATGGTTCAACTGATATTCGTCGTGGAAGAATTTTCGGCCCGACGCGCCGCCATCATTGAGGGCTGAATTGCGTAAGTAAGCGATATCGCCGCCTGCACAAAAACCGCGCCCGTCTGCATGATCAATAACCACGCATTTCACCGCGTCATCGTCGCGCCACGCCAGCAACGCCTGCGTCATCGCATGCACCATGGGAAGCGTCAGCGCATTTAAAGCCGACGGCCGGTTCAGGCTTATGAAACCGGCATGACCTTCGACGCGGACCACAATATCATCGGTCATTGGCGCAAGAGATCCCGGCCAATAATCATCCTCATCACCTGATTGGTGCCTTCAAGGATGGAGTGGACGCGCAAATCGCGCCAGAAACGTTCGATGGGATAATCCCGCAAATAGCCATAGCCTCCAAAAAGCTGCAGCGCCTGATTAAGAATCTCGCTGCCGCTGTCGGTAGAC
>JAIOYN010000089.1 GCA_021741065.1 Sphingomonadaceae bacterium | reverse complement strand
CCCGGCGCAATGCTCGTGCGCGCAACGCCAGCCGTGCTGGGCGATGGTGATGCCAAGGAGTTGTTGGAGGACTTGGCCGACGATCTCGCCGCCTATGACGACGCGCTATCGCTCAAGGAGCGCATCGACCATGTCGCCGCAACTATGGCCTGCCACGGCTCCGTCCGCGCCGGCCGCGTGCTGTCGGTGACCGAAATGAACGCGTTGCTCCGCGAAATGGAAATTACCCCGCATAGTGGGCAGTGCAACCATGGCCGGCCTACGTGGGTAAAGCTGGCGTTGGGAGATGTGGAGAGGCTATTTGGGCGGAAATAAATGAACGCACCGCTTCAGGTCTAATTAAACATTAAACCGAAACAGCATGATATCCCCGTCTTTGACGAGATATTCCTTGCCTTCCGAACGCCATTTGCCCGCTTCTTTCGCACCCGCTTCGCCGTTATATTGGACATAATCTTCATAGGCCATCGTTTCGGCGCGGATGAAGCCTTTTTCGAAATCGCTGTGGATCGCGCCTGCCGCATTTGGCCCGGTTGCGCCTTTGGTCACGGTCCATGCCCGCGCCTCTTTGGGGCCGACGGTGAAGAAGGTGATGAGATCGAGCAGCTCATATCCAGCGCGGATGACGCGGGCGAGGCCGGTTTCGGTGAGGCCCAAATCTTCGAGGAACACTTCGCGGTCTTCGGTCGGCATTGTTGAGATTTCGGCTTCAATGGCGGCGGATACGACAACGGCTTCTGCGCCTTCTGCCTTTGCCTTTTCAAAAACGCGTGCGGACAAGGCATTGCCATTGGCGGCGCTTGCCTCTTCCACGTTGCAGACGTAGAGAACGGGCTTCGCTGTCAAAAGCTGCGCCATTTGGAAATGGCGTTCTTCTTCGGCATCGTCGCGCTTGGTCAGACGCGCTGGCTTGCCGTCGCGCAGTAGGTCGAGCGCACGGCCCAAAACAAGCGCGCTGATTTTCGCTTCCTTGTCGCCCTGCGTGCCTTTTTTGACGAGGTTCGGGACGCGCTTTTCAAGGCTTTCCAAATCCGACAGCATCAGTTCGGTTTCGACGGTCTCCGCATCGGAAATCGGATCGATTTTATTGTCGACATGCTGAATGTCGTCATCTTCGAAACAGCGTAAGACGTGGACGATGGCGTCGACTTCGCGGATGTTGCCGAGGAACTGGTTGCCAAGGCCTTCGCCCTTCGACGCGCCGCGCACAAGGCCCGCAATGTCGACAAAGCCCAATTGCGTTTCGATAATCTTCTGACTGCCGCCGATTTTGGCGATGGTTTGCAAGCGCGGATCAGGGACGGCTACATTGCCGATATTGGGTTCAATCGTGCAGAAGGGATAGTTCGCCGCCTGCGCCGCCGCCGTTTCGGTCAACGCATTGAACAGGGTGGACTTGCCCACATTGGGAAGACCCACAATACCGCATTTGAAACCCATAAATTCCTCGTCAAAAACTGAATAAAGCGGCCCTAGGCGACGTTCGGCGGCAAGTCCATCCAATGCGATGGCTTAAACGGCGTTAATCCTGCTGCAAGCGCATGGCGACGTCGTTCATGAAGCGGACGTCATCGCCTTTGGCCAGCCAATCGGCTTCGGCCGAGACTGCGCCCAATAAATCCGCCAAATCGTCGATTTCGCTCTTGTGGAAATTGCCAAGGACATAGCCCGTCACGCGGTCTTTGTTGCCCGGATGGCCAATGCCCAAACGGACGCGGCGGAATTCTGCGCCGATATGGTCGGTGATCGAACGAATGCCATTATGGCCCGCCGCGCCGCCGCCAAATTTGACCTTCACCTTGAAGGGGGCGAGGTCGAGCTCGTCGTAAAAGACGGTAACGTCCTTTGGCTCAAACTTATAGAAATCCATCGCCGCGCGCACGCTGCGGCCGCTTTCGTTCATGAACGTTGCGGGCTTTAGAAGAATGATCTTTTCCGAACCAATTCGGAGTTCCTGGACCCAGCCGAGAAATTTTTTGGCGGGCAATGGAAGGTCGTTTATTTCGGCCAGCGCATCAATCGCCATGAAACCGATATTGTGCCGGTGCATCGCATAGGTGGCGCCTGGATTACCGAGACCTACCCATAATTGCATCGCGCTTGTCCCTTGGGGGAATATCCGGGGCGAGCCGAAACTCAGCCCCGGAGATAGATTTAAGCTTCGCCTTCGACAGTCGTGTCGCCATCGGTCGACTTAAGCGCCGATGGTGCAACGATCGTCGCAATGGTGAAGTCGCGATCTGTGATCTTGCTTTCCGAACCCTTGGGCAGCTTTACGTGGCTGATGTGGATCGAATCGCCGACGTCAAAGCCTGCAACATCGATTTGGATGTCGTCAGGAATCTTGTCATTTTCGCAGATCAGTTCGAGTTCATGACGCACGATGTTCAAAACACCACCGCGCTTCAGGCCGGGTGATGCGTCTTCGTTGACGAACATCACGGGAACTTCAACATCGACCTTTGCGCCCTTAACGATGCGCAAGAAGTCAACATGCGTTGGACGATCGCTGACAGGATGAAAGGCAACATCCTTTGGAATCGTAATCTGTTTTTTGCCACCAAGTTCGATCTCGACGACGCTGTTGGAAAAATGGCCAGTCATCAAAAGTTTGACGAGCGCCTTTTCCTCAACGTGGATAAGTTCGGGTTCTTGCTTGTTGCCGTAAATGACGGCGGGCACTCGGTTTTGACGACGCAATTCGCGGGAGGCTCCCTTGCCTGCCCGATCGCGCGTCTCTGCCGACAATGTCAGCTGATCGCTCATGTTGATTCTCCAAAAAAGTTACCTTGCCGCCACGCCTCCAGGGATGACCATGCACGACAAGCGCACGCCCATATGCGCGTTGCCCGCGAAAAGCAAGCTTGTTGGCGCGTTACGCCAGCGCCTTGTAGAGGCTGAACAGACTGGTCGCGATAAGGACGATGCTGACCGCGAACAGCAATAGGCGCGGTTGAATGCGTTTGGCGACCATTGCCCCAAAGGGCGCGGCAAGCAATCCGCCAATTAAAAGGCCGCCGGTTACGACGGTAAAGGCTTCTAACCCGATGGTGAGAATGAAGGTCATCGACACTGCAACGGTGAGGAAAAACTCGGCCGTATTGACCGTACCGATGGTTTTGCGGGGGTCTGCGCCTTGGATCAAAAGGTTGGACGTGACCACTGGTCCCCAGCCGCCGCCGCCAGAGGCGTCGAGAAAGCCACCGATCAGGCCAAGTGGCATAGTAACCTTAGGATCACGCGGCTTATGTTCATGCGAAAAGCCCCAAGCCTTATACAGAAGGTAGAAACCGATAAGCGCCAAATATCCCATAACGAAAGGCCGTGCCGCATCGGTGTGAATGCTCGCCAACACATAGGCGCCGGTGCAGCCACCGATGACGCCGGGAATGGCAATGCGGGCAAACAATTTCCAATCGATATTTTTGTGCAGAACATGGCTAATGCCAGACGCGCCGGTCGTGAACATCTCGACAAAATGAACACCAGCGGAGGCGCGGGCGGGGGCGACGCCCATGACGCTGACCAACAAAGTGCTGCAAATCACGCCAAAGGCCATGCCAAGCGCGCCATCGACCAACTGCGCGGCAAAGCCGACAGCGATATAAGGCGCTACCGACACCCAGTCGACATTGGCAATATATTCAAACATCCACATCTCGCACTGACAGGGTCCACGACTGTTCTTGCATAATCCGACCTTACGTGATTAGCCATAGACATGCACCTTGGTATTTTATTGGCTGGCCCAAAGGAGCGGTTTAGCGACAGCGGAAGCTGGCGCGGCTCAAAAGCCTATTCTGCCGCGTGCAAGTAAATGTCCGCGTCAACGACATCCGTCAGATTGATGCTGTCGAGCAGATTGGCCGTCTTGTCCCGTACCTGAAGCATCAGCGCGCGTGTGCGGCAATTTTCTTCCTCGACGCAATTTTTGCAGGTTTCGTGGGCATAGCGGCTCGCGCAGGGAACCAATGCCAATGAACCACGCATGATGCGGATGAGGTCGCCATAGCTGATGTCAATCGGCGAGACGCCTAACCAATAGCCACCGTCCTTGCCGCGCTGCGACGCAACGAGGCCAGAACGTGACAGTTCGGACAGGATAACAGTCAGAAACTTTGGTGGAATTTTTTGCGCTTCGGCAATATCGGCAAGCTGTACGGGGCCGTTTCCATGGTGGTCGGCAAGATGCTGCATGGCGCGAATGGCGTAACGGGTTTTTTGTGACAGCATGTGCCTCCTTTGCGCCTCACGCTGTCAATTATCAACCCGCCAAGTAGACAAAGCGTCAAATAATATGGGATAAGATTCAGGTTCTTGGGTCACTAAATGTAAAGGCAGTTGCAATGCCCGATGTGCCGGAATAACTTGCCACCATAAAAAGGCTCAGGGGTGAGCTAAAATTAGCAGGGGAAAATTTATGAAATATTCAAAAACCGCGATATTGTTGGTGGCCAGTTGCCTGACTGCGCCGGCATTTGCGCAGGATGCTTCGCCTCCAAGTGCCGCTGAAACCGTCGATGAAGGTGCGGCGATCATCGTTACCGGATCGCGGATTAAGCAGGATCCGACGAAGAGTGCTTTGCCTTTGCAAGTGATCACGACAGATGACCTCACGCGTGAAGGCATCAACAGCCCTGAACAGCTTATCTCGTTCTTGTCCACGAACGGCAACGGCGCGGACAATCTCGCGTCCAATGCGGACGTAACATCAGGAGCGCAGCGCGGCACCAACGGATTGTCTGCCGCCAACTTGCGCGGCCAGGGTTCGGCCTCGACATTGGTGTTGCTCAACGGTCGCCGCGTTGCGGCGCACGGCCTGACTGGCTCTGCCGTCGATGTGAACCAAATTCCTATTGCAGCACTTGAGCGCGTTGAAGTTCTAAAGGACGGCGCGTCCGCCATTTACGGAACCGATGCAATCGGCGGCGTTATCAACTTCATCACCAAAACCAATTTTCAGGGCCTCGCGCTTAACGCTTTCACGGACATGACCGAAGCTGGCGGCGGCGCTATTTATCGGCTGTCCGCGACGGGTGGTTATGGCGACCTAGACGAAGACGGCTTCAACCTCTTGGCCACCGTGAGCAGAAGCGTCAATAAAGCCCTGAACGGTTCAGAACGCGGTTTCGTTAATGGCAACCAGCCCAATCGCGGTTTGTCGGTCGATACCCGCGGAACCCCAATTGCAACCGCATTTCCAACCACCGGCAATAGCTTGTTCGCGCCAACAGGATCCTTGTTGAGCGGCGTTACCTTGCTTGAGGCTGGCGCGACTGTTCCTGCGACTGGTGGGATCAACATTCTTGACCTCCCCGGTGGCGCAGGTTGCGCATCCATGGATGGCGGCATGGCCTATGATGACCAATTGTGGGCAAATACCTCGGCACGTTTTGCGTGTGCTTGGGATACTGGCCGCGCCGCTGTGCTTCAGCAGCCATTGAACACGCTGACCTATTATGGCCGCGCAACAGCGAAATTTGGCGACCACCAAATTTATGCTGAAATCACGGGGTCAGACGCCGATTCATCCAAGCGTTTTTCCAACAACCAATATTCCGGCAATAACTCGACATTGCCCTTATATTATCCGTTGAATGCGACGACGGCTGGCACGTATAACGATGTTTATAACAAGCTGGTCGCCGTTTTCCCGCAAATCGCTCCCAATTATGGCAAGCCGATTTCGTATCGCTGGCGTTGTACTTCATGCGACGTGCGTGAATATGAAACCAACACCAAGACATTGCGTGCGGGTCTGGGCGCTGAAGGTCCATTATGGGATGGCTGGGACTATCGTGCCGGCGGATCATACGCGCGAAGCGAATCTTCTTCTTTATTAGGCACTGGTTACCATTATCGTGGTACCTTCTCCTCTGCAGCAGCCGCAACCGCATCGGGTGTTGTCGGTGCAGTGTCGGGCGGTATTGATCCGCGCGCACCAACAGCGCCTGGGGCAACGCGTCCCGGTATTGTTGGCCTTTTGAACAGCGGTATTCTCAATCCATTTTCGCTTACGCAATCGGAAGCTGCATTGGCAGGATTGGATGCCATTTCCGCCGAAGGCGTAACGCTTTACGGCGGTAAATATGAAGTGAAGCAACTCGATGCTTCGGTTTCAGGGTCGCTGTTTGATCTGCCCGGTGGTACTGTTCAGGTCGCACTTGGCGTCGATTATCGTCGCGAAACCTACGGCTTTAATGGGTCACCAGCGGCGGTCACCGGAACGCCGGATATTTTCAACGTGGCATTTGATAACAACAATGCGCTGACACCTAAGAACCGGACGGTGAAGGCGGCTTATGCCGAAGTGTTGGTTCCAGTGTTCGATTCATTCGAAGTGACAGGTGCATTGCGTCTTGATGACTATAGCGGCTTTGGCTCAACGGTTAACCCCAAGATTTCGGGCAAGTACCGGCCGCTTGACTGGCTGATGTTCCGTGGTTCCTATAACACCGGCTTCCGCGTCCCTGCATTCAACCAGATTTTCAACGGCGTCACGCAGTCGCCTAACCCAGGCAACACTTTGGTTGATCCAACAACATGTGCGACCGGAACCGTCAGCTTGCTGCCCGGATGCACGGCGATCACGCCCGAGACCCTGTCTGGCGGTAACTTGAACCTTGGACCTGAAACGTCGAAGCAACATAGCGTTGGTATTGTTCTGCAACCATCCAGCCGGTTCAGCGCGTCGCTCGATTACTGGTCGATTGCGGTTGATGATACCATCGGCGCTCTGACATTGCGTCAGTTGCTCGATAATATCAGCTTCTTCCCTGATCGCGTGACCCGCACCAACAATATCATCACCTTGATTGACTTGCGTGCCGACAATATCGGATCGCGCCGGACAGAAGGTCTTGAGGTTGCGTTGCGCGGTGGGGTTGATGCCTTTGGCGGCGTCATTAATGCCGGGTTGGACGGAACCTATCAGCTGAAAAAGCGTGAGAAGTTTCTGCCCTCTGCACCGTTCGGACCTAGCTTGATTGGTCGGTTCACCTTTGCGGGTGATTTGGGTCTGAAGTGGAAGCACAGCGCTTTTGTAAGCTTCACGAACGATGACTTCACCTTTAACTTCTCGCAAATCTATCGCGACGGTTACAACAACCAAGCCCTACCTGGTATTGCCAATGGCACTGTGGTTCGTCCGGATTTCAATCCGAAGGTGAAGCCATATGTGATCTACAACACGTCGGTGAGCTTCGACCTGCTCAAGCAATATCGCTTGACCGCAGGCGTGCGTAACGTATTCGACAAGGATCCACCCTTTGCGATTACCTATGACAGCAACACAGGCGCTGGTTCCAGCTGGGAACCACGTGTCGCTGACCCACGCGGAAGGTCGTTCACGTTGTCGATCGAAGCGAAGTTCTAAGCAAAGGCATGCCGAGTATGGATATCAATGCAACTCGGCGTCAGATTATGGCGGGGCTGGCGGCTATGCTGTCG
>JAIOYN010000088.1 GCA_021741065.1 Sphingomonadaceae bacterium | reverse complement strand
TAATCCGCGACCCAGTTTATCAGGCGACGCAAGCCCCGACCCAGTGGCGGACACTCCACCAGTTCAAGCACCGCGCGCAACTTGCTGGCATCAACCGCTTCATCGCCGAAAACATCGTCATCCCAAATGACGCCCGGCAATTTGCGCGGGCCAAGCGGCACCATCACCACACTGCCCGGTTCTGCGACCATATCATCGGGCAGCCGATAATCGAGCGGACCAATTGCTTGTGTCAACAAGACAATACGGACGCGGTTATTGGGCAAGCTCATCACGCGCGTATAGGCAATGATACGGCGAACGTCACCATCTGGATGATGATCCCACACCATCGCTGATCTGTTTCCAATAAGTCTGTTGTTTTGGCAGATATTTTGCCAAAAGAAATGAAACCGAATCTCCAATCAGGAAATAGTTCTATGAAATTTTTTGCCGATACCGCTGACATTGCCGACATTAAGGATTTGGCAGCGACGGGTTTGCTTGACGGCGTGACCACCAACCCATCGTTGATTGCAAAATCCGGCCGGGATTTCATTGAAGTCACGCGCGAAATATGCGCCCTGACCGATGGCCCAGTATCCGCAGAAGTCGTTGCGCTTGATCATGCGACGATGATGAAGGAAGCCGAAATTCTGCGGAAGATTGCCGACAATGTCTGCATCAAGGTACCATTGACCATCGACGGTCTAAAGACCTGCAAGGCACTTACCTCTGAAGGCACATTGGTTAATGTGACCTTATGTTTCTCTGCCAATCAGGCGCTGTTGGCCGCAAAGGCTGGCGCAACATTCGTATCGCCATTCGTTGGTCGCCATGACGACAATGGCTTTGATGGTATGCAGCTTATCAGCGACATTCGTCTGATCTACGACAATTACGCTTTTGACACCGAAATCCTCGTCGCCAGCGTCCGTCACGGTGTCCATGTCCTTGAAGCCGCTAAAATTGGTGCTGACGTGATGACTGCGCCGCCGTCGGTTATCAAAGGCCTGTTCAAGCATATCCTGACCGACAAGGGCATTGAGGGCTTTTTGGCCGATTGGGCCAAAACCGGTCAGGCGATTGGCTGATTTTTCGGCAACCAAATGTTATTTCGGCTTCGATGGCTTTATCGTGATGTATTGCGATACGGCCCCCATGGGCTATTGTCCGTATAGTGTTCAATAACGGGTGGACATATCTCTAGTCGCGAAGATGCAGGCACGTGGCCTGCCGGAGCCTAGAGATGAACAAGCCCGAGAAGGTATTTCCCATCGCCCATATCCATTATGAAGACGAAATCGGTGAGAACGGCAAAATCGTTGTTCCTGAAGACGTTCAAGACGCCATTCGCACACTCATCCGCTGGTCAGGCGATAATCCGGAACGCGAAGGCCTGCTCGATACGCCAGCGCGCGTTGGCCGCGCTTGGCGCGAATATTGCGCTGGCTATACCGAAGATCCCGCAGCGCATTTATCGCGCACCTTTCAGGAAGTCGGCGGATATCATGAGCTCGTGTTGCTCAAGGATATCCCATTCCAGTCGCATTGTGAGCATCACATGGCCCCCATCATCGGCAAGGCGTCGATTGCGTATATGCCAACCGACAAGGTTGTAGGCATTTCGAAACTTGCGCGTGTCTTGCACGGCTTTGCTCAGCGCCTTCAAGTGCAGGAACGCCTGACGGCAGAAGTTGCGAACTGCATTTGGGAAAATTTGAAGCCAGAAGGCGTTGCGGTTGTCATTGAGGCGCAGCATGGTTGCATGACCGGACGCGGCGTGAAGGTGCACGGCGTTGGCATGGTTACATCAAAGCTCATTGGCTGTTTCCTAGACGATCAATCGAGCCGCAGGGAAGTCATGAGCCTCATGGGCTATTGACCCCTCGATAAAAGGTTTTCAGTTATTGTTGGCGATAGCGAACTTACCTATATTTGGGTCATAGTCGCCAATCATTTTCAGGCCGGATATCAGCAATATGCCTTTTCAGATTCCTTCATTTGATATGGACGCTTTCGTCCGTGCGACGCTGGCCGAAGATTTGGGTCCGACGGGCAGAGATGTGACGTCCGAAAGCGTCATTCCGGCCGATGTCCGTTTCGACGGGATCATGGACAGCCGCGATGCCATAACCGTGGCTGGCCTGCCACTCGCAGTCGCATTTTTTAAAGCGCTCGACCCGTTGATGGAGATAGATTTATTGGTCGAGGAGGGCGCGCAAGTGCCTGCGGGCACGGAACTCATGCGCTTAAGGGGCCATGCACGGGCCATGCTCACCGCAGAACGCTCGGCGTTGAATACCATGCAGCATCTTTCGGGTATTGCAACAATGACACGGCAATATGTCGATGCCATCGCTGGAACAGGTTGCACGCTTTTGGACACGAGAAAAACGATCCCCGGCCTTCGGCTCCTTGAAAAATACGCGACGCGCTTAGGTGGCGCTACGAACCACCGCATGGGATTGTGGGACGCAGCCATGATCAAGGACAATCATGTTGCCGTTGCAGGCGGCGTAGCGGAAGCTGTAGCGCGCGCCAAAAATGCAGGGGTTGAACGCATCATTCTTGAGGTGGACAGCATCGCCCAGATTGAGCCCGGCCTTGCCGCAGGAGCAAGCCATTTGCTGCTCGACAATATGGACGCAGATATGTTGCGCGAAGCGGTTGCGCTCATCGCGGACCGTGTGCCGACTGAGGCCTCGGGCGGGGTCACCTTGGAAACGATCCGCGCCAAGGCGGAAACCGGTGTTACCTATATCTCGGTTGGCCGCCTGACCCAAAGCGCCCCGGCTGCCGACATCGGGCTGGATTTTGCGCAGGCTTAAGTTTTTCTTGTTTTTCGGTGTCGTGGCAGCGTTCCAACCTGCACCGACCATGGCGCAAGCATGGCAATGTCAGCCCCCAAGATTTCTTCCACGTCCAGCCTTGGAATTGCCGCCGTCCGGCCAGATAAGGCGCACTGCAATAGACGGCTATGTGCTGGCACTCAGTTGGAGCCCGGAATATTGCCGTGGGCGAACGCGTGACCCTGCGGCACGGTTCCAATGTTCGGGTGAAATTGGAGATTTCGGTTTTATCCTACATGGGCTGTGGCCTGAGGCAAAAGGGGTCAATTACCCACAATATTGCCGCTCGGTTGGCGTTCTGCCTCGGCGAACGGTCACAGACAATATCTGCCTCAGCCCGTCTCCCCAATTGCTGCAGCATCAATGGGCAAAGCATGGCAGTTGCATGGCCAATACGCCGGAAGGGTATTTAGGCGCCGCGCGTTTGCTGTTCAACGCAATTGAATTTCCAGACATGGCGCGGCTGTCCCGCGAACCCGAGCGTGGGACGCCGTTGACGGCGCAAGTTCTTGCGGAGAGATTAGCTGATCTGAACGATGGCTTGCCCGCCAATGCCGTCACGGTAAAGACCAATGCCAAAGGCTGGTTACAAGAAGTACGCATTTGCCTTGGCAGGGATTTCAAACCCCGAAAGTGCCCGACATTTACACGCCGCGCACCAGCTACGGCGCAGATCAAAATCTGGCGCGGGCGTTAAACTTAACCCTCAATAATCCGCGTTGCGGGGTGATGCTTATCGAGATGTTTTTTGATTATCCTTAAATTCCGGCTGTTCGAACGCCAGACAAGGTCGAAAGCATCGCCGACAAAGGGGATTGCGCCAATCGCGGTATCCACACCGATATTCGCGCTCATGCGGATCAGCTGCCATTTGGACATGCCCAAATTGCGGCCTTCCCACACAATATAGGCCCCCATAAACGCAGTCACGAGGTCACCCAAAACCGGGACAAGACCAATCACACTATCCAGCCCAAAGGGAATTTTCGTACCTGGAATAACGAAGGCACGCTCCAATATCTTCTCAAGCGCTTCCACACGGGCGCGCACGGCATGTGGGTCATTACCCATGCCCGGCAAATCCTTGGCAATACGCGCAAATTGTTCCTGCGAAATCGGCACTGCAGTTACTCCTTTGTGCCTATGTCGGGTCACGTCCAAGATATTGCAACAGGTGCCACCCACGACCATTGGCAAAATGCCCCAATAGGCCCGGCCGGACGACTGACCAACGCAACGGATTTGCAATGGGGATAAAGGCAACACTGGCCTGCAATTCGGCCTCTGCCTCACCCAATAACTGCGCGCGTATCGCGGTATCGGTTGTGCGGCGCGCTTTGGCCACAATCTCGTCCGCCCGCGCGCTGCATATTGGCGCAAACTTACACGATAGCTGATCCAGATACCATATGGGGCTCGATTGTTGGGCGGTACGGTCAACGAGCAGCAGGTCATGCGGTCGGTCCATCGTCACACGCTCAATATCAATGCCGACTGTTGCAAGATCCGCCCGCAACCGCGCAAAGAATATCCGGCTGCCATAACCACGCGGCAAAGCCACGCGTAATGGCCGAAGTGCGCCATTGGCATTTTCCCACTGGGCAACAGTATCCCGCGCCATAGTTCTGCGTTCTTCCACAGACGGCACTGACCATATCGGCCGCTCTATGCTCGCACGATTTGGTAAGCTTTCAGGAACTAAGGTGACCGTTTCCTGCCACGCCACAATGTCGAACGCCGTCAACAATTTGGGGCGATCAATAGCCATGGCGATCGCCGTTCGATTGGCTCTGTCAGACAGAAATGGACCATCCTTGACAACCTGCAAACCGAATAATCCCGGAACCGCGTCAAATTGGATTTGATCAGCGCGAATGTTTGCCGCATCGAGCAAAGGAAAGCTCTCAAACCGTCCGCCTTCGACAAAGTCGCTTTGTCCCAA
This sequence comes from Sphingomonadaceae bacterium, assembly GCA_021741065.1. Classification (GTDB taxonomy): domain Bacteria; phylum Pseudomonadota; class Alphaproteobacteria; order Sphingomonadales; family Sphingomonadaceae; genus Sphingorhabdus_B. The sequence continues at coordinate 3,053 of JAIOYN010000088.1, read as the reverse complement.
TGCATAACGGGCAATCACCGTGGATGCATCACCACGCCGCAATGTGACCATCGCATTGCCCAAGACCTGGACGCCTTCATCATCAGTTTCATTGCGCCGTAACTGCATGACCTGCCCAAATTTTTTGGCCTGCATCGGACCCGATCCTGCGCCTTTGCTGAGCAACCCGAACTCGGGCAAGGCCAGCAATTCTAACAGATAAGGCATCGGGGCATTCAACCTGATTTCCACCACCTTACCCGTCATGGCGACGACACGGTCAATGACACCCAATTCGGCACCAAGGCGTCCCTTGCGTAATTCACGGATGCGGGCAGTTAGAAGACGTGCAACCTCCCTTGACTCTACCTCACGCCCGTCATTCCACCGCCCTTTATTGAGACGGAAAATATAACTCATGCCGTCTTCGGTCACGATCCAGCGATTGGCGACGCCGGGCGCAACACGCCCTTTTTCATCGAACGTCACCAACCCCTGCGCCGTTGCCGCGCGTAAATACGCCGACGCCAACGGCAACGGCGTTGCGGATATGTTTAGAGGCCTGGGGCGGCTTTCAATCACGTCAACCCGGACGCGTTCATTGTCGACACCCTCAGAGCATCCGGCAAGTGTTGCGGACAATAGCAACAACAAAATCGACAGCGAACGGATCATGACGCCACCATAACCCCTAAGTCCCGACGCACAATCCAAGATTCAACGGTCAGAGCATGTGAACAGCAATATCTCGTTCGGCGCGGGCGACAATTGCGCCGATATGGTCTTGTTCATATTTTCGATATTGGTCAGTTGCCCTGGGTCCGCAGTGCAGGTTTTGACGTCATAAAGTTGCCGTGCCGCACGGGCGGATTCCATGGCATCATTGCCCGGCAAGAAACGTTCGATGCGGTAAATTTCGGTCTCCGGCGCGTAGCTGATGACCGAAATCTGCGCGTCATTATTGGGCACAAAGCTACGCACCCATCGGCCGCCGCTTTCGACATATTGTGTGCGTCCATTGATGCATCCATCGGACTGCCACGTAAATTCAACGTCCGCTGTGTCGGACATAGTGACCCGGCTGCGTTGGGGCTGTAGCACGCAAATCTTTGCCTGCGGTTCGGCAGTAACGGGGCGCTTTTTGGCAACGACATCGTCTGGCGCATCGGCGGTCAATGCAGCACGAACACGATCATCGACTTCCTCGAACGATGGGCGAGCCGCAAAAATTCCCACCGCCATTACCAAGAGCACAGCGCCGGCGGCGATTGCGGCCTTAAATTGATCCCGCTGTTCGCGTTCGGAAAACTGCCAAGCAGCGCCGCCGGCGACGGCACTTAACACCAACAACAGCCCGGCCAGTGCAAGATGGTTTTCCCGCTCACCAATGACGGCATGTTCGGCATCGCTGCGTACTTTGCCTTCGCGGCTGCGTTGCAGTTCGGAGGCAACACGCGCCTCTTGCTCTATCTTGGCGCGTGTGGACGCCTCAAGCTCGGCCTCGGCGCGCGTCAATTCGGCGACCGACCGGCAATCGCCCCGCACAGAACGGAACGCGACACCGCGATTGGCAAGAAATGCCGACAATTCGCGCGCCGATATCGCGAAGTAAAATTCCGCGCCGCCATCCGTAGGAACGGACCCGAAACTGTTGATGCCTAGCACCCGCCCGCAAGCATCCACAATCGGCCCGCCGCTATTGCCCGGTGCAATAGGCGCCGTATGCAAAAGCGATTCTACCGATTTCGACGTCCGTCCGGAGGAAACCGTTCCCCGCGTTTTGACGGGTTGCTGCGGACGAAGCACATCGGCTTCACTCTGCTCCAATGCCGCATCGACGCTCGCGGGATAGCCAATGGCAAAGACGTCTGCGCCATCCTCTGGCACTCCGGCGAAGATACTTGCAGGGACAAGCGCACCAGACGTAAGTTGTAATAAGGCAAGGTCTTTACCCGGCAGGCTGGCCGAAACTCTTGCGCGATAGCTTTGCTTGCCATCAGAGGGGACGATGACGATCTGCACGCTGTCATCAACGCTGGCCATTTCAACAACATGGGCATTGGTGATGACTTTATCCCGTGCAACAACCACGCCAGAGCCAATGCTAACGATGCTCTGCTGTCCTTCGGCAGAACTGTAAACGATGACCCGCACAACGCTACGCGAGGCGGCGCTGATGTCACTTGCATCGGCAAGTGCAGGTGAAACCAATACAGGAGACAGAAATAGGCACAACGCCGCAAAATATCGCATGAGTTTAGTTATAAACATGGGCATCAGCGCGGATCCGGTGCCGGGCGTTCTCCAGATGGGGCAGGCTGAATACTGGCGCCATCGCGATCAAGTGTAACTTCAAACGGAACGCCATTCACGTCTGTGTTCACGGTCACGCCCTGCCCCTGATCGACGCGTATTTCCGAATTACCTATGTCGATTGGCAATTCCTGCAACTCCAGCAGATCAAGCGGTTCAATCGGACCTTCAGGATCTGGTGCCTCAGGGGTTTTTGGTCGGTTAACCGGCGCTGCATTGCGGATAGACTGCGACATAAAATCCCGCCAGATCCGGGCTGGCAAGCCGCCGCCGTTAATACCCCTTAGCGGGCTGTTGTCGTCATTGCCGATCCAAACCCCGACCACGAGATTGGCCGCAAAGCCGACAAATAAGGCATCGCGATTATCCTGACTGGTACCGGTTTTTCCATAAGCCGGTATCGAAAGCCGCGCGGCCCGTCCTGTGCCTTGCTTCACCGATGCCCCCAATAGATCCAGCAACATCCGGTGCATGCGTCCACTGAAAGAACGCGGTCCGGAGAACAACCACTCAATCCAGCCTTGTTCCTCTTGTTTAAAAGCGTGCGGTTCAACCGGCCATTGGTTGCCCGACACGCCCGCATAAGCCGCTGTCAACTCTAACAAAGTGACGCCTGAACTGCCCAGCGCAAGGCTTGGATCCAAAGTGAGGGGACTGCGGATACCGAGGTCTTGCCCTGCTTGCTCCACCTCTTTGCCGTCTACTTTTTGATACAGCCGCACCGCAGCGACGTTGCTCGATTGGGCAAAGGCTTGCTCCAA
>JAIOYN010000087.1 GCA_021741065.1 Sphingomonadaceae bacterium | reverse complement strand
CCCAGCCTGCTAATGAAAAGTAGCTGTTCTCTCCGATACGCTCCGCCGAAAATGTCGACCGCAGCCTGTCGTCGCGGCTTATGTCATAGCGCCGAAGGAATGTTCGGTCGGATGCATAGCGACCAGAAGCCGAAAATGACCAATATGGATCGAATTGAAACCGGCTCGTACCCTCCAGGTATCCCCGAAATACATTTGATCCAACAGAGGTTGCAATTCCGCTAGTGCTAATGCGGTCGCTATATGTGCCATATGCCGTAAGGTCGACGGCGCCGTATTTTTCCAATGACCGAAAATTCACGCGGCCCAAAGGTGCTGCATCGGAAAATGCGGTGACTGATCCGGTTATATCCCGATTTTGGGTTATGCGCCAATAATAAGATTGTTCTAGCTCAATGCCGTTGTTGCGGGAAAAACCGATGCTGGGGACCAGAAAACCGCTGCCAGCCTTTGTACCCACAGGGTGCGATAAAAACGGTAACGGTATAATGGGTAACCCAAAGAGCTCGATACGCGCACCTTCATAATCAACACGTTTCTTGGCTGGGTCATAGACAACCTTAACAGCTTTTACTTCCCAGCTTGGCTTTTTCGGGCAGCCATCGGCGCTTTCAACCTTGCACGCAGTATATGCTGCATAATCCAGAGTATACACGCCATCTTTGCGTGCGCCGCGATTGGCCGCCAAGCGACTTTTGTCGGCCAGCACCACAAGCATATTGTTAATGACGCCGTCTTTGAGCGCATCGGTAAGTTCGACTTTGTCGCCAAAAGCAACGTCGCCTTCAGGCCCGACCGTCCGGATATTGCCCTCGGCCACAACTTGGCCAGTTGTGCGGTTCCAGACGATATTGTCAGCGCGAACTGCATAGCCATCCCGACTGGCAACTACCTCGCCTTTGGCTGTTACTATTTCGGTGTTTGAATCATATTCAACGACCGCGGCCGAAAATCCGATCTGATCGCTGGTCTGCTGCGGCGCGGCGGTTGGAACCTCGCTTTGGGCCATCGCAATGGTCGACAACGATCCGCATCCGAGCAATATCGGCATGAGCAGGGCGCGAAGAAGGGCAGGCTGGGGGGAAGAGATATTCATAAGAACCGATATGCCCTTTATCGCCGCTATTGCCGTGGGTCCACCCATGTTGCCACGCATGGTATTATTTGCGTTTAAACGATGGGATATTGAAAACATCTTTTGCTTTAACCGGATCGGATATTAGGCCTATAGAAACGTCAAGCATGACACCCACCGGAAAGGCTGTTTATTTTCATGAAGATCAATTTTACCGACGCGCGTCCCCAAGATGCAGACGTGCTCGTATTTATCGTTACCAAGAGCACTTTTGCCGATTTCAAACTTCCCTTGGAAAAAACGGACACTATTCACGCAACCGCAAAGCTTGCAAGGTTTGACGGCGCTGCTGGACAAAACTTTCTGTTGATCAACGAACAAGAAGGCAAGTTGGTGCGCATTGTTCTGCTTGGTGTGGCAGAAGGTGAGGCGGCTGATTATCAGAAAGTTGGCGGAGATATCATCGCCAAGGTGCAGACATCGGGCGCAAAGCACGTTGCCGTTCATGGGGCTAATATGACCGCGCAGCAAGCAGCAGAGGTCGCTTTTGGCGCAGCGCTGCGCAACTGGCGGATGGACAAATATCGCACCAAATTGCCCGAAACGTCAAAGCCGACTGTGGTTTCGTTCACCGTCGTTGCTGCGCCTGCAGAGGCCAGCGCACATTGGACAAGTTACCATGCGGTAGCCGAAGGCGTTGCCCTGACTAAGGAATTGGTGACTGAACCCGCAAATATTATTTATCCAGAGAGCTTTGTTGAGCGTTGCCAGCATTTGAAAGAACTTGGCGTCGAAATCAGCGTGCTGGATGATAAAGATATGGCGGCGCTTGGCATGGGGGCGCTCTTGGGCGTGGCACAAGGTTCCCGCCGGCCAGCGCGCCTGCTGGTGATGAAGTGGGACGGCACTGGTGGCGCTCAGGAACGGCCAGTCGCCTTGGTCGGCAAAGGTGTGACATTCGATACAGGTGGGATCTCGATAAAGCCAGCAGCCGGCATGGAGGACATGAAATGGGACATGGGCGGTGCCGGTGCGGTTGCAGGTGCCATGAAAGCATTGGCTGGTCGAAAGGCCAAGGCCTATGTCGTCGGCGTCTGCGGCCTTGTGGAAAATATGCCTGATGGCAATGCGCAACGTCCCGGTGATATCGTGACATCCATGTCGGGCCAAACGATTGAGGTACTGAATACCGACGCAGAAGGCCGCCTTGTTCTGTGTGACGCGCTCCATTGGGTGCAGGAGAAGTATAACCCAGAATACATCGTCGATTTGGCGACTCTAACCGGCGCGATCATTGTGTCGCTTGGCAGTGAATATGCAGGGCTATTCTCGAACAGTGATGAACTTGCTGATAAGCTCACGGCGGCGGGTAAGGCGTCCGGCGACCCTCTATGGCGTTTTCCCTTGTCGAAAGCTTATGACAAGATGATCGACAGCCCGATTGCCGATATGAAGAATATCGGCGGGAAAGGCGCAGGTTCCATTACCGCCGCACAATTCTTGGGCCGCTTTATCAAGGACGGCGTGAAATGGGCGCATCTTGATATTGCTGGCACTGTGTGGGCGGACAAGCCTGGTCCGGTGTGGGGCAAGGGCGCAACCGGATTTGGTGTGCGTTTGCTTGATCGCTTCGTCGCCGACAATTTCGAAGGCTGATGTAGCAGCATCATGCAGGTCGATTTCTATCAGCTCACCCGCGATCCTGCTGAAAAAATACTCCCCGTCATTGCCCAGCGTATATTGGACGATGACGGGCGGTTATTGATTGTCAGCGATGACAGCGCGCAATTGGATGTCATATCTTCCGCTCTTTGGACGGCAAAGGCGGACAGTTTTCTCGCGCACGCCACGGCCGGCGAAGGGGAGGATGCCCTCCAACCCATATTGTTGTCACATGATTTGGAGGCCCCCAATAAAGCCCGATTTGTGGCGATTGCTGATGGAAATTGGCGACCGATTGAAAAGGAATTTGATCGCATTTTTTACCTTTTTCCGTCCAGCCACACCGACAACGCCCGCGCCGCGTGGCGAAGCTTAAGCGATGGCGTGGAACGGCGTTACTGGAAACAGGATGGCGGCAAATGGGTGCAAGGCCCATAAAGCTTGCACAAATGGCCAAGCAAGGTTAGACGCGCGCCAAATTCACCCCTGTATATTTGGAGCATCTCATGGCGGTTACACGCACATTTTCGATCATCAAGCCTGACGCAACACGTCGCAACCTGACGGGTGCTGTGACCAAGATGCTTGAAGAAGCAGGCCTGCGCGTTGTGGCTTCAAAGCGCATTCATATGTCGCGTGCACAAGCAGAAGGCTTTTACGCTGTGCACAAAGAACGTCCGTTCTTTGGTGAACTGGTAGAATTCATGATCAGTGGACCAGTGGTCGTCCAAGTGCTTGAAGGTGAAAATGCCATGCAGCGCAACCGCGACATCATGGGCGCGACGAACCCTGAAAATGCTGAACCCGGTACTATCCGCAAGGAATTGGCCGAAAGCATCGAAGCTAACACCGTGCATGGTTCGGACAGCGATGAAAATGCTGCCATTGAAATCGCTTATTTCTTTAAACCTGAAGAGATTGTTGGTTAAGCCAACCCTATAGTTTGATACCCCGACTTTCCTGACGTGATCAGGTAAGTCGGGCGTCATTAAGGGCTACATAGGTTTGTGTACTAAGAACGTTAAACAACAGCAGTCTAATGCCCTCAAAACGCTCTAAAACCCGTCGGCCACATCCATAAGCTTGGTCAACCTTTTCGGTGCGACCGCGCGCCAGCTTTTGGTGATCCAGTCGCTAATATGATCCCAATCGGTATCGCCCAAATCTAGCCTGATACCAACCCAACCATCACCGAAATAAGCAGGGCGGTAGTAACGCTCTGCGTCGCTGTCGATCAGCATGGCCTGTTCCTCCGCGCCGCTGATCTTTACCAATAAGGCGGTCTTACCGTCGCCATGATGATCGACGGACACATAAGCGAATTTCTTGCCACCAATGATGCCGAAGCACGGCATGCCATGTGACAACACTTCGTCTGCTTCAGGTTGCGCAAGTGCGCGCTTGCGGACCTGCGCGGTCAGATATGCCGGGTTGGTATCGCGCGCGACAAAATCGGCCAGAGTCCTGGGGTATAATTGATACTCCGCCATTTTTACGCGGTTGGCGAGTGTATCTGCTGTGTCGCTGGGTAGAATTGCCACTTCCATTTGGCCAAGCACGGGGCCGTCGTCCAGCTCCGCCGTAACCAAATGCACGCTGGTTCCTGCGACCGGGTCTTTTGCTTCAATAGCCCTTTGATGGGTATGTAGCCCTTTATATTTGGGCAACAAAGATGGGTGGATATTGAGCATCCGACCGTCCCATTTTGCCACAAATTCCGTCGACAATACACGCATATATCCTGCCAAAGCGACATAAGTCGCGCCGGCCTCGGCGATCGCGTCATGCATGATCGCGTCATGGGCCACGCGATCAAGGCCGATATGGGATTTTGTGAAGGTGGGTATGCCTTCTGCCGCTGCGATTTTGAGGCCTTCAGCGTCTGGATTGTTGCTGGCGACCAGAATAATTTCATAGGGGCAGCTTGGTAGCTTAGAGGCGAACAACAAGGCTGCCATATTGGTGCCCGTGCCAGAGATGAGGACAGCGACTTTGGCTTTCATGCCGTTACCACAGTATCGTCATGCTGAACTTGTTTCAGCATCCATCGCACCAAATCGACCAGAGCCATTTTGATAGATAGATCCTTAAACAAGCTCAGGTTGACGGTGCGGTTGTTAGCCCACATAGGTCGCAGTCCAATCGGATTGTGCGCTCCATGTTTCCACAGAACCCGTGACGGTGCAGCCCTTGTCTCCATCTGCAATGTGACCGATGTTGAAAACCGTCTCACCAGCGACCTCAAGCGCAGTTGTCACATCCGCGACATCTGCCTTCGCTACGACCACAGCCATGCCAACGCCGCAGTTAAATGTGCGTGCCATTTCCTCGGGCTCAATATTGCCCTGTGCTTGCAAAAACGCCATCAGGCGCGGCTGCGTCCAAGCATCCGCGTCGACATGTGCATGCAGCCCCGCTGGCAAGATACGCGGGATATTCTCCAGCAAGCCGCCGCCCGTAATATGCGCCATCGCGTGGATTTTGCCCGTGCGTACCAGCGGCAACAACGATTTTACATAAATCCGAGTTGGCGCCATCAGCGCGTCGATCAGGATGATATTTTGGTCGAACAGAGCGGGGCGATCCAGTTTCCAGCCTTTGTCTGCCGCAAGTCTGCGCACCAAGGAAAAGCCGTTTGAGTGCACGCCCGAAGACGCGAGGCCCAAGATGACATCGCCCGCTACAACCTTATCGGCGGTTAGGACTTGGTCGCGTTCCACTGCGCCGACGCAAAAACCAGCAAGGTCATAATCACCGTCCGCATACATCCCAGGCATTTCCGCGGTTTCGCCGCCGATCAGCGCGCAGCCGGCCAGTTTGCAGCCCTCTGCGATGCTCGCCACGACCGATGTCGCAACCGCATTGTCCAGCTTCCCAGTTGCATAATAATCGAGGAAAAACAGCGGTTCGGCGCCTTGTACGATCAAATCGTTCGCGCACATCGCGACCAAATCAATACCGACGCCTTCGTGCCGTCCCGATTCTATCGCAAGCTTCAACTTCGTGCCGACACCGTCATTTGCGGCGACAAGCAAGGGGTCATTGAACCCTGCTGCTTTCAAATCAAAGAACCCGCCAAAACCGCCAAGGTCCGCGTCGGCACCCGCACGACGCGTTGCTTTGGCCAGGGGCGCAATGGCGCGGACCAAGGCATTGCCGGTTTCAATGGAAACACCCGCCTTGGCGTAGGTGTAGGATTCTGAGCTTTGATCTTTTGGGGCCATTTGTCGCCGTTAGCGAGAACAGGCTTGGAATTCCACGTCTATGTCGCCTAAAGGTGCCGAGATGACAAATTTGCGCAAAAATTGGTTCCGCATCACCGCAATAGGCTTGCCATTGGCGCTGGTCGGTGGCGGTATTGTGGGGGCGCAGATTGAAGGGCCAAAGCGCGGTATTGCGCCGATTGCAAGCGCTGGTGACTTTGAAGTTACTGGCGTTTCGGTCAACGTTGTGGGTGACAATGCCTTTGACGCGCGGAAAAAGGGCTGGGAGCAGGCGCAGCGCATCGCATGGGCGGCGTTGTGGCGCAAAACGCATGGCAGCGCAGGGGCTGGCCTATCCGATTCGACCTTAGACGGAATCACAGCCGCTATAGTGGTTGAACAGGAACAAATTGGCCCACGCCGTTATGTTGCAAAGCTAGGTGTCCTGTTTGACCGTGCGCGCGCAGGGCAGTTACTTGGCGTCAGCGGCGTTGCGCGGCGTTCTGCACCATTGATGCTGTTGCCGATCACCTATTCGGCGGGAGCGCCAACAGTTTTTGAACAGCGCACATCATGGCAACGAAGCTGGGCCAAATTTCGGACCGCAGACAGCACCATCGACTATGTCCGCCCAAGCGGGGCAGGTGGCGAGTCGCTTTTGTTGAATGCCGGCCAACCGGAGCGCCGCAGCCGCATTTGGTGGCGTACGATCCTTGATCAATTTGGTGCGGCGGACGTTATCATTCCAATCGCTCGGATTGAACGGCAATGGCCCGGTGGCCCAGTCATAGGGCGTTTCTCTGCGCGTTATGGTCCCGATAACAAGTTTCTGGGCGCATTTACCCTGCGCACGACAAGTAGCGCTGGCATTCCGGCGATGATGGATCAGGCCGTATTGCGGATGGATCAATTGTTCCAATCGGCCTTAGCTTCAGGGCGTCTGCGGGCGGATGCATCGCTGGTCCTTGAACCTGAAGTGGTCGAGGAGGAGGATCTGGAGGGTGAAGTCGAAGGCGGCGCGGCTTTGGATGAAACTGGCACGCCATTGCCGGAATCCGCCGGGCCATCGCTTGATGAAGTTGTTAGATCCATCGTGCCCGAGGGGCAGGCCCCTTCCGCGCCTCAGCCCCGTCCATAAGCGCATTTAGCAGCTCGATGCGTCAAATTGCTTTACCTTTGGACGATCTGCGGAGTGGCGCGTCGTCTAGCCTCATTATCACAGAATCGAACGCAGCGGCCTTTGCTGGATTGTCCAGTGCGGCGGGCTGGGCGAAGCAATGTGCCATTCTGACGGGTCCGGCGCGCTCGGGGAAAACACTGATGGCGCGCTATTTTTCCGGACAGAATGGTACCGTCATCGATGAAGCCGAGTCGCGTTCCGACGAAACACTTTTCAACGCCTGGAACCGTTCGCAAGAAAGCGGGGTGCCGTTATTGCTGATATCACGTTGGCAACCCGCGGAATGGAATACTGCACTGCCCGATTTGCAGTCGCGATTAGGCGCGGCAATGTTGCTCGAAATTGCGCCACCGGACGACGAGATGATGGAACAATTGCTGCAAAAGCAGCTCGCCGACCGGGGCGCCGCGATCAGCATAGATGCCTTAAGCTATGTGAAGCGGCGTATCGAACGCAGCTATGTTGCAATTGAAAAGTTTGCGCGATCCGCAAACGCTATGGCACTCTCGGATAATGTGCCCGTAAATTTGACCTTGGTAAAAAAGGTTCTCGAAGGTGAATTTAATAGGTCCTAACCCTAAGACAGGGTTTCCCGTAACATGTCTTCTTCATGCGTCAGGGTCATCTTGAGCTTGCCATTGACCACGGCAAAGGCCAATCGGCCTTCAACAAGGTCAAGAGCATCGCGCCCGAATTGGTCAAAACGCCATCCCGTTAACAGTTCAAGATCTTCGCG
>JAIOYN010000086.1 GCA_021741065.1 Sphingomonadaceae bacterium | reverse complement strand
CAGCGCTATCGTCGCGACCTGCGTCTTATCGCCCATTTCGACCACAAAAAAAGCGATGGTCGTCGCAACAAATGCCCCACCTTGCGATACCACCTTGATATCGTCGTCCACCTTGTCTGGAACCAACGTCCATGCGGCCATCAATATGAAACCTATCGCCACAACGTAACCGAAGGTGTCGCTCATAAAGATTGTAGCAAGCGCGCTGCCTGCCCATGCGGCCAGTGCGTGATTGAGTATGGTAGCGGTGAGTATGCCCGCGATCACTGAGGTCGGTTTTTTGAAACGGGCGGCAAGCAATATTGCCAAAAGCATGGTCTTGTCGCCAATTTCGGCAACTGCAACCAACAAGGTGGAAGTAAAAAAGATTTCCATAAATATATCTCGGTTCAGGCAATTTTTCGACGCAATGTCACTGGCCACCCCGCCCGACCGGAACGTATAACCGATGCGATTGGTCTCGCCTTGAACCACATGATCGTTTTCGACCTTGTGGTCCCACATGCACAATGGCCTCTCGGCCAAATATGTTGATGCATGTCTCATTCGGGCAGAACGACTGGCTACTCCCCAGATGACTGCCATGTCATTAAGAAGCGGAGGCAGAGGATGCAAGCGCAACGCGCGTCAGACTATGCTTGATCGGTCTCAGGTACATTTTGCCTCGGCCCAATGCATGGCGCGCCAATGAATAAACCGCTCGTCCCGTTTTTTCCTTTTGTCGTTGGGCAACACCCGTTAATGGGTTGCGCAACGATAAGAATCTCCCCAGGCACCATATTTACTGGAGCCAAATAATGACCAAATATTTAACGCGTGCCGGACTTCGGATTGCCGCACAGCTTGCCGAATTTGTCGAGAATTATGCCCTTGTCGGCACGGGCATCGCTACAGATACTCTCTGGCAGGGTCTGTCTGATATTCTAGAGCGCTTTGTATCCCACAACCGGAAGCTGCTGGCCAAACGCGACGATATGCAAGCCAAGCTGGACGCATGGCAACGCGCTAATTCCGGCCCAATTACCGACATGGCAGGCTATCAAGCCTTCTTGCGCGAAATTGGTTATCTGGTTCCCGAGCCTGAGGCGTTCAGCATTGGTACGCAAAATGTTGATGCGGAAATTGCGACGATGGCTGGGCCGCAGCTTGTGGTTCCAAGCCTCAATGATCGCTTCGTTCTCAACGCCGCCAATGCGCGCTGGGGCAGCCTATATGATGCTCTATATGGCACTGACGCTCTGTCGGCACCCGCTGCGCGGCCCGGTGGTTATGACACCGACCGCGGTGATGCAGTTGTTGCGTATGCGCGCCATTTTCTTGATGCCGCCATTCCAGGTTGGCAGGCAGCTTTAGCGGGCGGCGACAATCCCTATTTCGTGGCGAAGACGCAATCAGGTGACAACAATCGTTATTTGTTCAAACATCACGGCCTGCACATCGAAGTCGTGGTCAATCCGCTGCATCCGGTAGGCGCCACCGACGAGCTGCACATCGCCGATGTCATCCTTGAATCGGCACTGACAACCATCATCGACTTGGAAGATTCAGTCGCTGCAGTCGATGCGGATGACAAGGTCGCCGCTTATACCAACTGGCTAGGCCTCATGCGGGGCGATTTGGTCGCGAGTTTCGACAAGGGCGGCAAGACCGTCAACCGCGCGCTTGAGGCAGACCGCGTGTATGACGGCCTCACTCTACCCGGCCGCAGCCTGATGTTTGTCCGCAATGTCGGGCATCTGATGACCAACCCAGCCGTCTTGCTCGCCGATGGTAGCGAAGCGCCGGAGGGCATACTCGACGCTTTGTTCACATCACTCTGCGCGCTGCATGACCTTAAGGGGCTTGGCACGCATCGTAACAGCCGTGCGGGCAGCATTTACATCGTCAAACCCAAAATGCACGGCCCCGAAGAAGCCGCTTTCACCAACGAGCTGTTCAATGCGGTTGAAGATGTGTTTGGCCTTGCACGCCACACAATCAAGGTTGGCGTGATGGACGAAGAGCGCCGCACCAGCGCAAATCTTGCCGCGTGTATTCACGCCGTTCGCGACCGAATTGTTTTCATCAACACCGGTTTTCTGGATCGCACCGGCGACGAAATGCACACGGCCATGCACGCTGGCCCGATGATCCGTAAAGCTGAGATGAAAACATCAGCCTGGATCCAAGCTTATGAAGCCCGCAATGTCCAAATCGGCCTTGCCTGCGGCCTTAGCGGCAGGGCGCAGATCGGCAAGGGCATGTGGGCCGCGCCCGACATGATGGCCGATATGATGGCCCAAAAAATTGGCCATCCCAAGGCTGGTGCAAACACCGCTTGGGTACCGTCCCCCACAGCCGCAACCTTGCACGCAATGCATTATCATCAGTTCGACGTGTTCGCCCGTCAGGTGGAACTTGCCAAGGAACTGACGCCCGGCCTTGAGCCGCTGCTGACCATTCCTGTAGCCCCCGTTGGTCATAACTGGTCGGCTGAGGATGTGACGCAAGAGCTGGAAAACAACGCTCAAGGTATATTAGGTTATGTCGTACGCTGGATTGACCAAGGCGTCGGCTGTTCCAAAGTCCCCGACATTCACGACATCGGTCTGATGGAGGACCGCGCCACGCTGCGCATTTCGTCCCAGCATATTGCCAACTGGCTGCTCCACGGCATTGCGACTGAGGCGCAGGTCGACGCCGCGCTGACGAAGATGGCAGCAAAGGTTGACGCGCAAAATGCAGGCGATCCGCTCTACGAAAAGCTAGACGGAGCGAGCCTTGCGCTAAAGGCCGCCCGCGCCCTGATATTCGAAGGCGTTTTGCAACCCAATGGCTATACCGAGCCGCTGCTGCACAAATTCCGGCAGGAGAAGAAAGCGGATGGCTGATCTGGCCTAAGCCGCCGCGTCGATGAACCTTTCGGCATCCAGCGCCGCCATGCATCCGGTGCCTGCGCTCGTACAGGCCTGACGGTAGATATGGTCCATCACATCGCCGCAAGCAAAAACGCCGGGGACGCTGGTTTCGGTTGCTTGTCCTTCGAACCCGCCGCGCACTTTGATGTAACCGCCAGCCATATCGAGATGACCTTCAAAAATATCAGTATTCGGCTTGTGGCCGATGGCGATGAAGACACCATGCAGTTCGATATCTTCGGTGCCGCCGCCGTCTGTCGCGGCGATACGCATGCCGGTGACACCCATCGCGTCGCCCAAAACTTCATCCAGTCGGTGATTCCATTTGATCGTGACCTTGCCCTCTGCTTCACGCGCAAACAGGCGGTCTTGTAAGATTTTCTCCGCCTTCAATTTGTCGCGGCGGTGGACCAAAGTCACATGGCTTGCGATGTTCGCGAGGTACAACGCCTCTTCTACAGCCGTGTTGCCGCCGCCGATCACGGCGACTGGCTTGTTCCGGTAAAAGAACCCGTCGCAGGTGGCGCAAGCTGACACGCCCTTGCCCATAAACGCGGTTTCGCTCGGCAGCCCCAGATATTGTGCGCTTGCACCTGTCGCGATGATGACTGAGTCTGCTGTGTAGTCGCCTGCCCCTCCGGTCAGCACAAATGGCCGCTTCGAAAAATCGACCTTCTCGATATAATCATTCTCGATTCTCGTGCCGAAGCGTTCGGCATGCTTGCGCATCCGATCCATCAATTCAGGACCCATGACCCCCGCATCATCGCCGGGCCAATTGTCGACTTCCGTCGTTGTCATCAACTGCCCGCCAACTTCAACGCCCGTGATCATCATCGGCGTCAGATTCGCGCGCGCGGCGTAAACGGCCGCGGTATATCCAGCGGGGCCGGAACCAATGATTATGACAGGGGCGTGGCGATTTTCGGTCATATATTGTCTTTCTGAATCTATTTTAATCGAACATAGGCGCTAGCGCGAGGCTGGCCAAGGGCATGCCTAAGTTATCCCCATCAAATTAGGGCTTCACATGTCCGCAGGTGCAACCTATCAGACCGTCAACATTCAGAATACAAGGAGCAGTTCATGGCCAAAGTCACGGTAATTTCACGTAACGGCGAAGGTCGCGAAGTCGAAGCCGAAAACGGCCTGTCGCTTATGGAAGTCATTCGCGACAACGGTTTTGACGAATTGCTCGCTTTGTGCGGTGGCTGCTGCTCCTGCGCGACCTGCCATGTGCATATCGACCCTGCCTTTACCGACCTTTTGCCAAAAATGAGCGCCGACGAAGACGACTTGCTCGACAGCACCGATCACCGCAACGAAAACTCACGCCTGTCGTGCCAGATCCCCGTCAGCGATGCACTCGATGGCCTGATTGTTATCATTGCGCCTGAAGATTGATAATCAGCTGGCGTAACCACCCTCTCGCTGGCGGGAGGGAACTTACCCTCGCAGGGCGCTTCCGAGCGGTTCCTCAATGATAGGATAACCATGGCCGTCAGGAATGCATAGCCAGCTTCCATCTGCGCGTTTGTCTATATAGGTCAGCACCGTCAACACGGGATGCTCCGCCGCATGGGCGGCAGCCGCATCAAAGTCACCGAAAATGGCCAGCCGCTCCAAATTGCGCCGCGTGGGGAAGATGATCTTCACTTCGCCTTTGTCGGATTTTTCCAGAACCTCTGCAGCAGTTGCCCAAAACAGCATATGGTTTTCAGTCTGGTCAACGGTCGCGAGCGGCGTAGTGTTGCCCGCATTCACCAAATAAAAACGCGTGTCGAAAACGCGGCTGGCATTTTCAAAGGCGGGCGGACGCCAGCGTGGCCAAGGCACAAGCTGTTCAAAATCCGGCGCCCAACCAAAACGGTTGCAGACGGACTGCAGGCTTTCGCCATCATGCAACGCAGCCCGCGCCTCAACGCAATTGGCCGCATCCGAAACGCCAGACAGCCCCAGCGCCAGCCCAGCCTCCTCTATCGTTTCGCGGATCGCCGCAAGCCGGGCGGCGGCTTCATCCAGCGGCAAAGGCGAACTCAACATCTGCGCATAATCGAAATCGGCAGGATCAACTTTGCCGCCGGGGAAGACAGCAGCGCCGCCAGCAAAAGCCATCGCCTTGATGCGCTCGACCATCAGCAATAACGGCGCGCCACCATTTGGGTTCTGCCGAAAAATGACCATCGTCGCCGCAGGCGTTGCGACAGGAAGCGGTTCGCCGCTGATCGGGTGTTTGCGCAATTCAGTTTCCATGGGTCCACTCAAGCATGCTTTGGGAACCGTTAGAAGCAGAAAATCAAAATACCGCCGTAACTGCCCATCTGCCGTTGCTCCGACGTCCGCAATTGCGAAGAGATAGAAGATACGGCAAAAGCCTGCCTTGAAATTCAATTTTTTTTAGCCCACGTCCCAATTAACGCGCGCCCTTGCGCATTTAGAACAAATCTGGAACAAGCTGAACTATGTCACTCACCCACATCAAGGTGCGCGGTGCGCGCGAGCATAATCTCAAGGGCATCGATATCGACCTGCCGCGCGACAAGCTCATCGTCATTACGGGCCTGTCCGGCTCCGGCAAGTCCAGCCTCGCTTTCGATACCATTTATGCCGAGGGGCAGCGCCGCTACGTCGAATCGCTCTCCGCTTATGCGCGCCAGTTTTTGGAGATGATGCAAAAGCCGGATGTCGAGCATATTGAGGGGCTGTCCCCCGCCATCTCCATCGAGCAAAAAACGACCAGCCGCAACCCGCGCTCGACGGTCGCCACGGTGACCGAGATTTACGATTATATGCGGCTATTATGGGCGCGCGTTGGCGTGCCTTATTCGCCCGCGACTGGCCTGCCGATCACCGCCCAAACCGTTAGCCAGATGGTCGACCGCGTCATGGCTTTGCCCGAAGGCACCCGTGCCTTCCTGCTTGCGCCAGTCGTCCAAGGCCGCAAGGGCGAATATCGCAAGGAGCTCGCCGAATGGCAGCGTTCGGGCTACACCCGCGTGCGCATCGACGGCGAACTTTACGCAATCGAAGAGGCGCCGGCGCTCGACAAGAAATATAAGCATGACATTGAAGTTGTCGTTGACCGCATCGTCGTTAAGGATGGCATTCAGCAGCGTTTGGCCGAAAGTTTTGAGGCGGCGTTGAAGCTGGCCGATGGCTTGGCGTTTGTCGACTTGGCCGACACCACCGTGGCGGAGTTACAGACCAGCAATGCCGATGGCGCGCCAACTGCATTTGGCGAAGCGCGCGCGACATTCTCGCCTGCGCCAACGAACGTCACTGGCGGCGCGATGAAGGGCACTGGCCTGCCCGCCAACCGTATCGTCTTCTCCGAAAAATTCGCCTGCCCTGTCTCCGGCTTCACCATTGCCGAAATCGCACCGCGCCTCTTCTCCTTCAACGCCCCGCAAGGCGCCTGTCCGGATTGTGACGGCCTGGGTGAGCGGCAGGAATTTGACCCGCAACTGGTGGTCCCCAACGAACATCTGTCCTTGAAGAAAGGCGCGATTGTGCCTTGGGCGAAGTCGAACCCGCCCAGCCCTTATTATATGCAAGTGCTGTCCAGCCTCGCAAAGGCCTATGGCTTCAGCCTTGATACCAA
The DNA here is from genome assembly GCA_021741065.1 of Sphingomonadaceae bacterium. GTDB lineage: Bacteria > Pseudomonadota > Alphaproteobacteria > Sphingomonadales > Sphingomonadaceae > Sphingorhabdus_B. Next base: position 1,386 of record JAIOYN010000086.1, on the reverse strand, counting down.
TTGGGAAGATTTGCTCCCCGAACAGAAGCTAATCATCCTGCACGGCACCGGCGGCATGGCGGTGGAGCTGACGTTTAAGGACGGACGCAAGGAATATACGGTGCGCAAGGCGTTTGAGGGCGTCATTGGCAATCTCAACCGCCGCTTGCTGCAAACCGATAGCGCGTGGATGCGCGAAGAGCTGTCGAAATATCAGACGTCGCAACCGTGCGAAACCTGCCACGGCGCGCGCCTTAAACCAGAGGCGCTGTCGGTCAAAATCGCCGGCGTTGACATCGCCACGCCCACGCGGATGAGCGTCGGCGACGCGCTGGAGTGGTTCGGCAGCGTCGACCAGACATTGACCAATCAGCAGCAGCAAATTGCCAAGGCAATCCTCAAGGAAATCAACGAACGGTTGGGCTTCCTCAACAATGTCGGGCTGGATTATCTCAACCTTGACCGGACCAGCGGCACCTTATCCGGCGGCGAAAGCCAGCGTATCCGCTTGGCCAGCCAAATCGGCAGCGGCCTTTCGGGTGTGCTTTACGTGCTCGACGAACCCAGCATCGGCTTGCATCAGAAAGACAATGACCGCCTGCTCGCCACGCTGCGCCGCTTGCGCGACTTGGGCAACACCGTCATCGTGGTCGAACATGACGAAGACGCGACCCGCACCGCCGACTGGGTGGTGGACTTGGGCCCCGGCGCTGGCGTCCATGGCGGCACCGTCATGGCCGAAGGCACGCTGAAGCAAATCCTGAAATCAAAAGACAGCCTGACCGCCGCATACCTAAACGGCACGCGAGAGATTGCAGTCCCCAAGACCCGCCGCAAGGGCAATAAGAAGAAGCTGACTGTCCACAATGCCCGCGCCAACAATTTAAAGAATGTCACCGCCAGCATTCCTTTGGGCACCTTCTGCTGCATCACCGGCTTGTCGGGTTCGGGCAAGTCGAGCTTCACCATCGACACGCTCTACGCCTCTGCGGCACGCTCCTTAAACGGCGCGCGTGTCATCGCGGGCGCGCATGACAAGGTCACGGGTCTGGAACATTGCGACAAGGTGATCGACATCGACCAATCCCCCATTGGCCGCACGCCAAGGTCAAACCCCGCGACTTACACCGGCGCGTTCACCAACATCCGCGATTGGTTCGCGCAACTGCCCGAAAGCGCCGCGCGCGGGTATAAGCCGGGGCGTTTTTCGTTCAACGTCAAGGGCGGACGCTGCGAAACCTGCAGCGGCGATGGCCTGATCAAGATTGAGATGCACTTCCTGCCCGACGTCTATGTGACGTGTGAGGAATGTAACGGCAAACGCTACAACCGCGAAACGCTGGAGGTCAAATGGAAGGGCCTCTCCATCGCCGATGTGCTCGACATGACGGTGGAGGACGCGGTGGA
>JAIOYN010000085.1 GCA_021741065.1 Sphingomonadaceae bacterium | reverse complement strand
TACCTAGACCTCTTCCGCCCAATCCTATTGGCTGGCGAAGCAGGCTGCACCCCTTCTGGCACCGACGCACTTTGGGTCAGCGAGACTGGCACCGCTCTTGATCCCGACGCCCTTTCCCGCCGCATTGCAAATATCACCGAAGTCCGCCTGCACCGCCGAATCCCACCGCACTGGTTTCGCGATGTGGCAGCGACAACAATCGCCATAGAGGCCCCGCGCAACATTGCAGATGCCCATCTCATCTTGGGCCACGCCTCGCCCCTGACAACCCAGAAGCACTACATCCAGGCCCAAAGCCTGCAAGCAAGTGCCAAATTCCAAGCCGCTATGATAGAACGGCTTGGCAGTACCAATTCTAAATAACTTTAGGAGACCAGTTCATGCGCGCCGCCATTTATGCTCGATACTCTTCGGATCTGCAGTCCTCCGCCTCGATCGATGATCAAGTGCGCCTATGCCGCAAGCTTTGCGACGACAACGGCTGGACAGTGGTCGAGGTTTTCGCGGACGAAGCCATGAGCGGGGCGTCGCACCTGCGGCCAGGGTTTCAGGAGCTACAAAATGCGGCGATGAGGGGGCAAGTGGATATTATTGTGGCTGAGGCGCTGGATCGTCTTTCACGCGATCAGGAACATATCGCAGGCCTCTATAAGCGGATGTCCTACCTCGGCGTGAAGATCGTCACCAAATCGGAAGGCGAGATTAATGAGTTGCACATCGGCCTAGGCGGCACGATGTCGGCGCTATTCCTGAAGCAACTGGCGCAAAAGACCCATCGCGGTCTGGAGGGCCGTATCAAAGCGGGCAAATCGGCGGGTGGGCTAAGTTACGGTTACAAAATGGAGCGACACCTCCTCCCAGATGGCACGTTCACAACAGGCGAGCGCAGCATTGATCCAATCCAAGCGGCCCTGATCCAGCGCATCTTCACCGATTATGATCGCGGCAAAAGTGCCCGCACTATCGCCATTGCGTTGAACAAAGAAGGCGTGGCACCCCCGCGGGGCGGCAGTGAAGCCACTTGGTCCTTTTCGACCATCGCTGGCAATTGGAAGCGCGGCACGGGGATCCTGAATAACGAACTCTATATCGGCCGCCTTGTCTGGAACCGTCAGCGCTTCATCAAAGACCCGTCAACAGGCAAGCGCCAAGCCCGCCCCAACCCGCCCGAGGCTTGGATCATCGAAGACGTGCCAGACCTACGCATCATCGCGGATGATCTTTGGCTTCGCGTCAAACACCGTCAGGGCGCGATCCGTGAAGATATCCTGACTGTACGCGAACAATCACCAAACGCTCCAAGGGCAGAAGCTGGCCGCAGGGCGCGGTATTTGTTTTCGGGGCTGTTGGCTTGTGGCTGCTGCGGGGCAAATTATGTGATGATCAGCGATAGCCGCTATGGCTGCTCGGCGAACCGCAACCGCGGCACCTGCGATAATCGCAAAACCATCGCGCGCGCCGACGTCGAAGGCCGCGTTCTGGAGGGTCTCAATCACAAACTTATGGCCCCAGACCTGATTGCAGAATTCATCGCAGAGTTTCAGCGGGAAGTGCAAAAAGAGCGATTGGGCGCAATCACCGCGCGCGACGAGGCTGAACGCCGCCTGTCCAAAGTGTGCAAGGACATCGACAGCATCATCACAGCAATTACTGAGGGGATGTTTCACCCCAGCATGAAGACCAAGATGGACGCGCTGGAAGCCGAGAAGGCAAACTTAGAGGCCCAACTTCGCGATATCCCGGCAGAGGATCCGATTACGCTGCACCCAGGCCTCGCAGACATCTACGCCCGCAAGGTCGCAAACTTGGCCGAAGCCTTGAATGCCGAAGATACCAAGGCAGAAGCTGCAGATATCCTGCGCGGGCTGATCGACAAGTTGATCTTGACGCCCGACGCAACTGCCGCGAATGGCCACAAGATCGAACTTTTCGGCGAACTCGGGGCGATATTATCGTTGGGCAACAATGGGATGGGTACAAATGCAAAAACCCACGCGCTTGGCGTGGGTTATAAGCAAGTGACGGTGGTTGCGGGGGCAGGATTTGCTGAAGCACCTACAATAGACATTGCAGCGTGAGGGTATTTGCCGACCCTCGATTTCATGGCAGACTTTGGTGATGCCTTTAGTTCTTGATCTATCGGTTACACTCAAGAGGTGGACCGTGTCTGTTATCTTCGCCGCCCGAACCCAATCAATTCCCGCGTGTATGCTTGCGCGGGATCCGCCATTACTCTTTCGGTGGCACCTACCTCCACGACGCTGCCCTGCCGCATGACCATCAACTGTTCGGCAAGGTGTGCTACAACTTTTAGGTTATGAGTAACGAACAGCATAGACAGGCCGGAATCGGCCTTCAAGTCCAAAAGTAGGTTCAATATCTGTGCCTGAACCGACACGTCCAAGGCCGAGGTCGGTTCATCCAGCACCAAAAGGCGCGGGCTTAGGGCCAAGGCTCTCGCGATGGACACACGCTGGGCTTGACCGCCAGACAGTTCGCTCGCCCGGAGGGGCAAGAAGTTGGCTGGCAGACCGCAACGTGACAGAAGCAAGGCGATGCGATCTTTCATTTCCGCCCCGGGCTTATCGCCGCGTGCCAAAAGCGGTTCAGCCAAGATTTGCGCAATGGTCAGGCGAGGGCTCAGCGACAGAAACGGGTTCTGGGCGACAAAGCCGATAGAATGCCGCGCACGTCGCAATGCGGGGCCGTCGATCGCCAGCCAATCCTCACCGCCAAGGGAAATGGTGCCGCTTTCAACTGGAACCAATCGGAGCAAAGCACGCAAAAGGCTGCTCTTGCCTGACCCAGATTCGCCCACCAGTCCCAGCGTTGACCCTGCGGGCAAGGACAGGGTGACGCCGTTTACAGCAGGTTTGAAAGGGGCCGCGAACAAGCCACGGGACTTGTAACGCACTACCAGATCGTGAACTTCTACAAGGGGGGCGGTCATGGCGCACATTGCGCCAAATGGCAGAGCCAGCGATGATTCCCCGCACCCCGCGCGGGCGGAGACATTGTGTGGCAAAGGGCCATGACCGCAGGGCAGCGCGGCGAAAAAGCACATCCTGAAATAGTCTCGGTCGATGGCGGGATCTGCCCACCTATCGCGGCAAGCCTTTGCCCACGTGGGGCCGCGTCTGGCAAAGCAGCCAGCAAGGCTGCTGCGTAAGGATGGCGCGGGTGGGTTAGGATCGCGCTTGCAGGGCCAGTCTCGACCGAAAGGCCAGCGTAGAGCACGGTGGCGCGGTCACACACCGCAGCCACAACATCCATGTCATGCGTGATCATCAACACCGTTAGGCCCCGATCCACCACCAATTTGCGCAAAAGCGCCAGCACTTGCGCGCCGACAGTAACGTCAAGGGCGGTGGTCGGTTCGTCCGCGATCAGGAAGTCAGCGCCAGTGGCAAGGGCTTGGGCAATGACTACCCTTTGCTGCATGCCGCCCGATAACTGATGCGGATAGCGCTTCATCAACTGGGGGGCATCGGCCAGCCCAGTTGCGGCAAGCAAGGCCACCGCGGTAGCGGCGCGATGCGCTTTTGAATTAGAACTGTGGGTACGAAGCACGTCGTCCATCTGCCGCCCGATTGTTAGCACGGGGTTCAGCGCTGCTGCCGGGTCTTGCGAGATTAGGGCAATACGACGACCGCGCAGGTCGGCGGCAGAATTCGAAATATCCACCCCGTCAAACTCAATCACCCGTGCCGCCACCTGCGCATAGGCAGGCGTTAGGCCAAGTAACGCCATCCCAGTCATTGTTTTGCCACAACCAGATTCGCCGATCAGACCGTGGATCTCGCCCCGTGCAATACACAGATCAATGCTGCGCACCGCCTGGACCGGCCCCAGTGCCGACGGGATGGTGACCGACAGGCCCTGAATTTCAAGTAGTGTCACGGCGCTTGCCCCCTTCACGGTTGCGCAGCGCATCGCCCAGCACGCTGAAGGCCAGCGCCAAAAGGAATATGGCGACGCCCGGGGCGGCAGCAACCCACCAACGGTCGGGAAAGAATTTGCGCCCCTCATCTACCATCTTACCCCAATCCGCCGTGGGCGGCAGCACGCCAAGGCCAAGGAACGACAGGGACGAGGCTGTCAAAAGCGCAGGCCCAACGTCTAAGGCGGCCTGCACCAACAAGGGGCGCGCCGCGCCGGGCAGAATATGGCGGATCGCGATGCGCGCCTGCGAGACGCCCATCACGCTGGCCGCCTCGACATAGGGCTGGCCGCGCAGCACCAGCACTTCGGCTCGGGCCATACGGGCATACCACGGCCACCAAGTGACAGCGACGGCCACAATGCTGTTCAAAAGCCCCGGCCCCAAGGCGGCGGCCAGCAGAACGGCTAACAAAAGTGCCGGAAAGGCAAGGAAGACATCCGTGATGCGCATCAGCGCCTCATCGACCCAACCGCCGAAATAGCCTGCAAGAAGCCCCACTGGCAGACCAATTAGCAGCGAAAAGGCAACAATCAGAAGGCCTGCTGACATCGACACCCGTGCCCCGAAGATAACTCGACTTAGCACATCGCGGCCCAGATGGTCGGTGCCTAACCAGAAGGTTGCTGCGGGGGGCTTTAGCTTGGCGATCACATTCGGGGTGCCCATCCCCTGATCAGGATAAGGCGAAAGCCACGGCGCAAAAAGGGCCAGCAGCGCAAAGGTTACGATCAATGCCAGACAGAGCGTGCCGCCAAAGCCCAAGCGCCGGACAAACGCGCTCATGTCAATGCCACGCGCGGATCGACAAGGGTCTGGGTCAAGTCAATAACAAGGTTCATCATTACATAGCAGAGCGTGACAACCAACGTGGCGGCGGCAATGACGGGGAAGTCCTTGGATAAGATCGCCTCAGACACATAGCGCCCTAGGCCGGGCCAAGCGAAGATAATCTCGACCAAGACCGCACCCGTTAGGGCATAGGCAAAGGATAGCCCGATCACGGTCAGCGCGGGCCCCACCGCATTGGGCAAAGCATGGCCGAACAAAATGCGCGGCGCCGAAAGGCCCAGCGCGCGGGCGGCCACGATGTGGCGGCGCGCCAAAATCTCGATCATCGCCGCGCGGGTCAGGCGCATTGCAATGCCAGCAGGATACGCCGCAAGTGTCAGCGCGGGCAGGATCAGATGCGCCAGCGCATCCAAGAAAACGGCCGGACGTGCAGCAGTCACGGCGTCGATCAGATTAAAGCCTGTGAGGAAAGGCAGCGGATCACTGATGGATATCTGCTGCGACAACCGCCCCGCCAAAGGCAAAATGCCAAGCCATTGCGAAAAGACCAGTTGCAACAGCATTGCAAAAAAGAAGGTCGGCATAGCGACTGACAGGATCGACCCAAGACTGCCAATCCTGTCAAGCCAAGACCCGCGGCGCGCTGCCGCGATCACTCCCGCTGGGATGCCCAACAGCAAAGCCAAAAAAGTTGAAAATATAGCCAGTTCTAGCGTAGCGGGCAGATAAACGCGCAGGTCTTGGGAAATCAGGCGGCGCGATTTATAAGATACGCCAAAATCGCCGGTCCCCATGGCGGTGGCAAAGCTGACAAACCGCTGCGGCAGGGGGGCGTCTAGGTCCAAAGTCACACGCGCCTTTGCTATCTGTTCAGCCGTTGGACGCGGCCCCGCATAAAGCGCTGCTGGGTCCGAGGGTACGACCTGTGCCACGACAAAGACAAGGAAAGTAACGCCCACGACCACAAAAGCCGAAAGAAAGACGCGCCGCAGGGTGTATCTGACAAGATCCATTGGCGCCCCCTTGTTCTAGCGGCTTAGCTCGTTGACGAAGACCACATGGCCATAGGCCGGATTGTCCTGATATCCTTTCACATCCGCCCGCATGATGTGGATGTTTGGCTTATCCAATATGAAGACGGCTGCGTTATCGGCAATGACCATCCGCTGCGCTTCTTTGAACATCGCTTCCGCTTTGGTGCGATCCGTGCCCGACAATGCGGCAGCATCGTCGATCAATTTGTCGTAGTCGGGATTGCTGTAGTATCCAAGATTGTAAGCTGGCGCCTCTTCTGAGTGAAATAGGTTGAAGAGGTAGTCATAGGGGGTCACATAGGTTGGCCACCAGTACATCACAAAGATGTCTTGCGTTGCAGCAGGATCAGACTTTGCCAATTCCCACTGCGCTTCCCAAGCCATCGGCTGCAGGATCAGGTTAATGCCCAGTTGCGCAAGATTTGCTTTCCAAAGCTCGCCTGCCGTGGCTTCCAAAGTGTCTGACGTGGCATAGGTCATCACCAGTTCCAGATTGCCGTCGGTCAACCCTTCTTCTGCCAAAAGAGCCTTTGCAGCCTCTAGGTCTGTGTTGGGCACCGGCGCGTCGGTGTCGTGACCCCAAATGCCTGAAGGGATCACCCCCTTCGCGCGTGATCCAAGGCCAGATGTGCCTGCCGAGATCACATCATCGTAAGGAAAGGCAAGCGACAGTGCCTGACGCACCTTCGGTCGGTCCAGAGGAGCCTTTTTGGTGTTATACATGCCAAAAAGCGTTTCAAAGGAAGGATTCACCACGACACTTAAGTCAGGATTGGCTTTTAGCGCGTCAAGGTTTTCATAGGGCAAGCCATAGGTCCAGTCGGCCTGCCCACCTTCGATCATGTTTTGATCCAGCACGGCATCTTCGACAATTTCAAAAACAACCGTATCAAAAGCCCCTTCGAGTGCGCCGCCCCAATAATCGGCAACCCGCGTCAGAATTGCGCGCTGTCCGGGTTCGTAGCGATCAATTTTGAACGGCCCGCTTCCGGCATCATTGCCCGCATTGAACCACGCATTGTCCTTGTCCATGGCGGCGGGGCTGATGATCCATGCCGCAAAGCCAGAGGCGGCAATCACGTCAAGCGGTTGGGGCGAAGACAGAGTGAATACCACCGTCGTCGGGTCAGGTGCCGTAATTGCCGTGACAGGCGACCAGATAAATGCAGCCCCGCCCGCGATCTTGATCGTGCGTTCAATCGATCCTTTCACCGCCTCGGCGGTCAAATCGGTACCGTCATGAAACTTAACGCCCTCGCGCAGCTTGAACGTCCACGTCAAGCCATCAACAGAGGTTTCCCAGCCCGTCGCCAAAACCGGGGCAAGGGTGGCGGGCTGATCATCTTTTCCAGGTATGTAACGGGTCAGGCCTTCATAAACATTGGCGAGCACCGCGCCGTCGTTCGAAAAGGACGTTGCGGGATCCAGATCAGGAAAACCAGCCGGATGGGCCAACGTGAATATCGGGCTTCCCTCTTGGGCAAGTGCAATGCTCCAGCGCGGAACGGCCAAAGGAACCGAGGCCGCAATTGCGGAGAGCGCAGCGGATTTTAGAATGTCGCGTCTGTTCATAGCAGACCTCCTCTATGGGGTTGAGTTAGGACTGTGGCCAGCCCTATAGGCAGCCACGGGGGCAGGTTGGGTCGATTCACCAAGGGGAACATAGTCGAAATCAAAGCCAAAGGCGCGCGGTCCCATGAGGGTCAACGCCAGATCGGTGCGCAAAAGAGCAGAGGCCGGCAAGGACAGGATCGCCACGCGCAACCCATAACGTTGTTCTTCGGTCCCAATCGGGCGGCCAGTTTCAGAATCGACAATGCAGATCAGGTCTGGCACCATCGCAAGTCGCTTGTCGCCTTCGGTCGCCACCAGATATTCGTTCTGAATGTCGATCACTAAGGTGCGGCCCGCATCAGCGCCAAGCCCTGCCACAGTCAGCGTGCCGCGCACAAAGCCGCCGTCAATGCGACGGCCAATGTCGGTGACTTTGCCCGTCATTAGGAAGGTTCCGCCCGCCTCGGCCAGAATGGCGGCGATCGGGTCGGTTTTGGCCCCGCGCGCGCGGATCACGGCGTCACCCAATGCCCACGCTTGGCTGGTGGTATGGGCGATGCCGTAACGACGCACGAAATCGCCCGTCATGGGGGCCGTGGTCATACAGGCGGTGCAACCCATGG
>JAIOYN010000010.1 GCA_021741065.1 Sphingomonadaceae bacterium | reverse complement strand
CTTCTGCCTTGGTGATAACACGATTTCCTTCTGAATCAGCTTTAACTGGAGCAGCATGAAGTGCCGCTGCGGAGGTAACAGAAAGGACCATGAGGACAGCATAGAGTGAAAGTTTCTTCATCGTTATCGCTCCTTATAATCAGCCGCACTAGCGAACACGCATGAATATAGGATGAATATGGCGCGATAGGTTTTCAAGACCATAGCCATTTGGACGCAAGCTGTATCAGTTTAGCGGTGCGCCTGTTGATATGCCAACGGGGGTTAAAGATGGAGCGGGTAAGGGGAATCGAACCCCTCTAGCTAGCTTGGAAGGCTAGTGCATTACCACTATGCTATACCCGCGACGGACCAAATGGCCGTTGGAAACGCAGCTATTGCCATTATCCGGCCACAGCGTCAACGCCTTGATTGCAAAAGAAAGGGCCGCAAAAGCGGCCCCTTCCAAATTCTGATTCACACTATTAGTGTTTCTTGTCAGCCCAAATGGTCCGGTAGGACATCCACGCAAGCACGGTAAAGATGATTAGGAAGCCCAAAGCTGCCCAACCTGCACTTTTACGGTTTTCCATCTTTGGCTCTGCGGTCCATGCCAAGAATGCAGAAACGTCTTTCGCCATCTGCTGTTTAGTGGCCTTTGTACCATCATCATAGGTAACCTGATCATCACCTGCAATCGGGTCAGCCATCGCGATGTTCAGGTTTGCAAACCATGGGTTGAAGTGCAAACCGGGGGCTGTCGCCGCTTCAGGAAATTCCTTCAACAGCTCTTTGCCTTCCGCGTTCTTGTAACCCGCTTGATTGCGGTAGCCCATCAACAAGGAATAGACATATGCCGTACCATCGGCGCGCGCCTTGGTGATCAGCGAAAGATCGGGTGGAAGCGCGTTGTTGTTAGCCGCACGTGCCGCAACTTCATTCGCAAATGGCGAAGGAATTTTGTCGGCAGGAATGGCAGGCCGTGTTGCTGCTTCACCCGTTTCAGGGTTAATGCTTGGCACTTCGGTCTTCCAAGCCTTGGCCAGTGCCTTCACTTGCTCTTCATTGTAACCCAATGCCGCAAAATCGCGAAAGGCAACAAGATTGAGGCTGTGACAAGCCGCGCACACTTCGGAATAGACCTTCAATCCGCGTTGTAACTGGCCACGGTCGAATTTGCCGAACGGACCGTCATGCGCAAAGCTGACGGCAAGTGGTGTTTCATGAAATTCATGCTCAGCCGTGGGCTGCTCAGGTTCCTGAATAGCCTTGATAACGGTGTCCCCAAGGCCGAGCAAAAGCATGCCGCTGAAAAACAGGCCTACTAAAAAAGCAACTAAACGAACCATGATACTGCTTTCCCTGTTTTACGCAGCCGCTGTTTCAAGCGGTTTGCCGGTGACAGCTTCGGTGATTGAATTTGGCAGCGGAAGCGGCCGTTCAATGCGCGAAACGATTGGCAAGATGATCAAGAAATGGGCGAAATAATATGCCGCCGCAATCTGGCTGAGAATAACCCATTGGGCATAAGGCGGCTTGCCGCCGCAATAGGTCAACAAAACGATGCACGGGATCAGGCCAAACCAGAAAAACTTGCGGAACAGCGGGCGATAATGCCCTGAACGCACGGGTGATGTGTCCAGCCAAGGCAAGAAGAACAACAGCAGGATCGAGCCGAACATCGCAAGCACGCCCATCAACTTGGCTTCGATGATGATGATCCCCGTGAACGGAATGCCAAAGTCAACGGTGAAAGCCTTCAAAATTGCGTAGAATGGCAAGAAATACCATTCAGGCACGATGTGCGCTGGCGTCGAAAGCGGGTTGGCCGGAATATAGTTGTCAGGATGACCCAACATATTCGGCGCAAAGAAGGTTACAGCGACGAAGAAGATCAAGAAAATCCCAAGACCGAAGCCGTCCTTTGCGGTGTAATAAGGGTGGAACGGAACAGTGTCCTGCTCGCTCTTTACACTGACGCCTGTTGGGTTTGAAGATCCCGGAATGTGCAATGCCCAAACGTGCAGGATGATGACGCCTGCAATAACGAATGGCATCAAATAGTGCAGCGAGAAGAAGCGGTTCAACGCAGCTTGGTCAGGCGCAAAGCCGCCAAGAAGCCATTGACGTAATGGTTCACCTACCAACGGAATGGCGGAGAAGAAGCCAGTGATAACCTGCGCACCCCAGAAGCTCATTTGGCCCCATGGCAGAACATAACCCATGAACGCGGTCGCCATCATCAACAGGAAGATGGTAACACCCAGCAGCCAGATCATTTCCCGCGGCGCTTTATACGAACCGTAGAAAAGTCCACGGAAAATGTGGATATAAACGACGATGAAGAAGAAGCTCGCGCCGTTCATGTGCGCATAGCGGATAAACCAGCCGGAGTTCACGTCGCGCATGATATGCTCAACGCTGTTGAACGCACCGTCCACGCTTGCATAATAATGCATGGCAAGAATGATGCCGGTTACAATCTGGATTACCAAAGCGACGCCCGCAAGGACGCCGAAGTTCCAGAAATAATTGAGGTTGCGTGGAACCGGATATCCGGCGCCAACGGCGTTATAGACCAAGCGCGGCAAGGGCAGGCGTTCATCGACCCACTTACTCACTGTGCCTTGCGGCTTATACTCTTGTGCCCAAGGGAAGCTCATTACGTTCTAGCTCCTCAACCGATTTTTACGACTGTGTCAGAAATGAATGCGAATTCCGGAACGACGAGGTTCGTCGGGGCTGGACCCTTCCGGATGCGTGCGGCGGTGTCATAATGCGAACCATGGCAAGGGCAGAAATAGCCGCCATATTCACCCTTAACTTCGCCAGCTGCCGCGCCCAAAGGTACGCAGCCCAAATGGGTGCAGACGCCAAGGGTGATGAGCCAATTTTCTTTGCCGGGCTTTGTCCGGTCGGCAAGCGTTTGCGGATCGCGCAACCCGCCAACATCGACCTTATTGGCCTCTTCGATTTCGGCAGGTGTTAAATTGCGGATGAAAACTGGTTGTTTGCGCCAGCTGGTCTTGATCGACTGACCTGGCTGAATGGCAGCTACGTCAACTTCGATAGAGGCCAAGGCCAAGACGTCGGCGCTAGCGCTCATCTGTGATACCAAAGGCATTGCAACGGCGTCCGCGCCTACGCCAGCGAAACTGACGGTTGCGATGTGGATGAAGTCACGGCGACGGACGCCCGGTGTTTGGCCGTTGCTATCAATGTGCAGATTGTCCGCAGCATTACCGTTCGATGTTGCGCTATCCGCTTTTAAAGTGGCTGCAACGGCAGCCTTTGGCGCTTTTACCGGTTTTTTTCCGGTGCCTTTTGTTTTTTTGACTGTCGACATAACCTGCCCTTTTTGCGTCGCGGAACTGAACCGCGCAATACCGTCGAAATCTTATCACTCCAACCGCGTCCAGCAATCTGGCGCGCGACAGGGGCGATTCAGCGGCCACATAGACGTCTTTCCAGTCATTTGCCAACAGGCAATTTGGTTGCCAATGTGGCAAATGACGCTGGCTGTGTTGCATTTTACGAAACCAACGGAAATTCGGCGGTAACGCTTGCTACCGACAACATGTTACGCCTAAAGAGCGCAAAATTTATCCGATTATTGTTGGAGCATGACCCATGGCGACGAGCTGGACGCCGGAAAGCTGGAGAGACGCAACGGGCATTCACATGCCTGCGTACAAAGATGCTGCGGCATTGTCGGCGACCGAGAACACGCTGCGTAATTATCCACCGCTGGTTTTTGCTGGTGAGGCGCGAAACCTGACGGCCGATCTTGCAAAAGTAGCCGAAGGTAAGGCGTTCCTGCTTCAAGGCGGTGACTGCGCCGAAAGTTTTGCCGAATTTCACCCGAACAACATCCGCGATACCTTCCGCGTGATCTTGCAAATGGCGGTCGTGCTGACCTTTGCGGGCAAGTTGCCTGTGGTCAAACTTGGACGCATGGCGGGCCAATTTGCAAAGCCACGCTCCACACCAACCGAAACCATAAACGGCGTTGAGCTACCGAGCTATTTCGGTGACATTATCAACGACATTGAATTTGTGGCCGAGGGACGCGAGCCCGACCCAGCGCGTATGATCCGCGCCTATAGTCAGGCGGCATCGACATTGAACCTTCTGCGCGCCTTTTCCAGCGGCGGTTATGCCAATCTGCAGCAGGTCAACGCCTGGACGCATGATTATATGGGCCGTTCGCCATGGGCACAGAAATACAAAGAAACCGCAGATCGCATCAGCGAGGCGTTGGCCTTTATGGAAGCGTGCGGCATTACCCCAGACACAGTTCCGCAAATTAAGGGAACAAGCTTCTACACCAGCCATGAAGCTTTGTTACTGCCTTATGAGCAAGCGATGACCCGTCAGGACAGCCTGACCGGCGGCTGGTACGATACGTCTGCACATTTCCTGTGGATTGGGGATCGGACGCGGTTCGAGGGGTCGGCCCATGTCGAATTTTTGCGTGGTATAGGCAACCCCATTGGCGTGAAATGTGGCCCAAGCCTTGAACCTGACGCATTGTTGCGGATGCTTGAGACGCTGAACCCCGCGCGGGTGGCAGGGCGGATCACGTTGATCTCGCGATACGGCTATGACAAAGTAGAAGCGGCGCTCCCGACTTTGGTTCGCGCCGTGCAACGAGAAGGGCATCCCGTCATCTGGTCTTGCGATCCGATGCACGGTAACGTCGTCAAATCAGCCAGTGGATATAAAACCCGTCCGTTTGAGCGCATCTTGGCCGAAGTGCGTGGCTTCTTCGCTGTGCACCGTGCTGAAGGCAGCTTCGGCGGCGGCATCCATATCGAAATGACCGGGCAAAATGTCACCGAATGCACCGGCGGGGCAGTCGCTGTGACTGACGAAGGCCTCGCAGATCGGTATCACACACATTGCGACCCACGCTTGAACGCGGCGCAATCGCTAGAACTGGCGTTTCTGTTGGCAGAAATGCTGAACCAGGAAATGGCGGAACGCGCGAAAAAGGCCGATTGAGGCAGCCTTTTTGTAACGGTCACGTTTTATTGAGCAGACTCAAGGCGGTAACCGCAGCCGAAAACCGTGAAAATCCGGAAGCCGTTTTCGGGCCGCAAAGCTAACTTCGCTCGCACCCTCGAAATGTGCATGTCTAATGTGCGTGTCGCGAGTGTTGCCGTCGTTCGCCAAATGGTTTGCATGATATAGTGACGCGACAAGGTCCGGTCTGTGTTCTTGAAGAACATTTCTGCCAACTCAAATTCCTTGGCGGTCAATATGACGGTCTCTTCATGGATTGTAACGCTTTGTTCCAGGCGGTTCATCTTGTAGGCGCCATATGTGACCTCCGTATCAAATGCGCCACCGGCTGCGTTGCCACGCAGCAAAGCGTTTAGCCGCGCCGCAATAACATTACGGCTTTCTGGTTTAGTGATATAATCATCGGCACCGGCATTTAAGGCGTCTGTAATATCTCGCTTAGCAGACCGGTTCGCCATCATTATAACCGGCGGCCGTGTGACCAAAGTCTTGTTCATCCATTCGAGCATCGACATATCGTTCGAGGCACGAATATTCCAATCCAAGATGACGAGATCAAATACTTCGCGCAACAATATTTCGGTAAAGTTTTTGCTGTCGGTGCAACCAACAGTATTATCTCCTAGATCTTTAACTATCTGTTTTAAATAATCGACAACTTCTGAATCATTGTCGGCAATAAATACTCTCATTTTGCGCGCACCTTTTAGCAAGCCGCCGAAAATTCGACAATGAGATGTATCTAACGATATATTACTTAGTTAATAGATAGCGAAAAAAGATTTACCAATATTTACATGTTTTTACATTAATATTTGATTAATGATTATGCAAATTCGGCATAAATGGCTGGGGCGGCAGGGATCGAACCTGCGAATGGCGGCATCAAAAGCCGCTGCCTTACCGCTTGGCGACGCCCCAGCAAGCCAGTAATCTGGCCGATGCGGGCGGCTTATATCGCGGGAATCATATTCCGCAACTGCTTAATCAATGCGCTGCACCCAGCCATGGGCATCGGCGACAATTCCGCGCTGGATATCCACAAGTTTTGACCGAATTTGCTGAGTCATCTGTCCCGCACCGCCCGCGCCGATCGTAAAACTGCCCTTTGCGGACTGCACTTTCCCAACCGGCGTGATCACAGCAGCCGTTCCGCAGGCGAAGGTTTCGACCAAGCGCCCCGACTCTGCATCTGCCCGCCATTGGTCTATGGCGTAGCGTTCCTCACGCACGTTCAACCCTTGCGCGCGCGCCAGAGTCAGCACGGAATCGCGGGTGATGCCTTCCAATATTGTACCGTCGGCTGGGGGCGTGATGATTGACCCGTCGTCGAACAAGAAAAACAGGTTCATGCCGCCCAGTTCCTCGACCCAGCGATGTTCCGCTGCGTCGAGAAACACAACCTGGTCGCAACCTTGCTTAATCGCTTCGGATTGTGCGATGAGGCTGGCTGCATAATTGCCCCCGCATTTCGCCGCGCCCGTGCCGCCCGGTGCCGCGCGTGTATATTGTTCGGATACCCAGATCGAAATAGCTGGCGCACCACTTTTGAAATAATTGCCCGCCGCAGAGGCAATAACCATGAACAGATACTCAGCAGACGGCTTTACGCCCAGAAACACTTCGCTCGCGATCATGAACGGGCGTAAATAAATGGAGCCCCCGTCTACGGGTGGAAACCATTCTTTATCAACTTCAACCAATTGCTTGCACGCTTGCAGGAACATCTCTTCGGGCAATTCTGGCATCGCTAGCCGCTTGGCCGAACGTTGGAAACGACGGGCATTTTGTTCGGGGCGGAACAGCGCCATTCCGCCGTCCGCGAGGCGATAGGCTTTCAGTCCTTCAAAAATCTCTTGAGCGTAATGCAACACGGCAGTCGCAGGATCGAGCGTCAGTGGTCCGCGTGGCCCGACTTTCGCATCATGCCAGCCCTTGGAGTCTGAGTAGCGGATTGTGACCATATGATCTGTGAACACCCGGCCAAAACCAGGGTCGGTTAACCGCGCGGCGCGCTCGGCTGGATCAACCGGGTTCGGGTTGGTTTCAAAAGGAAAGGCGCCAGCGGTCATGAATGTTCTCGTCTATTAGGGTCTTGCACTGTTCTATGGGCTAGGCCAAGATGCGTCAATATGGCTGTCCCATCTTCTGTTTCTGTCCCGCCCACTGCGTCGCCTCTGTTCCTGCGTGAACATGAAGTGCGGCGTGGGGTCGAGCTTTTGTTTTTTGGCTACACGCGGCTTACGCGTGCGATTGATGATGGCTTGGCTGAACATGGCCTTGGCCGCGCGCATCATCGCGCGCTCTACTTTATCGCGCGTCAGCCTGATCTGCCAATCAGCGCATTGCTTAAGATTCTGGCCATCACCAAACAATCGCTTGGCCGCGTGCTGAATGATTTGGCCGACAAGGGCTTGGTGGAAACGCGCACGGGCAATGTTGATCGCCGGCAAAAACTGCTGCGCCTGACGCCCGAGGGCGTCAAATTTGAGGCGCAGTTGTTTGAAGCCCTGCGGAGCAGCCTTGCGTCGGCTTATGCTGCGGCAGGGCAAGAGTCCGTTACCGGCTTTTGGCGTGTCCTCGAAGGGTTGATCCCTGCCGAGGACAAGGCCATGGTCATAGCCCTGCAAAAGGATATTTGATGCCCGACACACTCAAACGGCTCGAACACACCATCGCGCAGCGTTCTGGCGCCGCGCCGGACAGCAGTTATGTCGCATCCTTGTTCACTAAAGGTCGTGGCAAAATTGCTCAGAAGGTTGGTGAAGAAGCCACGGAAACTATTATCGCTGCGCTGTCGGGGGATGCGCAGCAGGTAACGGCAGAGTCCGCTGACCTGATATTTCATCTTCTGATATTGCTGCGCGAATGCGGTGTGTCATGGGATGACGTGCTGGCCGAGCTGGATCGCCGTGAGGGCGTGTCCGGCCTCGTCGAAAAGGCGGCGCGCAGCAATATTGGGGAGTGAGACATGCCGATTGACCCGACTTTGGAATATGATGACCAAAACATCTTCGCCAAAATCCTGCGCAAAGAAATACCATGCCGCCAAGTGTTCGAGGATGAATGGGCACTCGCCTTTCACGACATAAACCCGCAAGCGCCTGAGCATGTCCTTGTCATTCCCAAGGGCGCTTATGTCAGCTGGGATGATTTCAGCACCACAGCCACCGTTGCCGAAATAGCCGGATTTGTGCGGGCCGTGGGCCATGTTGCGCGCGAAATGGGGCTGGTTGAGACCGGATATCGCCTGCTCGCCAACATCGGAATCGATGCCCATCAAGAAGTTCCGCACCTGCATGTCCATATTTTTGGTGGAAAACCGCTCGGACCGATGCTTATCCGGTGAAATTAAGTTGCGCCGAGGCATTTTGAGGCTAGGTTCTGCGGCATAAGAAATCCATCGGGGAGATTATGATGGCCGTTGAGCAGCAATCCGTGATGCAGCGCATGTTCGCGCGCAAGACGATCGCACAAGTACAAAGAGAGTCTGCGAACAGCGAACTGAAGCGTTCGTTGGGCAAATGGAACCTTCTGCTGTTGGGCGTTGGTTGCATCATTGGTGCGGGTATCTTCGTCCGTACCGGCAGTGCAGCAGCTTTGCATGCTGGTCCAGCGGTTATGTTGTCCTTCGTTGTAGCAGGTATCGTCTGTGCTTTTGCAGGTTTATGCTACGCAGAACTCTCCTCGACACTGCCCGTGTCGGGTTCGGCTTATACATATAGCTACACCACGTTGGGCGAATTTGTCGCTTGGATCATGGGTGCGTTGTTGCTCCTTGAATATGGCCTTGCAGCCTCGGTGGTTGCGGTCGGCTGGAGCGGCTATGTGGTTAGCCTGCTCGCGGACTTCGGCCTTGTGATTCCGCCACAGTTTACCGGTCCGACAGGACAAGCCGTGATGCGTGAGGGTGCGCCGGTGATCGTTGATGGTGTCGCGGTGACCGCGATTTTCAACCTACCCGCCTTCCTGATCTGCATGGCGCTTTCGCTGTTGCTGATGGTTGGTGTGTCTGAATCGGCCAAAGTGAACAACGTCATCGTCGCCATTAAGGTGAGCGTGCTTACTGCGTTCATTCTGGTCGGCGGATATCTCGTCCTGACCAACTTGCCGGAACTGGTTACGAAAAACTGGACGCCGTTCATTCCTGAAAATACCGGAGAGGGCGAATTTGGCATCGATGGTATTATGCGAGCCGCCTCCATCGTGTTCTTTGCCTACATCGGTTTCGAAGCGGTATCTACCGCTGGTCAGGAAGCCAAAGACCCGAAGCGTGACATGCCATTCGGCATCATTGGTTCGCTAGTGGTCTGCACCGTGATCTATATGCTGGTTGCAGCAATTATGACTTTGCTTGTGCCTTATGCATCGCTCAACGTTCCAGACCCTGTAGCCGTCGTCGTCGACAGCTTTGGCCCGCAATGGTCTTGGCTGGCAAAGACGATCAAGGTTGGTGCAATCATCGGTCTGACATCTGTTGTGCTTGTTTTGATGTACGCGCAAACCCGTATCTTCTACACCATGGCCCGCGATGGCCTGTTGCCGAAGATCTTCTCAAAGGTGCATCCAAAGTTCCACACGCCTTATATCAACACGATGTTGGTTGGCACGATCACAGCAGTTGCTGCTGGCTTCTTTGACATCAACGTTCTGGGTGACATGACTTCGGTCGGGACATTGGCGGCATTCGCCATCGTCTGTCTGTCGGTGATTTACCTGCGCCGTGCAGCTCCTGAATTGCCGCGTGGTTTTTCGGTGCCGCTCTACCCGCTGACACCGATTCTTGGCATATTGTCTTGCCTCTATCTCATCGAGTCGCTTCCAAAACACGTGCTGATGATGTTCGTCTATTTTTTAGTTGGCGCCATATTGATTTACTTCATCTATGGCATGCGCAATTCAAACTTGCAGCATGACCAGATGGCCGATGAGGCGCCGGATATGGGCGAGTTTCCTGGTCCAGTCGTGGACTAAGGGTGACGCAAATAACAATAAGGACAGGGGCGCTTCGGTGCCCCTTTTCTTTGCCCTAATTATGCAAGTTGATGGGAATAGACTGCGTGGTCCCGGGCTGCGTGAACAACTTGCCCTTTTCGCACCATAGGACAAGGCCAAGCGCAACAAGCCCGCAGCTGAAAAAACCAAGCGCAACGGGAAAGACAGTGCCGTTAAACTGTTGCCCGATAAATGCACCAAGAGATGCGGCAAGAGCCGTACGTACAAAGGTTTGGAACGATGATGCCGCGCCGGCGACATGGCCAAAGGGCGTCATTGCAATTGACGAGAAGTTCGAACCGATAAATCCAATCATCGCCATATTACCCGTGAGCAGTACCATGAAGATCGGAAGCGAGGTTGGCACAAAAGTGGCCGCAAGCAATTGCAACCCACCCAGCGCGATAAAGGTTAGCAGCGCAGTTTGCGACACACGGCGCGCGCCAAAACGTTCGACGATGCGCGAATTGGTGAAGTTTGATGCGGCAATGCCGATGGCGATTATGGCAAAGCCAATGGTGAAGAAATCCGCGGCATGGAATACCCGATCAAACATCTGCTGCGAGCTGTTGAGATAGCCAAACAGGGCGCCCTGCGTGACGCCAGCCCCAATCATATAGCCAGCCGAATTGCGGTTCAAGACGACGACTTTCCAAGCTTTTGCCAGTGCATGTGGTTGAATAGGAATGACATTTTCTGGCGCCAAGGTTTCGGGCAACCGCACATAGACCCAGATCGACGCGGCGACGGCCATGAAGGCCATCAGGTCAAAAATCACCCGCCAGCCTGCAAATAGCAACACCATCTGACCAATCGTTGGCGCGACGATGGGCACGATCATGAATATGAGAAAGATTGTCGACATCCGTCGCGCCATGGCATCGCCTTCAAACTGATCGCGGATGACCGAGATGACGAGAACCCCCATCGCTGCCGCCAACAGCCCATGTGCAAACCGCATCATAAGCATGATTTCAAACGTTGGCGCTATCGAGCAGGCCAATGAAAAAATCGCAGCGCCAAGTGTTGCGACCAGCAATATCGGTTTTCGGCCATAACGATCCGACAGTGGACCGTAGATCAGCGCACCAATTCCCGTACCCGCCAAAAAGGTCGAAATTATATATTGAATCTGGTTCGGGTCGGCGATGCCAAGGCTACGGATCATCGCGGGGAATGCGGGTAACATGGCATCAATCGCAAGCGCGTTGAGCGCCATGAGAGATGACATCATGACCGTGAGTTCGCGTGGACCGATAGTTTTCTTAGCTGGATTCTGTGATGGCATATCGGGCCTATGCTGGAGCATTGGTTATTTTGCCACCCGCTAAATCGTTACAGTAGCCCTGAGCTGCGCATACTGTTGAAACCGTTTTTGCCGATAACGATATGGTCGTGCACTGCAATTCCGAACTTTTTCCCCGCGTCGGCAATGTTGCGGGTCATCGCAATGTCCTGCCGGCTTGGGGCGCTATCCCCGCTTGGATGATTGTGGACAAGGATGATCGCAGCCGCGCCCAGATCCATCGCGCGCCGGATGACCTCGCGGGTATAAATTGCGGCTTCGTCGATTGACCCTTCGCTTGCAACCTCATCACGGATCAGCATGTTTTTGCTGTTGAGATACAGTGTGCGCACACGCTCAATCGTAAGATGCGCCATGTCGGCGCGCAGATAATCGAGCAAAGATTGCCATGAGGACAAGATCGGCAGTTCTCGCACTGGTTCGCTCAACAGGCGAAGCGCCGCAACCTGAACGATTTTTAAAGCAGTAACGCTCGTTTCGCCCATCCATTTCTCTTGCAAGATACTGTCGGCGTCAGCGGTCAGCAAGGCGGCTAAGCTGCCATATCGGTGAATTAAAACCTTCGCAATTTGCTTGGTATCGCGGCGCGGAATGGCGAGCGCGAGCAAATATTCGATCAGTTCATGGTCGTGGAGGCTGTCGCCATTTTTCTCCAGCAAACGTTTACGCAAACGTGCGCGGTGGCCAACACCATGATGTTCCGTCTTGTCCGCGCTATCCGTCATCACTGCTATCCTTTTGTGATAGAAACCTTTTCTGTGAATTTTGCATCGAGCGCAAGCGGCTTAAAGCGAATGGCGTTGCAACCAGACGGTTATCTGGGCTTTGTCATAGCGCCTGGGCCCATGGTTCGCGCGTTGGTCGAGGACATCAATATCAAGCGTAAGGCGGCATATTCGAAAGAAGCGCTCACAAATGGCGCAACGGTTGAGGAAATGGCGCTGCGTAGCGGTTGTCGCTTGATTGCAGAACGCACGGTTGCGGGCGAAAAATACCAAACACCTTCGGGCCAATGGAAAACCCGCGCTGCCCCTGAACCTGAATTAAGCGTCAGGCGCGTGTTCCCGAATAAGGGATGATACCGTCTTAAAACCCCGCTGGGGCACGTATGCCTAGCGCCGGCCTGTTGCATTGCAACATTCTTGCGTGCGCGCTGTTGACTTGGCGCAGACGCTCTCCTAAAGCGCCGGTGCCTAGGCGGGGTTGCCCCGATTTCGTGGTGGTTCCCTTTGTTAAAGAGGATGGAATCATATGATGTCGGACAATTCCGGGCAGGATGGCAAAGGCAAAAGTGACGCTCGGCTCGATTCGTTAGACATGCAGCTGAAAGCGGCGCGGAAAGCCGAAGCAGAACGTGCAGGTAAAGATCAGGTTCCAGCCAAAGGAATGCGGCAAGGGAACAGGGTTTTAACTGAGCTCATCGCTGGTCCTGCTGGTGGTGCACTTGTTGGGTGGTTGTTTGACCACTTGCTGGGTACTTCGCCTGCGCTTCTGTTGGTCTGCATGTTTTTGGGCATCGCAGTCGCCTTCAGGAACATTATAAAGATCTCAGGGGAGCGTCCGGAATAGTCTGGGCGCTTAAGTCGTATAATATGCCCACGCGAAATCGCTTGGGTGTGGAAAAAACAGGGTAGTGAACGTGGCAGGCGAAAGCGGCAAAATCGATCCGATGTACCAGTTCCAGATTGAGCCGCTCGCGCAGCTCAATATTGCTGGATACGACGTCTCCTTCACAAACTCTTCGTTGTTCATGATCCTCGTATTGGGCGCCTTGTGGCTGTTTATGTGGGGCGGAATGAAGCGTGACCTGGTTCCCGGTCGCTGGCAGATGGCGGTCGAAGGCGTAACCGGCTTCGTGAACAATATGCTGACCTCAAGCGTTGGTCCTGAAGGCAAAAAATATGTGCCTTTGGTGTTCTCGCTGTTCATGTTCATCCTCATGGCAAACTTCATGGGCATGATGCCATTTGGTATCGTACCCGGCTTGCACCCATTCACGGTCACCAGCCACCTGACGGTCACCGCCGTGCTTGCGGTTATCAGCTTTGGTACCGTCTTGATCGTTGGCTTTTGGAAGCATGGCCTGCACTTTTTCAGCCTGTTTGTGCCACATGGCACACCTTGGTGGTTGCTGTGGCTCATCCCGCTGATCGAACTGTTTTCGTTCCTTATCCGCCCATTCAGCCTCGCACTTCGTCTTTTTGTCGCCATGACAGCTGGGCACGTGTTGATGAAGGTGTTGGCGGGCTTCGTCATCAACGGCTTGAACGCAGAAGCTGCGTGGGTGCCATTGGTGGTCAGCATCCCTTCTTTCATCCTGATGATCGGTATCACGCTCCTTGAGTTGCTGGTATGCGCCATTCAGGCCTATGTATTTGCACTTTTGACTTCGTTGTACATCAACGACGCGGTTAATTTGCACTGAGTTTTTTCTACTACCCATATGTATTTTTGACAGGAGTTATTATCATGGACGCAGAAGCAGCAAAATTGATCGGTGCAGGTCTTGCAGCAATTGGTGCCGGCCTCGCCGCTGGTGGTGTTGGTAACGTTTTCGGTTCGTTCCTTCAGGGCGCTTTGCGCAATCCTGCAGCAGCTGACGGTCAGCAGGGTCGTTTGTTCATCGGCTTCGCAGCTGCCGAACTTCTCGGTCTGCTTGCGTTCGTTGTTGCGATGATCCTGATCTTCGTTGCCTAATTGACGGTTTCGCCCCGGCACAATGCCGGGGCATTCTTTCATAAGGACAAGCGCGTAATATGCCCCAGATTAGTCAGATCCTTGAAACCTATGCATCGCAGTTCTTTTGGCTGTTGATTGTATTCGGCTTGATCTATTTTACGGTCGGCCGCGTGATGTTGCCAAAGGTAGAAGCAACGATGGACGCACGTGATCGCAAGATTGCGGACGACCTGGCTGCTGCCGAACATGCACGGGCAGAGGCTAACAACCTGGGTGACAGCGGTGCCGCTGATTTGGCAGCGGCGCGGACCGCGGCACAAGCCAAGTCTTCCGCTGCCAAGGCGAAAGCCGCGAAGGACGCCGATGCGCGTCTGGGGAAGGCTGACGCAGAAATAAGCGCAAAGATCGCCGCTGCCGACGCCGAATTGGCGAAGGCAACCGCCAAAGCATTATCCGGTATTGAAACTGTGGCTGCAGAGGCCGCAGCTGATATCGTTGCTAAGGTTTCCGGTGCCAAGGTCACATCTGCGCAAGCCGCAAAAGCAGTGAAGGCGGTAATGTCCCATGGCTAATCCAGAAATAGCAACCGAAGCGGCTGCAACTGCAACCGCAATGGCGCCTGCACCAGACGCCGCAGCGATTGCTGCGCCCGCCGCTGAAGCACATGCCACAACCGAAGCGCATGCCGGCGCTGAAAAACATGTTGCACCGTCGGCACTGGGTTTTGACGCTTCCATGCTCGTCGCATTGGCGATGCTCGCAGTGATTGCCTTGGCACTTTGGAAAAAAGTACCTGCTATGATCGCCGGCGCACTGGATAACCAAATCGCTGGCATCCGCGCGCAATTGGATCAGGCGACCGCTTTGCGGGCCGAAGCGGAAGCTATCAAGGCCGAATATGAAGCCAAGGCGAAGCAAGCTGCGATTGATGCCGACGCGATGAAGGCATCGGCCGAAGAAGAAGCGAAGCTGATCATATCGCGCGCCAAGTCCGACGCCACCGCGTTGATTGGCCGCCGTGCGCAAGCCGCGGAAGATAAAATTGCAGCCGCAGAGCGCGCCGCAATTGCCGATGTACGCAAGACTGCGGCCACTGCTGCTGCGGCCGCTGCGGCGCAGCTTATCGCAGCGCATCATGACGCAAAGGCTGATGCCGCGTTGATTGATCAGTCGATTGCGTCGCTGAACTAAGTTAAGCTCCCATATCTTAGTCATTCTCCCGCCTATGCGGGAATGACGTTGTGTAGTGCAAAGACGTTGCCTACATCGCAGGCAACATGTCCAAAGCCGACCGCCCCGACCAACCCAATGCAGCCTCCCGCTTTAGTGAGGAAAAGGCGACATATGCCGTGCGCGGTGCGGACACACCGGATTTCGATACCGGCATCGCCGCGATCCGCAATGTTCTGAAGACCCTTCCGCTCAAACCTGGGGTCTATCGCATGCACGATGCGCGCGGCGACGTTCTTTATGTTGGGAAGGCGCGCGCGTTAAAGAATCGCGTTGGCAATTATGTGCAGATTGACCGGCTCCCCAATCGTTTGCGCAGAATGGTCGCGTTGACGCGATCCATGACCATCGTCACAACCAACAGCGAGGCTGAAGCGCTGTTGCTGGAGGCGCAGCTGATCAAGCGATATCGCCCCGCTTACAATGTGCTGCTGCGCGATGATAAAAGCTTTCCCTTCATCCTGCTTCGCGCCGACCATAAATTTCCGCGTATTCAGAAACATCGCGGCGCGCGGCGGCATAAGGGACAATATTACGGCCCGTTCGCCAGTGCTGGTTCCGTCAACCAAACGTTGAACGCGCTGCAAAAATTGTTTCTGCTGCGCAGTTGCACCGACAGCTTCTTTAACAATCGTGACCGGCCTTGTCTGCTGTACCAAATCAAGCGCTGCTCCGCGCCCTGTGTCGAGCGGATTGATGACGCGTCCTATGACGGCCTTGTCGCGGACGCCAAATCCTTCCTCGACGGCAAATCCTCTGCGGTACAGGCGAAGCTTGCCAAGGAGATGGAGTCGGCGGCAGAAGCGCTTGATTTCGAGCGCGCCGCCATGGTCCGCGACCGGCTTCGGGCTCTGACCTTCATTCAAGGGTCGCAGGCTATCAACGCAGAAGGCGTGGGTGACGCCGACATTTTTGCGCTGGCGCATCGCAATGGCGTGATGGGCATTCAGGCGTTTTTTATTCGCGGCGGGCAAAATTGGGGGCATCGGTCATTCTTCCCCGCGCATGTTGCGGAAATGAGCGAGGACGAGGTGTTCACCAGCTTCCTCGCGCAATTTTATGAGGACGTACCGCCTGCGAAGTCCATTTTCCTCGATCGGCAACTGACCGAGGCAGATTTGTTGGCGCAAGCTTTGTCCGAGCGTGCCGAGCGCAAGATCGAAATCAGCATGCCGCAACGCGGCGACCGTGTGCGCTTGGTCAAACAAGCGACGCGTAATGCCGAGGAAGCGCTTGACCGTAAGCTGGCGGAGAGCACCACACAGGGTAAATTGCTGCAAGAGGTGGCTGGCCTGTTCGAATTGCCCGAACCGCCACGCCGGATCGAAGTCTATGACAACAGCCATATTCAAGGGACAAACGCGCTGGGCGCAATGATCGTGGCCGGGCCAGAAGGCTTCATCAAAGGTCAATATCGCAAGTTCAACATCAAAAACCCGGATACTGCGCCCGGCGACGACTTCGCTATGATGCGCGAAGTAATGGCGCGGCGCTTTGGCAGGTTGATGGCTGAGGAAGGGGAACAGGAACGCGACGAAAACTGGCCCGACCTTGTTCTGATCGATGGTGGCAAAGGGCAAATGAGTTCCGTCATGCAAGTCGTGCGTGAACTGGGTGTTGAGGATGTTGCCTTTATCGGCGTGTCCAAAGGTCCTGATCGCCATGCGGGCCGTGAGACGTTCCACTTCCCCGATGGCCGCGAATTTACCTTGCCTGTCAATGCGCCTGTCATGTTTTATTTGCAGCGGCTACGCGATGAGGCGCACCGCTTTGCCATTGGCGCGCACCGCGCAAAGCGCAGCAAGGCTATTACCGTCAGCCCGCTTGACGAAGTTCCTGGCATTGGCCCATCGCGCAAAAAGGCGCTGTTGATGCATTTCGGCACCGCCCGCGCCGTGCGTAACGCCAGCCTTGAAGATTTGCAAAAGGCCCCCGGTGTATCCGCCGCCGTCGCACAAACGGTGTATGATTATTATCATAGCAACGGCTGATAGCTGGCCACAGCGTAATACTGCGCCGCTATTTTCATTGCATGGTGAAGCGGGTGCGATAGAGACATGTGATGACCAACAATCAACTGCTTCTGGAAGCTATCGCGCTCAAAAAATGTGTCACCTTGGTGTACAATAATGTGCCGATGAAGTTGGCCCCGCATGTCCTGTATTCCAAACACAGTGCGGTGTTCACCGATGCTGTAATATTGGAAAAACATGGCGTGGCCCGCCGCGATAAGAAGCTCGGCGCGTTTCATTTATCGGGGCTCAACGACCTGCAACTGACGGACCAGCCGTTTGACATTGATGCCGCGTTCGAACCTGCCGCCGAAAAATATGCCGGTGTGACCTTATTCATGGTCAGCGCAGACGCAGGATAAAACTTTCCCTCACGCCGCAGTCTTGGCATGAGGGTGCATGGACATTTCGGCTACTGCCATCATCTGCGCGGTCCGCAACCATGGCGAAACAGGCGCCATTGTGCGTGGCTTCACCGCGGAGTACGGCATGCTCGCGGGCTATGTCGCGGGCGCGCGGGGGCGGCAATTGCGCCCAGTCCTTATCCCCGGCAATGTGATCAAGGGCGAATGGCGCACGCGCATAGCGGGGCAATTGGCGCGTCTGACGCCCGAACCTGTGCACAGCCGCGCACATTTACTCAGCGAACCATTGGCGATTGCCGCGATTGACTGGGTCACGGCGGTGACCGCCGCGACATTGGCTGAGGGCATACCCTATCCGCGTGTCCATAGCGCAGCGGATGGTTTGCTCTCTGCGATTGAGCTTGCTCCGGCGGCGCGGGTATGGGCAGGCGCCGTGGCGCAATATGAAACATTGCTGTTGGCCGAACTTGGCTATGCCGAAGAACATGATAGCGATAGCGCGCCCGTGGGGATGATGGCGCAGACCCGCAAGCGGCTTGTCGCACATGTGCTGGGCGATCGCCGCGCCGACGTCATGGCCGCACGCGAACGCCTCGTGGAGCGGTTGAAAAGGGCAGTTGCATAACTGCACTGCTGTTGGCAGGAGAAACCCTGACATTTCAATATCGTCATGCCGAACTTGTTTCAGCATCCATCATGCCCAATAGCCCGCGGCTTGTGACGAGAAATGGACCCTGAAACAAGTTCAGGGTGACGGTAAAAAATTGAAGGACAGGTCGAATGTTAGTTGCCTTGTTACCCGGGGACGGAATTGGTCCCGAAGTCATCATGCAAGCACGCCGCGTTTTGGATGCGCTCGCCATCGACGGGCTTGCCTTTGAAGAAGCGCTGGTTGGCGGCGCGGCCTATAAGGCGACTGGACATCCCTTACCGGCGGACACGTTGGCGCTTGCCAAGCGCGCCGACGCGATATTGTTCGGCGCGGTGGGTGATCCGGATTGCGATGCGCTTGAACGGCATTTGCGCCCGGAACAGGCGATATTGGGCCTGCGCAAGGAACTATCCTTGTTTGCAAATCTGCGTCCCGCGACCCTGTTTCCCGAATTGGCTGACGCCAGTGCGCTGCGCCCTGAAGTTGCGTCACAAATCGACATGGTCATCGTCCGCGAACTCAATGGCGATGTCTATTTTGGCGAAAAGGGTATGCGCAAAACCGTTGATGGCAGGCGCGAAGGCTATGACATCATGTCCTATGATGAAGATGAGGTCCGCCGTATTGCACGCGTCGGTTTCGAAACCGCGATGGCGCGGGGCAAGAAATTATGCTCGGTGGACAAGGCCAACGTGCTTGAAACGTCGCAATTGTGGCGCGATATCGTAATCGAAACCCATGCCGAATATCCCGATGTCGCGTTGAGCCACATGTATGTCGACAATTGCGCGATGCAATTGGTGCGCAACCCCGGCCAGTTTGACGTGATCGTCACAGGCAATTTGTTCGGCGACATATTGTCGGATCAGGCCAGCATGTGCGCTGGTTCGATTGGCATGTTACCGAGCGCATCGCTGGACGCTGCTCAGAAGGGGCTATACGAGCCTATCCACGGCAGCGCTCCCGACATTGCGGGGCAAGGTAAAGCCAACCCGCTTGCTACGATATTGTCGGCGGCCATGATGTTGCGGTACTCGCTGGGCTTGCCAGGGCAGGCTGACCGTATCGAGGCGGCGGTCGCTAAGGCGCTCGCTGGCGGTGCACGTTCGCCTGACCTCGGCGGTACGCATTCGACCCATGAAATGGGTGATGCGGTGCTTGCCGCCTTGACCTAAACCCTGCTCTGCCCGAAAAGCGAACCTATGAAGAAAAATACTGGCCAGAATCGCGAAATCACTCGGCATTGGCGTGCCGCCACCCAAGCGGTGCGTGGCGGCACGTGGCGCAGTGAGCATGGCGAAACGTCGGAGGCATTGTTCCTGTCGTCCGGCTTTACCTATGATGATGCGGAAACCGTCGCTGCACGCTTTGCCGGTGAACAGGATGGGATGACCTATTCGCGGTTGCAGAACCCGACAGTGCAAATGCTGGAAGAACGCATTGCGTTGATGGAAGGGGCAGAAGCGTGCCGCGCGCAAGCCACGGGCATGGCGGCGATGACCACGGCGTTATTGTGCCAGTTGCAAATGGGGGACCATGTCGTTGCCGCGCGCGCCGCGTTCGGTTCATGCCGCTGGCTGACCGACAATTTGCTGCCCAAATGGGGGATCAGCACAACCACTATCGACAGCCGCGACAATGACGCGTGGAAGGCCGCTATTAAGCCGAATACCAAAGTGTTCTTCTTTGAAACGCCGGCAAACCCGACGATGGACATTGTCGACATGGCCTATGTCTGCGGCTTGGCGAAAGAACATGGTATCACCACCGTCGTTGATAACGCCTTTGCCACGAGCGTTCTGCAACGGCCGATGGATTTCGGCGCGGACGTTGTCGCTTACAGCGCGACGAAGTTGATGGACGGGCAGGGCCGCGTATTGGCGGGCGCCGTCTGCGGTTCGCAGCAATGGATCGATGACGTGCTGTTGCCGTTTCAGCGCAACACCGGGCCTAACCTGTCACCATTCAACGCATGGGTTGTGCATAAGGGGCTTGAAACATTGGAACTGCGCGCCATGCGGCAGTCGGAAAATGCGCTTGCCGTAGGCAAATTCCTGGAAGGCCGCGTACCGCATATCATGCATCCGGGCCTTGCCAGCCACCCGCAACACGCGCTCGCCATGCAGCAGATGAAGGCCTGCGGGCCAATCTTTGCATTTGAAGTCGACGGAGGCCGCAAGCAGGCGCACGCCTTGCTCAACGCGCTGCAGCTGATCGACATTTCCAACAATATCGGTGATGCACGCAGCCTGATGTGCCACCCGGCATCGTCCACGCATCACGGCATGGGCCCCGAAGCCCGCGAGGCGATGGGCGTTGGCGAAGGTATGATCCGCATCAATGTCGGTTTGGAAGACCCCGCTGACCTCATCGAAGATCTGGATCAGGCGCTAAAGGCGGCTGGTTTGTGACCAGCATATTGGATTCCTTCTTTGCGGTCAGTGCCACCACGGAGGGCATCACTGTGCGCGTCGCCCCAAATTTTCTGGTGGAACAATCCGTGCCTGCGCAAGGACGATGGTTTTGGTCCTACCATATCCGCATCGAAAATAGCGGTGACGAACCCGTGCAATTGATGACCCGACATTGGCGTATCACTGATGGTCGCGGCATGATCAACCATGTCGACGGCGATGGCGTGGTTGGCGAGCAACCATTATTGCGCCCCGGAGAAAGCCATGATTATGTCTCCGGCTGCCCTTTGCCAACACCCAGCGGCATGATGGAGGGCCAATATCGCTTTGTGCGGGAGGACGGCACGACCTTTCTGGCTGAAATCCCGCGCTTCACGCTGGTAGCACCGGCCACGGCGCGATGAGCATAGGCTAATGAAACGTACGCATTTACCATTGAACGGTCTGCGTGTCCTCGACGCCGCAGCGCGGCATTTAAGCTTTACGAAGGCCGCGGACGAACTCGCCGTGACACCTGCTGCAGTAGGTCAGCAAATCCGCGCGCTGGAGGATATGCTGGGCGTGGTGCTGTTCCGCCGTACGCCCAAGGGGCTTGAACTGACGGACGAAGCGGCAAACGGTCTTGATGCCCTGCGCGCTGGGTTTCTCCAGTTTGAAGAATCGGTCCGCGCTATGCAGGCGGGGCAATCGTCCAATGCGCTGACAATTGCCGCGCCGCGTGATTTTACCGCCAAATGGCTAGCCACGCGGCTGGCAAGCTTTAGCAAGGCAAACCCTGACACACGCTTTACGTTGGTTGCAGCGGACGAGAATATCGACTTTACCGAGGCCAATCTGGACCTCGCCATTCGCCTGACTACTGGCCCAGGGGAACATGAGGGCATCTGTCTTGCCGCTGGCGCTTATGTCACGGTTGCCGCGCCAGAGGGTGGCGCGGACACGCCGATAAGCTGGCCTAATTGCCCTGTGGCCGACGGCGTAGCCGCTTTGCGCTTAGCCGATGCTGGCCTTGCCATCGACGCCGCTGCGATTGGGCTGGGCCGTGCAACTGTTCCGCTCATTTTGGCCGAAGCTGACATCGCCAGCGGCAAAGTCCGCGCCGTCGACAATGCGAAGGAAAGCGATGAAGCTTATTGGCTAGTCGCGCCGTTGCCGCAATGGCGGCAAAAGAAGGTGAAAGCGCTGGTTGAGGCGCTGACGGTGTAGGCCGAGAGTCATCGTTAATTTGCAGATCACTGTCACCTCGAACTTGTTTCAGGGTGACGAGGCGGAATGTTCAAGACGACGAGGGTTTAGGAAAACCCCTACCTCCACATCACGCGTCGATCGTATCCTCATCCAACTGTGCGGCATTTTCTTGGATGAAGTTGAATCGGTGCTCGGGATTTTTGCCCATCAAGCGGTCGACCAGGTCATTAACAACCGCGCGGCGTTCATATTCATGGGGCAAGGTGATGCGGATCAGCGATCGGGTCGCTGGGTCCATTGTGGTTTCCTTCAACTGGTTCGGGTTCATTTCGCCCAAGCCCTTAAAGCGGCCCACATCGACCTTTTTGCCCTTGAAGACTGTGGCTTCCAACTCGGCGCGGTGCGCATCGTCGGCGGCGTAGACGCTCTGGCTGCCATGTGTCAGGCGATAGAGCGGCGGCCGCGCGAGGAACAGATGCCCAGCCTTCACAATTTCTGCCATTTCTTGGAAGAAAAATGTCATCAGCAAGGTCGCGATATGCGCGCCGTCAACATCTGCGTCAGTCATAATGATGATGCGTTCATAACGCAGATTGTCGGGGTTGCAGTCCTTGCGCGTGCCACAGCCCAATGCCAGTTGCAGATCAGCGATTTCGTTGTTTGCGCGTATTTTGTCAGCGGTGGCCGACGCGACGTTCAAGATTTTACCCCGGATTGGCAAAATCGCCTGCGTCTTGCGGTCACGCGCTTGCTTTGCGCTGCCGCCGGCGCTGTCGCCTTCGACTATGAACAATTCGGTGCCGGTGGGATCATCCGAAGCACAATCGGTCAGCTTGCCGGGCAAACGCACTTTGCGACCTGACGTCGCCGTCTTGCGCTTGACTTCACGCTCGGCCTTGCGACGCAAGCGGTCGTCTACTTTTTCAAGGATGAAGCCCATCAACGCTTTGCCGCGTTCCATATTGTCGGCAAGATAATGGTCGAAATGGTCGCGTACCGCGTTTTCGACAAGCCGCGTGGCCTCAGGCGAAGTCAGTCGGTCCTTAGTCTGACTTTGGAATTGCGGGTTGCGAATAAACACCGATAACATCAATTCGGCTTCGTTGAAAATGTCTTCTGCCGAAATCTGCGCAGCTTTTTTCTGGCCAATCAACTCACCAAAAGCGCGCAGCCCCTTGGTCAGCGCAGTGCGTACGCCCGCTTCATGCGTGCCGCCATCGGGCGTGGGAATAGTATTACAATACCAGCTATACGAGCCGTCCGAGTATAATGGCCAGGAGATCGCCCATTCAACGCGGCCTTGCGCATCAGGGAAATCCTGTGTCCCGGCGAAAAATTCGGTGGTGGCGCAGGCACGGCTTCCAAGCTGCTCTCGTAAATGGTCGGACAGGCCGCCGGGGAATTGAAACACAGCTTCTGCCGGCACATCCTCGCTGGCCAGTTCCGCATCGCAACGCCAGCGGATTTCGACGCCAGCGAACAAATAGGCCTTTGACCGCGCCAGACGGAATAAGCGCGCCGGTTTGAATTTTGCGTCTGCGCCGAAAATTTCGGTGTCGGGCGTGAATGCTATCGTCGTCCCGCGCCGGTTGGGTGTGGGGCCCAACTCCTCCAATTTGCCGAGAGGCAGACCTTGCGAAAAGCGCTGACGATAGAGCTGCTTGTTGCGCGCGACTTCAACCAAAGTATCCGTCGATAGCGCGTTGACGACCGATACACCGACACCATGTAGGCCGCCGGAGGTCGCATAGGCCTTGTCGGTGAATTTTCCGCCGGAGTGCAACGTTGTGAGGATAACCTCAAGCGCCGACTTGTCGGGGAATTTGGGATGCGGATCGACTGGAATGCCTCGGCCATTGTCGGTGATGGTCAGGCGATTGCCAACACCCAGATGCACTTCGATCCGGCTGGCGTGACCGGCAACAGCCTCATCCATCGAGTTATCGAGCACTTCCGACGCCAAATGGTGCAGTGCGCGTTCGTCTATACCCCCGATATACATGCCGGGGCGACGGCGAACAGGCTCAAGCCCCTCCAACACCTCAATCGCAGAAGCGGTATAATCATTGGATGCGGCGGTGGCGGCCGCGCTGCCGCCGAACAGATCATCGGTCATATGCATGCTATAGGCATGGGAGAGTCACCCGCGCAAGCAAGAGCGCAAAGCTTTGAAAATCGCCTGTGGATATTTCGTTTCCGGTCCTTAACGGACGCGTGGCCCACCGAATGGCATGGGGGGTGGAGGGCGACGCACACCGCGTGGAAGCTGCGCCTGATAGGCACGGCCGCAATGTTCGACGCAATATGGGAAACCGGGGTTTACCGGCACACCGCAGAAATGGAAATCCGCTTCGCCGGGGTGCCCAAGCGGCCAGCGGCAAATACGCTCGTTCAAATCGAGCAAGGACGTTTTGTCCGCCATTTCCGGGCTTGGTTTTGCAGGCACAAGGCGGCGTGGCGGAGCAGGCGGGATGGGCGCTTGTTGATCTCCGGGACCCTGACGCATGAAGCCGCCGGGTCCGATCGACACGATACGCGGCATCGCCGACGCGCGCGACGCGGGCGCCTCTAAGGTATCATCATCTGCGCGCATGGGGGCAATGGGTTCAGCGGCTGGGGCGGATGGCCGCTGGCGCGCTGGCGCAGCGGCGGCAGGCGCCTTTGCCGGAGCAGCTGCAGCTTTTTTCGGCGCAGCTTTTTTATCGGGATCATTGGACTTCACCGGGGAAGGGCGTGATTTCAGGCCCAAACGGTGCGCCTTGCCAATTACGGCATTGCGGCTGACCCCTCCAAGTTCATCTGCAATCTGGCTTGCGGTCAGGCCTTTGTCCCAAAGCGCCTTTAACTGATCAATCCGCTGGTCGGTCCAGGACATAAATGCAATTCCAATAACGTGTTTTATTTGCCGCGTGTATGACGCGATTGCGCCTTGCGGTTATCGATGCAAGCCGATAGTCGATTGCGCGATGACTATCCACCATAAAAGCAATAGTGGCCAAGATAGGGATGCTAATCCCATTGTGCAACTGCCCGACGGCGAACGGCATATCCGCAATGTAAACTGGGTCGGGCTGCAAACCTTATACATGAAAGAGGTTCGCCGCTTTTTCAAGGTGCAGCTGCAAACCTTGTGGGCCCCATCCATTACGACCTTGCTCTATCTGATTATCTTCACCGTCGCTTTGGGCTCGGTCAAGCCAATTGTGCTGGGCGTATCATTCGCTGATTTTATCGCGCCTGGCCTGATCATCATGGGCATGATGCAGAACGCGTTTGCGAACTCGAGCTTCTCTCTGTTGGTCGGTAAAATTCAGGGCACGATTGTGGATTATCTGATGCCGCCTTTGTCCAATGCGGAAGTTTTGGCTGCGCTCACGGCAGCGGCGGTGACACGGGCGTTTCTGGTTGGCGGAACGATATGGCTCGCCATGCTACTCTGGCCCGGCGTGCATGTTATGCCTGTGCATTATTGGGCCGTTTTGTGGTTCGGGCTGATGGGATCGATGATGCTTGCGCTCATCGGGGTCATGACCTCGATCTGGGCGGAAAAGTTTGACCATACCGCAGCGATTAGCAACTTCATCGTCGCGCCTGCAGCTTTGCTGTCGGGT
This sequence comes from Sphingomonadaceae bacterium, assembly GCA_021741065.1. Lineage (GTDB taxonomy): Bacteria > Pseudomonadota > Alphaproteobacteria > Sphingomonadales > Sphingomonadaceae > Sphingorhabdus_B. The sequence goes on along the minus strand of JAIOYN010000010.1, from coordinate 12,725 downwards.
ACTTTCTATTCGGTCGATAAATTGTCACCCGTTTTTCAGGCTATCAGCCACGCCAACCCGTTTTTCTATGCGATTTCGGGCTTCCGCTATGGCTTTATCGGCAGCGCGGATAGCCCGGTGATGTTTGGCGCATTGCTGCTATTGGGCATCAATGGGGTGCTGGGGCTTATCTGCTATCTCTTGCTGCGCTCTGGATGGAAGTTACGCGCATAATTGACGCCGCAAAGATGGATTTATGCTGAGCCCCCACTTAGCTGGCGGGGGTCCATGTCTGCGCCTGACAAAAGGGTCCAATACATCCTTTGACGACCAGATTGCCTGAGTTGCCCTTATAGACGATTGAGCGATAGGTTTTGCCTGACTTCGGATCGTAAATCTGGCCCTTCCATTCTTTGCCGTCCGATTTAAATCCCGTCAGGACATTCATGCCCAATATCGTTCGGTTGCGCAGTGCTTTATCGGGATTGTTCATGTCCTTCGCGCCTGCACCTGCTGGTGGGTTGACCAGAAACTTCACGAGCTTCCCGCATAATGCTGCGCCACACTGGTACACTTCTACCACCCCGTCCTTGCTTTGTGTGATCCAGCGCCCGGAAATTGGCGCGGCGGCTTGCGCCGGAATTGCCGCGCAGATTGCGGCGGCGATTATCCATGTTTTAGCGTAGTGCATATCGGATCCTTTTGTTTGAAAAACAACATAAACGGGGAATATGCAAGCCGCAATGCTTTTGCCTTTTGCGAGTGCCGTGCTAGTTAACTAAAGCATGAATGAGATCATCCTGTTCGATTATTGGCGTTCGTCCGCCAGCTATCGCGTACGCATTGTGCTGAACCTTAAAAATGTTTCGTACACGCGCGTGCCAAACAGCCTTCTGGACAATGCCCAAAGGGCGCCCGATTATGTGGCGCGTAATCCGCAAGGCTTTGTCCCGATGCTGTCCATCGACGGGCATGATCTTTCGCAAAGCCTCGCAATTATCGATTATCTCGATGCGCAATATCCCGACCCCGCGATGGTATCGTCCAATCCAACGCAGCGCGCGAAGACTTTGGCGCAGGCGTTAATCATTGCCGCCGACATACACCCGATCGATAATCTGCGCGTGTTGCGATATTTGAAGGATCAGATGGGCCAATCGCAAGAGGCTGTCGATCAATGGTATCGGCACTGGATACTCGAAGGCTTCACGGCGTTGGAGGCGATGGCCCCCGAAGATGGTCTATTCGGCGGTGATTTGCCGAACTTAGCGGATGTCTGCCTCGTGCCGCAAATGGCCAATGCCCGCCGCGTTGATACGCCGCTGGATGCCTTTCCCAAGCTATTGCGGATGGACGCTGCGCTAACCGCGCTTCCGGCCTTTGCCGCGGCGCATCCTGACCAAGTGAAGCCTGACTGATGCCAACCCAAAAACTGACGCTCCGTGCGTTTCTGCCTTATCAACTATCCATCACATCGAACGCGGTCAGTGACCTGATCGCGCGTGCCTATCGTGGGAAATTTGCGCTCAAGGTGCCGGAATGGCGGGTCATGGCGTTGTTGGGCGAAAGCGAAGTGGCAACGCAGCGGGAATTGGTTGCCGCAACTGCGATGGACAAAGTCACGGTGAACCGGGCGTGCAAGGCATTGGAAGACCGCAGTCTGATAAGCCGTGTACCGAACATGTCGGATGGCCGCTCACATCATCTGGCGCTCACGCTAGCCGGACGCGATTTGTACAACCAAATTGTGCCGGAAGCGCTGGCGTTAGAGGCCGAGCTTGAGAAGATATTGGGCAGCGGTGAGGCCAAATTGCTGGAAGCGATGTTGGCGCAATTGCGTCTGCGGGTCGCGGAGCTGGGTTGAGTTTGCGATAATCTCAATTAGTGGAGATCGCAGGACGTCCGACCTTCGCACTGGCCGTCGCGGGCATCTTATTCTCCAGCACATCCAACCAAATCCGCGCATTTTCTCCGACGAAAACCTGTGGCCGTGATGGCTTTAGCGCTAACGTGTTTTCCCATTGCGTAATGAGTTCAGTGGCTTCGGCAATGGCCGCATCAAATTTCTGTGGTTTGCGTAAGGCGTGGTTCATCAAGGCATCGCCAAAAAAGGTCCAGTCATTGCCCGGCGCGCATCCGAATGAAGTGCGCTGCGATGATGCGGCCGTTACGATAACGGTCTGATCATTGGTCAGCAGCGGAATGAAAATCCCAGAATAGCACGCCGATAGCAGCACCATGCGGCGCTTGACACCGATACCGTCGAGCAAATCGGCAAGCCGTTGCGGCGCGATCATGCCCGCAGCATTGTCCCTGTCACGATAGGCAAGGCCCGACAAAGGGTCGCCATGGCTGGTGGCGAACAGGATGAGGACATCTTCCTTTGTATCCATCTTGTCGGCGATCGCCGCCAATGCCGTGGCGAGGTTTGAGGGCGACCCTTGCGGCGCGCCTGTGGCTTTATCGTCGCCGCCAGCGGCCAAATACACAGTGCGACCCGTCGCCCCATAACGCCGCGCCAATATCTTTGCGGCTTCAGCAGACTCGCGCGCAAAGACTGCGTCGGAATCGAGGCCAATGGAGACCACATAGGCGTCAACGACTCCCGGCCTTTGCGGTTGCAACGCATTGATCGCAGACGACAGTTTTTTGTGCTGCGCCAGATACCAAGTTGCTGACCGGTTCTGTTCGACAAACCAACCGTTTTTGGCCGCTTCGACCGTGTTAAAGCTCTGTTGCTGGCTAAAGGCAGAACCAGTGACGAGCAGCGAAAGTGCCATCGCTCCTGCCTGAACCAACCGCAATTTGGCGTCTCTATATGCCATGTCCCTAAGTCTAAACGCAGAGTTGCAGTTGCCGCAACTGCAATATCGTTGCATGAAGGACAAAAGCCGGAGAAAGACCATGAAACTTGCATCATTGAAGTCGGGCCGTGACGGACATCTGGTTGTTGTGTCGGACAATCTTGCTTGGTACGCCGATGCCGCGCATATCGTTCCTACTTTGCAGGCTGCCCTCGACGATTGGGAAGAGCTTGCGCCCCGGTTGCAAGCGCTCGCAACGGATCTTGAACATGCTGTCATTCCGCGTGAACGTTTCCACGAACATGACGCCGCCGCACCTTTGCCGCGCGCCTATCAATGGGCGGACGGTTCGGCTTATGTCAATCATGTCGAATTGGTCCGCAAAGCGCGGGGCGCCGTTTTGCCGGACAGCTTCTGGCATGACCCATTAATGTATCAGGGCGGATCAGACGCATTCATGGGCGCGCGCGACGACATCTTATTGGTCGACGAAGCTTGGGGATGTGACTTGGAGGCGGAGATTGTTGTGGTGACGGGCGACGTCCCGCAAGGAACATCGGCGGCAGACGCCTTGTCTCATGTCCGGCTGGTTGGCCTGGTGAACGATGTGTCCTTACGCAACCTGATCCCTGCTGAGTTGGAAAAAGGCTTTGGCTTTGTCCAATCGAAGCCTGCTAGCGCTTTGTCACCGGTGTTCGTCACGCCGGATAGCCTTGGCGATTATTGGAAAGATGGAAAGCTGCACCGTCCATTAAATGTTGACCTTAATGGCGCGGCATTTGGACGCGCGGTGGCTTCGGACGATTGCACCTTTGATTTCGGAACCTTGATCGCGCACCTCGCCAAGACGCGCAATATCGGGGCAGGATCGATTATCGGCTCGGGCACCGTGTCCAACCGTGATGCCGATGGCGGCCCTGGCAAGCCCATCGCTGCTGGCGGTTTGGGTTATAGCTGTGTGGCCGAAATGCGCATGGTTGAGAAAATCCAGACGGGCGACATGGTGACGCCATTCCTCAAGAACGGCGATGTTGTGCGGATTGAGGTGCTCGACAAGGCCGGACACACTATCTTTGGCGCTATTGAGCAGACCGTCCGTAAAAGTTGAAGGGGACTGCACTCCCCACTTCAATATCCGTACCGCATACATTACGAAAGACGTCCATGCCCATAACCAACACACCAATGAACCGACGCATCATTCCGGCTGAAGCGGTGGAGAGCATCTGGCATGCCGCCGACCAATGGGCCATTCGCCGTATTGATTGGCAGGCGGCAAACCCGCCGCGCGGGTCATTATTGTTTTTGCCGGGGCGCGGCGACCATTATGAGAAATATTTGGAGACGCTGGCTTATTATGCCGATGCCGGCTGGCGCGTGACCGCAATCGACTGGCGTGGGCAGGGCGAATCGGGACGGTTATTGGCAGACCCGCATGTGGGCCATATCGATGATTTCGCAACTTGGATTGCCGACCTGCGGCATTTCTGGAATGGTTGGAAACAGGAAACGCCCGGTCCGCATGTCGTTATGGCACACAGCATGGGCGGGCAATTGGCTATGCGCGCTCTGGTGGAAAAGGCAATGGACCCTGACGCGGTCGTCCTTAGTGCGCCAATGTTGGGCATTCAGACTGGTGGCCTGCCGCTGTCCCTGAATCATGCTTTTGCCAAGTTGATGGTCAAAATTGGCAAGGGCAATGATGCCGCCTGGAAAGTCAGCGAGAAGCCTATGTCTCCTATGGAGATGCGTGGCAAAATGTTGACGCATGATGATGATCGTTACGAAGACGAAATCGCTTGGTGGAAATTGCGTCCTAATGTCAAATTAGGGCCGCCAAGTTGGCATTGGATCGAACGCGCAATTGCGTCGATCCGGATGTTGGAAGCGCCGGGCCTTTTGGAGGCCGTAAAAACGCCCATATTGCTGCTCGCGACCACCGCCGATCAATTGGTCAGCACTCCGCGCGTGATCGCCGACAGCAAGCGCTTGCCGCATGCAGAAACGCTGATTTTCGGCAAGGAAGCCGCGCATGAATTGTTGCGAGAGGCAGATCCCGTGCGTGACCAGTGCCTTGCGCGGATCGACAGTTTTCTGGAAGCCAACGCGCCGCGACCATGAGCGATTTTGACTTTGCCATTATCGGTGCCGGTATTGCTGGCGCAAGCCTTGCGGCCCAATTGTCAGCGCGGGCATCGGTGGTATTGATCGAGGCAGAGGCGCATCCGGGGTATCATTCGACCGGCCGGTCGGCGGCATTTTGGGTCGAATGTTATGGCGGACCAGCGGTTCAACCGCTTACCACTGCTTCGGGGCCGTTTCTGGCTGAGCCGCCTGCGGATTTTCATGATGGCCCATTGATGCACAAGCGCGGCGCGCTGCACATCGGCACAGCGGATCAGATGCCGATGGCGGACAATATGCTCGCCGAATTTGCGGCCAGCGGTGTGCAGATCGACGTCAATGATCGCGCGGCCGTAGCAGCGCGTGTTCCGGGGCTGCGCAACGAATGGACGCATGGCCTTTGGGAACCAGACTGTTGCGACATTGATGTTGCTGCGCTCCACGCCGCTTATTTGCGCCAAACCAAACGACAAGGTGCGGCGCTACACTGCAACAGCCGCCTGAATGCCGCTAATTGGAGAAATGGCGTATGGCAGATCGCGGCAGGCGGCCTGAACTGCGCGGCAAAAGTCATCATCAATGCGGCGGGCGCATGGGCCGATGACGTGGCGCAATTGGCGCAGGTCCGGCCCTTGGGCATCCAACCCTATCGTCGCACCATCGCGCAATTGGTCGTGTCGCCAGACGTTCCGGCGGATTTGCCCTTGGTCATTGGGTTGGACGGCAGCTTTTACTTCAAGCCCGACGCGGGCGGCCGCTTATGGCTTAGCCCGCATGACGAGACGGCAACCCCGCCTTGCGACGCTGCACCAGAAGAATTGGACGTCGCCACCGCCGTTGATCGTCTGCAGACCGTGGTCGATTGGGACATTCAACGCGTCGAACATAAATGGGCTGGGCTGCGCAGCTTCGCACCGGACCGGTTGCCCGTCATTGGTCGCGATAAGGCGAATGACGCGTTTTTCTGGTTCGCAGGGCAGGGCGGCTTTGGCATCCAGACGGCGCCAGCCGCAGCGCAGCTTGCCGGGTCATTGCTCGATGACGCTATCGCCGCGCCGTCCAAAGTCGACGCGGCAGTTTATACCCCAGCGCGGTTTCTTTAACGTTGCGCCGCAACCTCCGCCGCGTCACTGGCCAGTCTGTCGGCGCGTTCATTTTCGGGGTGCCCGTTATGGCCTTTCACCCAAATCCATTCGACCTGATGCCGGGCAACGGCATCGATAAGGTCACGCCATAAATCGGCGTTGCGTACCGGCTGTTTTGATGCGTTTTTCCATCCGTTGCGTTGCCAACCGTGAATCCATTTGGTGATACCATCTAGGACATATTTGCTGTCGGTGTGCAGTTTGACATGACACGGCTCGATCAGGATTTTGAGCGCCTGTATCGCGGCGGAAAGCTCCATCCGGTTATTGGTGGTGTCCGGATCGCCGCCCGAAATTTCTTTTTCATGCTTGCCATAGCGGATTACAGCGCCCCAACCGCCGGGCCCGGGGTTGCCCTTGCACGCGCCATCGGTAAATATCTCAAGCTGCTTCAAGAATGTTGCCCCAACATGTTTTCAACCTGCGTGCCGTCACTGTAAAAATCCAGTCGGCGCAGGATAGCCAGCGGGTCTTTGCGCGTTACAAGCGCATTTGTCGGCGTGTTAATCCAGTCATAGCAACGCGTGAGCAGAAACCGCAGGCATGCACCACGTAGCAATATAGGCAAAGCCTTTCGCGTTGCCGCGTCCAAGGGCATGCAATCGGTATAGCCCGACAACAAGCCAGCGCTTACCTCTGCATCAAAAACCGCGCCATCATTGGAAAAGCACCATGCGCTATGGGTCACGGCTAAGTCATAAGCGCGGGCTTCCGTGCACGCGAAGTAGAAGTCGATCAGCCCGCTGACATGGTCGCCCAGCATCAGAACATTGTCCGGAAACAGATCGGCGTGGATCGCCGCAACGGGCAAATTGGTGGGCCAATGCGCCTCCAGATAATCGCACTCTGTAAACACCTGCGCCGACAGGCCTGCCGCGATGGATTCAAGGCCCTCTGCCGTGCAACGCATCGCCAATGGCCGCCATGCTGCAACGCCTAGGCTATTGGGGCGGGCCAAAGTGAAATTGGCGAGCGCCTTATGCATATGGCCCAATGCCGCGCCTGTCGAATGTGCTTGTGCTGCCGTCGGCTCGGTGACGGATACGCCATCGAGAAACTCAATCAAGCAAGCCGGGCGGCCTGCCACTGTTTGCAGCCATTGGCCGTCACGATCGGTGATAAACTGCGGCACTTTGCACCCTGCATCATGCAAATGTTTCAGCAGAGCATAGAAAAACGGCAGATCATCAGGGTTTACGCGGTTTTCATATAAAGTCAGGATGAAACGGCTTTGCGTTGTTTGCACAAAGAAATTGCTGTTTTCGACCCCCTCGGCAATGCCCTTCAACGCGACAAGTTTGCCGACATCATAATGCGCTAGCAATGCCTCAACCTGCTGCGGCCCTAACTGCGTATAAACCGCCAAATCAGCTCGCCGCGCCAACCAGTTCGCGGGGCAGTTTGAACGTGACAGTCTCTTCGGCGGTCGTCACCTCCTGCTCATCCAAATCGAAATGCAGCGCGAGCGCGTCGATAATCTCGCGCACCAAAACTTCCGGGGCCGACGCACCTGCGGTCAGACCAAGCGTTTTAACGTCATCAAACCAGTTGAGGCTAATATCCTCGGCGCGCTGCACCAGATAGGCCTTCGCGCCGGAACGCGCAGCAACCTCAACCAGACGCTGGGAGTTTGAGCTGTTCGGCGCGCCAATAACGAGCACGAGGTCACATTCATGCGCAATCGCTTTGACCGACCCTTGGCGGTTGGACGTCGCGTAACAAATGTCCTCTCCCTTTGGCCCGACGATCTTGGGGAAGCGTTGTTGAAGGATTCCCACGATTTCCGACGTATCATCAACCGACAAAGTAGTCTGCGTCAGGAATGCGAGATTATTCGCGTCAACCGGTTCCAGCAAGCGCGCATCTTCGGCGGTTTCGACGAGGGTCATTGCGCCTACCGGCACTTGGCCAAAGGTGCCGATGACTTCAGGATGTCCGTCATGGCCCACAAAAATGATATGACGGCCCGCTTCAACCTGTCGTTCGGCTTGCTTGTGGACTTTCGAAACCAAGGGGCAGGTCGCGTCGAAATAGGCGAGGCCGCGTTGTTGCGCATTGGCGGGCACCGATTTGGGCACTCCATGCGCGGAAAATACGACATGGCAACCATCGGGCACTTCGTCGAGCTCTTCGACAAAAACCGCGCCTTTGGCTTTCAAGCTGTCGACCACGTAACGATTGTGGACGATTTCGTGACGGACATAGACCGGCGCGCCATGTTGTTCGAGCGCAAGCTCGACAATCTGGATAGCCCGGTCAACGCCGGCACAAAAACCACGGGGGGCGGCCAGAAGCAGGCGGAGCGATTTTTTGGGGAGTGTTTGTTCAGTCATGCGCATTCTTCTTTAGATAGATACGCTTCATCCGCCAAGACCTTTCCCCTGTTGCGCAGGCCGCGATGGGGGGATAAGGACCAAAAAACGTTTCGCACCCGCGACCCAAGCCTAAGAACCCCGAGGATTGCCCTTTATGAACATCGCCGCCAAAGCCCTGACCATCGGTATTGCCGCAACTACTTTGGCCGGTTGCTCACGCGACGGCGATCTGGATGTTGCTGCTGGTGTTGGCGTTAACGTTACGCGGTCAGGCTGCCCATCGGTTGCGGTGCCGGACGGCACGGGTGACATTACCATCTTCAACCCAACGAACAGCACGGACGCCGACGCTATCGACGTGGTTGCCACAATTACCAATATTCGTCCCACCTGCAACGAAAGCGGCGAGAAAATCTTTTCGCAGGCGACATTCGATGTGCAAGCACGGCGTAGCGATGTGCGCGGCAACCGCACCGTAACTGTGCCTTATTTTAACACGGTGGTTCAAGGCGGGAGCGCCGTTATTGCAAAGCGTGTCGGCCAAGTGACACTGCAATTCGCCGATGGCCAGCAACGCGCATCGGCGCAGGGACAAGCGGCGGGCTATATCGACAAGAATGCGGCCAGCTTGCCAGCAGAAATCGTGCAAAAAATCACCAAAAAGCGCAAGCCGGGTGACCCCGACGCAGCGCTTGACCCCATGGCAGATCCCGAAGTGCGGGCAGCGGTTGTCCGATCAAGCTTTGAAATGCTCATCGGTTTTCAGCTGACCGAAGATCAGCTGCGTTACAATGTCACGCGTTGATCCGCGTTAATTTCAAGGCACAGTCATGACTCTTTTTGAACAATATGCAGCGCATGTCGACCATGCGCTGAACACACTTGTGGCGCTCGGAACCTTGCCGGCGGATTTGGACCGTAGCAATGTAACGGTCGAACCGCCGCGCGATGCGACGCATGGCGATATCTCCACCAATGCAGCCATGGTGCTGGCGAAACCCGCCGGAATCAATCCACGCGCCTTAGCAGAGGCTTTGTCGGTTGAACTAGGTAAGGTTGCTGGCGTTACTGCGGTTGAAATTGCCGGGCCGGGGTTTCTAAACCTGCGGCTCGATGCTTCGGCATGGTTGGAGGAACTGCGTGCAATCGCGGCATCGGGCGATGATTATGGGCGGTCGCATTTCGGCGATGGCAAGTCAGTAAACATCGAATATGTCTCTGCCAACCCCACAGGTCCTATGCATATGGGGCATTGCCGTGGGGCAGTTGTCGGCGATGCTTTGGCCAAATTACTGGAATTTGCCGGTTACCGCGTGATCCGCGAATATTATATCAACGATGCGGGCGGGCAGGTTGATGTCCTCGCGCGTTCGGCGCACTTGCGTTATCGTGAGGCCTTGGGCGAGACCATCGAAATCGCGGAAGGTCTGTATCCCGGCGATTATCTAATCCCCGTCGGCCAGCAGCTGGCAAAGCGTTTTGGTGCCCAATATGTCGCCGCGCCTGAAAGCGAATGGCTTGCCTTATTCCGCAAGGCCGCCGTTGCCGAAATGATGGAGATGATCAAGGCGGACTTGGCCTTGCTGGGTATTCACCATGATCTGTTTTCGTCCGAAGCCGAGCTGCATGAAGCGGGTAAGGCAGATGTTGCTGAGAAGGAGCTGCGCGCGCGCGGGCTTGTCTATGATGGCGAATTGGAAAAGCCAAAGGGCAAGGAAATTGAAGATTGGGAGCCTGTGACGCTGCCCTTGTTCCGCTCAACGCAATTTGGCGATGACCAAGACCGGCCCATTAAGAAATCCAACGGCAGCTGGACCTATTTTGGCGCCGATCTCGCTTATCATTTCCAAAAAAGCCAGGGCGTCGATGCGATGATCGACATTTGGGGCGCGGACCATGCGGGCACAGTCAAGCGGATCAAGGCGGCGGTCAATGCGCTGACCGGTGGTAAGGTCGATTTCGATGTGAAGTTGGTGCAGATGGTGCGTCTGCTGCGCGGCGGTGAACCTGTGAAAATGTCCAAAAGGTCCGGTAGCTTTGTAACCTTGGCCGAGGTCATTGAAGAAGTGGGCAAGGACGTCGTCCGTTTCACGATGCTGACACGCAAGGCTGATGCACAAATGGATTTCGACTTTGCCAAGGTGGTGGAAGCGTCGAAGGATAATCCGGTATTCTATGTGCAATATGCCCATGCGCGCATATCATCGACCATGCGTAAGGCAGAACTCGAAGGACTTGGCCCCGATGGCGCGCATATCGCGTTGCTGGGCGATGCTGAGATCGGGCTCATCCGCGAAGCGGCAAATTTCCCACGGATCGTAGAAGCTGCCGCAAAATCAGGCGAGCCGCACAGAATTGCATTTTATCTGAATGATTTGGCGGCAGCGTTTCATTCGTATTGGAACCTCGGTAATGACCAACCCGATAAGCGTTTCATATTGGCACAAAATCCCGAAATGACAGGCGCAAGGCTTTTCATGGCTGATAATATCGGGCAAGTCCTGCGCAATGGATTGCGGCTGATGGGGGTCGAAGCCGCGTACAACATGTAATGACGGGGACGTGACGTGATGGACCGCAACAATGATGGGCTGAATTTCGACGGTGATGATCGCCTGCCTTGGCTCGAGACCGCTGATGGTTACGACGCAGAGGCGAACGATTCTCCCATCAGGGTCGCGTTCATTGTCGTTGCGGGTTTGGTCTTGCTCGCGGCGATTGCCGGGGCGGTTTATTGGCTTCAACCGCGCCAGGCGAGCGGTGCAAACGGCACGGGTGAATTGATCGTCGCGCCCAAAGGCAGTTACAAGGAAAAGCCTGCGGATGCTGGGGGCAAAATCTTCGAAGGTGAAGGCGATTCCGCCTTTGCCGCAAGCGAAGGGCAGAAAACAGGCGCCGTGCTTGCGGTTCCGCCCGCCGGCTCGGTTGCGGCACCTCAGCCTGTGGCGGTGAAGCCAACTACCCCTGCTGCAACCAAGAGCGCGCCTGCAAATGTGGTGTTGGTGCAGCTTGGCGCGTTCGGTGATTCCGCTAAGGCCGAAGCGGCGTGGACCGGTCTGAACAAGCGCTTTGGCTTTTTGGCGGGCATGAACCGCAAAATTGCCCAAACCAATGTCGAAGGCGGGCGCACGGTTTTCCGCCTGCAAGCTGTCACTGCCAATTCAACCGAAGCGCAGCAGCTCTGCGCCAAGCTGAAGGTCGCTGGCGAGAATTGCCTGATTGTGCGTTAGCGAAGCGACACCCCCCCCCTTTTTTTCATGTTGATGGGTTGCACATAGCAACTTAAGCAGCGCCAAACTTACCGAGGAAAAGAATATGCCTTCTTTATACAATGTCTCCATTCCCGCCTTCATCCGCGGTTTGAATAACCTGTCGAACATGCTTGAAAAGGGTAAGGCATTTGCTGCGGAACAGGGCATGGATTTGGCTGAATTGCTAGATGCGCGGCTGATTGACGACATGGCCCCATTGACCAAGCAAATACAGATGACAACCGATACGGCGAAGTTTGTCGCGGTTCGCGTCGGCCAAGTGGAGAACCAACCTTGGGCTGATGATGAGGTGACCTTTGACGATGTCCAAGCCCGCGTGGCTAAGGCCATAACCTTTCTGCAAGCCGCATCACCCGATGGTTTTGAAGGTCGCGAAGATGCAAAGGTCGTGCTGACCACGCCTAGCGGCGACATTCCTTTCACTGGCAGCAGTTATGTCCACGGCTTTGCTATCCCCAATTTCTTCTTTCATCTCAGCATGGCCTATGCCCTGTTGCGGATGAAGGGTGTGCCCGTGGGCAAGCTCGATTTTCTGGGCGCTATCCGGTAATTATGCACAGCTAAAGCGCCACGTCCCGCCGCTCGATACTTGCCTTGCGGTGGCGGCGGGCTTAGCGTTCCTCCCATGAAGCCGGTAATATTTGGCCTATCGGGCCTGACCCTGACCGATGATGAAAAACGCCTGTTTCGCGATGTCGAGCCAGCCGGCTATATTCTGTTTAAGCGCAATATCGAAGATCGCGCGCAGGTCCGCGCTCTGACCGATAGCTTGCGGACGTTGCATGGGCGCGACACTGTGCCGATCCTGATTGATCAAGAGGGCGGCCGTGTTGCGCGGATGCGTCCGCCAGTCTGGCCGGATTTCCCCGCTGGCGGCGCGTTTGATGCGCTTTACGATATCGCGCCCATCACTGCGATTGAGGCGGCACGTTGTAATGCGGAGGCCATTGCGCTCTCGCTCAACGAAGTCGGCATCAATGTCGATTGCTTGCCTGTTCTCGATGTGCGCGTGCCCGACACACACTCGGCCATTGGTGACCGCGCCTTAGGCAGCGATCCGATGCGCGTGGCGGCGCTGGGCCGTGC
>JAIOYN010000084.1 GCA_021741065.1 Sphingomonadaceae bacterium | reverse complement strand
AATATCGACCGCTAAGATGCTAAGGATTTGTCGGTCGATGAAGTTGAGAATGTAGACGACGACCAGCACCAATAGCACATACCAGCTGTAGCCGCTGGCCTCGGGTGCTTTAACGTCCGATTGCGGGGAGTTGGCGTCTTTGTTATCGCTTTCAACCGTCACATTCACGCTGCTCTCCCTTCATGGCTGTCGTCGCCTTCTGTTGCTACGGCTAGCAGAACAGCCAAACCGCGCAACATGAATTCCCCTGCATTTCGCCAAGCGGAAAATCTAGATGAGTCCATGGGCCATCTTGGGGAAATGGTTCGCGGTACCACGCCGATTACAAAATGCTGGCGATATGCAAAAAAACGCTACGTTACGTGTCGTGTTTTGCTTGAAACAGGAACGATTTCATCCAATATAGACATCATGCGGCTATATTGCCGTGTTTTGAGGAGAAATAAGTCATGGCACAGTGGTCCGATCCACGGGTATCCGGGGCCCAGTCAAGTCTTGCAGGTGTTGGCTCACGCGCTGGTGACGTCGCTTTTGACGCCGGTCTGCGTTCGCACATGCTCAAGGTTTACAATTATATGGCGTCGGGCGTATTGCTGACTGGCATCGTCGCGATGTTGTTTGCGCAAACCGAACTGGCGCAAAATCTGATGCTTAACCCAAGCCTGATGAGCTGGGTCATCATTCTGTCGCCTTTGGCGGTCGTCTTGGTGATGAGCTTCGGGCAGGGCAAGTTTTCGGCAGCAACGCTTCAAGCCATGTTCTGGGGCTTTGCGGTCCTGATGGGCCTTTCAATGGCGCGCATCTTTATGATGTTCACTGGTGAATCCATCGCGCAGACCTTCTTTGCTACTTCGGCAGCATTTGCGGGACTCAGCTTGTGGGCCTACACCACCAAGAAGGACATGAGCGGTTGGGGAAGTTTCCTCGTAATGGGCTTGGTCGGTTTGATCGTGGCATCCATCGTGAACATCTTCGTCGGATCTGACACATTGGGTTGGGTGATTAGCAGCGCAGGTGTGCTGATCTTCGCTGGTCTTACAGCTTATGATACCCAGCGTATCAAGAACGAGTATTTTTACCTTCAAGGTCCAGAGATGATCGGTAAGGCCGCAGTCATGGCTGCACTGACGCTCTATCTTGACTTCATTAACATGTTCCAGTTCCTGCTCAGCTTCTTGGGCAACCGCGAATAATCATTGGGTGTTCAACTCGAACAGATCATTATGGCCCGGTGGTAACCCACTGGGCCATTTTTCTTGGGGATTTGGTCGAACAGAGCTTTTCTTTCCGAGGAAAACCTTGTTGGAAAGAGCCTCAGAATATCGGAGATAAAAAATGCGCCGGGGCGTCAAAAATCTAGCAGCACTCATTCTGGTAACGACTGCTGCCGCTTGTGCACCACCGCCCGTAAAGGTCGCGCCTGCAACAGTTCAGCTTCCGGCACCACCAACGCTCCCTGCAATGCCCTTGCCACCGGGCGGCGCTGCTTTGGCGATGACTATACCGCCTGTGGGTTTGGATGGCATTCGCGTGACCCCAAATCGCGGGCTAAGCCGTGATGAGCAGATCTGGCATTTTCGGTCTGCGCTCAACGTTGCTGCGCTTAACTGTCAGGGCCCTGTATGGGGCCAAATCGCGACCGAGTATAATAAGTTCATTGTGATTCATAAGGCGCTGCTGTCGAAAACCAGCAAGTCGGTGGATCGCGAATATGTGAAGCGCTATCCAAGGCAGAATGGCCTGCGCATCCGCGATACGCGGATGACGGATTTGTACAATTATTTCGCGCTGCCCCCCGTCCGGGCACAATATTGCGATATGGCGTTACGCAAGCTGCAAGAGGTCAATCAGGTGCCCAAAGAAGCCTTGCCCGAATATGCCATGGGCAGCCTCGCCGATATCGACAATGTGTTTGTCAATTTCTACGAGGCCTATGCAAAATATGAACGGGATTTGGCGGATTGGAATGTGAGATATGCTCCAAAGCCTGCTTATAACCCCGCCAATAACATCATGGCCCCGCCAGTAACTACGCAGCCCGTAGCTGCCTCTCCCGGCAATGTGACTACACCTTCGCAACCGCGATAACGTTACAGGGCGGAAATTTTTATGCCATGCTGATATAATCGCGCATTGCGGCGGCTTCGGTTTCGATTTTCTCGATCCTGTATTTGACCAAGTCGCCGATGGAGACGAAGCCCACAAGTGCATCATCCTTGATAACAGGCAAATGACGGATGCGCCGTTTCGACATTAGCGATAGAGCTGACAATATAGCCGTTTCCGGCGCAACGGTAATCGCCGGTGCGGTCATGGTATCGGCAACCGTCTTGGTCAGAAAATCTGGGCCGTGCTGGGCAATGCCATAAACAATGTCGCGTTCGGAAAAGATACCGATAACAGCCTTACCACTGACCACGGGAAGCGCGCCGATCCGGTTCTCGGACAATCGGCATATGACATCGCTAACGCTTTCATGCGGCGATGCCGTCAGCACGTTGCGATGGTGATTGGTCAGTATTGCAGAAATCGTCATCGACTCTCTCCCTTATGTCCTTGCCCCTGATGGAACTTATAGCATAAGGCTACCTTATCAAGTCATGACTCGTCCCTCCCGCCTCGATGATCCTGAATATGCTAACTTCGCTTGGCAGCGATACTGGCGCCTTATGCGCTGGATGTTTGGGGTTACATTGCTTGTAACCGCCGTTGCCTTGGGGGCATTCTGGTGGCAGAATGGTATGGTCTCCATCCATTTTTTCATCGCGACCACAGGCGCAATTTTTGGCGCAATCATGCTTACGGCGGCGTTGATGGGCCTTGTCTTTTTATCTAGCGGGTCGGGACATGATGAAGCTATTGATGATCCCTTTGAAGATGAAGTCGACCGGTGACGGAAAATATTCGAAATCTTCCGCAACGGAATGACCCAGTTTTGCGCGTTATTCCGGGGCCAGCGGATATCAATGCGAATGGCCACATCTTTGGTGGCTGGGTGCTTGGCATGATGGATCAGGCGGGGGGCATACTTGCGGGCCGGATTGCACAGGGTGCCTGTGCCACGGTCGCTATCGAAAAAATGGAATTCATCGCGCCAATATTGTTGCGCGACATTATCTCGGTCTATGCAACGCTGGAACATCGCGGGCGCACGTCGATGGGTGTTCGGGTTGAGGTGATAGCAACGCGCGCGCGTGGACAACAAGAGGTGAAGGTCACCGAAGGATTATTCACCTTTGTCGCCTTAGACGAAAACCACAAGCCACGGCCCTTGCCAGAGGCTTGAACGCGCCGGAAGTTAATCCAGCGCCAGTTTTATGCTCTCAATCAACCTTATCGCCTTCATTATTCGGCGGCGGCAATCTCTTCATCACCTGCAGCTTTTGGACGGCGGGCACGTGGCTTACGCACTGGCTTTTCGGCGGCATCATCTTCGCTTGAAGACATTGCAATTGACGGCGGCAAAACCGCAAGGTGGAGACCGGGAGGGGCATCGTCCACGTCTTCGCTGTGATGGCGGCGCGGACCGCGGTTGGCAGAGCGTACGCCGCGCTCCGGACGATCAATGCGTTCGGGGCGGCGTGCGCGCATATCACGCTGCTGACCGCGCGGTTCTCTGTCGTTCGATTCCTCATCGGATGCGTCCTCCGCGTCATCGTTCACGGATGAAGGCTGATCATCGTAATTGGGTGATCGATCATAATTGGGCGTGCGGTTGTCGTTTTGCCATTCGTCACGATCATCGCGATTGTCGTCACGCGTATCGTCGCGTGTGCGGCGTTCACCTTGCTGCTCCTGACGCGCATCTTGGCGACCACGGAAATCTGCAAGCACGCGGAAATAATGGTCGGCAAATTGCAGGTGATATTCTGCGTTCACGCGATCACCGTTGAACTGGGCATCTTGTGCTAGCTTCTTGTATTTTTCCAACATCTGCGCCGCGTTGCCGCGCGCACGGTTATCAATCTGGTTTTGATAGTCAAACCCGCTACGATTGTTATTCTGTTGCCGGTTATTGTTATTGTTGCGGCCGCGCCGACGATTGTTGTTTTGCTGCTGCCTGTTGCTGGTATTCATCAGGGCTGACCCGTCCTCTTTTTAGCACTTCAATTGCATGGAGCCCCTGAACCCGGTTTAGGTTGCGCGAAGGTCAACATTGACCCTTCTACTTTGTCCATCTGCGCTGGGGTGCGGCTTCGCGCTAAAAGACCTTCAAACAGGATTTTTTGCTGCGATGCCTTCTTGTCCTAGTCCTACTATTCTTCGATTCCAAGCGAAAAGCGAATGACGCGCGGATTACCGGCAAGATCATGTCGCAATTCAGTTAGATACCCCGCCTCTGCACCAAGTGCGCGAACGGAATTAGACTGATTGTGTCCAATCTCAAAAAAGGCGACTCCGCCCGCGTTAAGCAAATGCCGCAAGGACGGGATCAGGATTCGGTAGTCATTCAGACCTTCCGCTCCGGCAAACAAGGCGCTGTGGGGTTCATGGTCCGATACCATAGGCGCAAGCGCGGCGGCATCTTCAATATAAGGTGGGTTGCATAAGATCAGGTCAAATCGCCCAAGCCCTTCGGCCCAGACCGCCGTAGTCCAATCGCGCAGTTCAAACCGCGCTCGGTCGGCAAAGTGCAAACGCTGGGCATTATCGCGGGCAACCGCAAGAGCGCTTGGGCTTGCGTCGAGCCCGATGCCCACTGCGTCCGGGAATATCGACAAAGCCGCAAGCAACAGCGCCCCCGATCCTGTGCCAAGATCCGCAATCTGCATGGGTGCGTTATTTTCACCAACCCAGTCCACCGCTGCCTCCAGCAGGGTTTCGCTGTCAGAACGCGGGATCAGCACGTCCGGCGTGACACACAGATCCAGGTCCCAAAACGCCTGGATCCCTGTGATATAGGCGACGGGTTCGTCGGCCATTCGGCGGGCGAGCAGGCCATTATAGCTGTCCGGCGCTGTTAGGTCGCGTAACCGCAACAGCATCGCGGACCTATCAATGCCGAGCGCATGCGCCAGCAACAACTCCGCGTCTAACCGCGGTGTCGGGCTAATGCCTTCTAGGGCAGCGGTTGCTTCGCGCAGGACAGTGGCAAGGCCGGTCATCATCCGCTCGTATATCGCACCGCAGGCAAAGCCCAATTATATTTCCGCGCCATGCACCGGTTCAGGCGCTTGCAGCTGTATTTAGGCGGCGGCGTCAACCTTCACAGGGCCAAGTTCCTTCAAGCAGGCTTGCACCTTGGACATGGCTTCTGTTGGGCTGGGCGGGTTTGAGACAAGCTCCGCCACGCTTTGGCCATCCATGACCTTGTCCGCTGCGCAGCCGCAGACGGCGCTGATATCTACATCAATGCCTTCGGGAATCTGCTCACCCGCCGCTGTCGTGCAGGTTGCGACCAGCGATTCCCGCACGCTAATTTGCACGGTATCATTGAGCGCGCTGCCTTCACCGCATCCTGCCAGCGCTACCGACAGCAGTGCTATCGTCATCATCCGTTTCATAAGCTTCCTCCGGTGCAGTACCCCCGCACCCGATAAGGTGGGCGGCACTGCCGGAATTACAAGGCGGACTTTTTTGAAGCCCCCCCGCCTTATTTGAAACCCAACGCAGCACGCATGATGTGGAAGATGGTGTTTTGTTCAATCGTCCCCTTGAACAAATGCGCCTTGGGTCCAGCCGCGCGGGCGACCACATCTTCGCCGGCATGCGTTTCGGCGAACATGCTGATCAACGATTGTTGACGGTAGTTGAGCGCTTCGGTGTCCTGTTTGGACGGGTCAGGGCGCTCGGCCGCATTCACCGCGCCGGGGCCATTTGCATAGCCCAAAGTGGTGTAGGCCTTTCCATCCATCGCCAGGGTCGGTGTGCCCACGGGCGCAGACACGACGCCAAGGATCGGGTTGCCACGCTCAGGATAGCCCGCAATCGTGAACACATGGCTATGGTCCGATGTCACGACGATCAACGTATCGCGCAAATCAACGCTGTCCATCGCGGCCTTCAGCGCAGCGTTCAGGGCAACGGTGTCTTGCAAGGCGCGGCGCGCATTGCCGCCATGATGGGCATGGTCAATCCGGCCGGCCTCGACCATTAGGACATAGCCCTTTTGGTTCTTGGACAGCATCGCAATCGCCTTCGTCGTCATTTCGGCGAGCGATGGTTCTTTATTGCCTGCCGCTGTCCGGTCCGCCTCAAACTGCATATGCGATGGTTCAAATAGGCCAAGCAGCTTAGTCGTTTTCTTGGGGTCAACCGCAGCAAAATTGTCGCGGTTCCAGACATAAGCACCCCCGGGGTTGGCGGCGCTCCAGCTTGCGGGCAAATCCTTACCATCGGCGCGCTTGCCCTTTGCATTGGGATATTCAGGGTCGGCCATCGTCGCCGGAATGAAGTGCTGACGGCCGCCACCCAGCATGACCTCTAGCCCGTCACCATGCGGCCATTCCATCATCTGCCGCGCAATGTCGGTGCAGCCAGCGGCCTTGGCTGCGGCGGGCATATTGGCATCCACCTCCCAATCGCGCTGCGCGACATGAGCATAAGTGGAGGCAGGCGTTGCGTGCGTGATCGTCGCGGTGGAGACGATGCCCGTGGCAAGGCCGCGATCCTCGGCCATGCCGAACAAGGATTGGACCTTGAATGGCGCCGTCGCGGCGCAGTCATTTTCAACCGCCTCAGGCCCCACGCCAATAACGCCATTTTTGGTTTTGATGCCCGCGACGATCGCGGTCGCGGTTGGCGCGCTGTCGGGCACTTGCGCGTCGTGGGAGTAGGTTTTGACCAAGGCCGTGTGCGGCAAACGGTCCATTTGCGCGACATAGGATTCGCCGTCGAGGCCAAGCTGCTGCCCCTCAAAAATCCGGCCAGCGGTCAGCGTGCTCACGCCCATGCCATCGCCGATAAAGATGATGACATTGCGCGCCTTATTATTGTTAGGCTTATCCGCCTCCAACCGTGCAAGCTCGGCTGCACCAGCGTTGAGATAGCCTTCGGTGGAGGTGATCGGCGGTTTGGCGGGCGCAGGCACGGATGTTGGCGTGGGAGCAGGGGCAGGCGTGCCATGCGCCAACAACGGCGCGGTGATCAGGCAGGACGCCAAAAGGGCGGATGTCAGTTTACGCATGCGATACTCCTCAAAAAGCTTGGTTCCCCATCGCAGACCAAGATGACCAGCGCGTGACAGGGGTGTGATGGGAAGTGTTTACACGGCCAAACTTGCGTTGGCGAGGGGGGTGTGGGGCGGGGTGGGCCTTCTTCGTATCTTCGTGTCTTTGTGCGAGATAAAATGGATGCACCGCTTGCAGGCGGGGAATTTCGGCGCGGCCTCCCCATTACATACCCCTCCGTCAGCCGTTCCGGCTGCCACCTCCGCCTCGCAAGTCGATAGGGAGGATTTGGGTTACTTCGCCTTTTCCAACATCGGCTTCAAATAATGCCCGGTATAGCTTGCCGCGACTTTCACCACATCCTCCGGCGTGCCTTCGGCGACAATTTCTCCGCCTTTGACGCCGCCTTCGGGACCCAAGTCGATGATCCAGTCCGCCGTCTTGATGACGTCGAGATTATGTTCGATGACCACCACGCTGTTGCCCTGTTCGACCAAACGGTGGAGCACTTCGAGCAATTTGCGGACATCCTCAAAATGCAGGCCGGTGGTGGGCTCGTCCAGGATGTACAGCGTCTGGCCGGTGGACCGGCGGCTGAGTTCCTTGGCGAGTTTGACGCGTTGCGCTTCGCCGCCGGATAGGGTCGTTGCCTGTTGCCCGACCTTGACATAGCCAAGCCCAACCTCCGCCAACATGGCCATTTTGTCGCGGATCGGGGGGACGGCCTTGAATACCTCCACCGCGTCCTCCACCGTCATGTCGAGCACATCGGCGATGGAGAGGCCCTTCCATTTGACCTCCAGCGTATCGCGGTTGTAGCGTTTGCCGTTGCATTCCTCGCACGTCACATAGACGTCGGGCAACACACATCGGCCGGGATGGCATCGTTGCCAAGCACGGGCGTCGTGCCCAGCGCGGTCAGGTTGGCGAGCGGCAGGAGCACCGCGAACGTGGAGCG
>JAIOYN010000083.1 GCA_021741065.1 Sphingomonadaceae bacterium | reverse complement strand
GTAAGCTTGCATGGCGCGCGCTGCACGCTGTGTTGCCAACCAAGGAAGAGTTTCCTTACACAATCCGTATCACCAGCGACATTACCGAATCCAATGGTTCGTCGTCGATGGCGTCGGTTTGCGGCGGAAGCCTTGCGATGATGGACGCTGGCGTTCCTATCAAGCGTCCGGTTTCGGGTATTGCGATGGGCTTGATCCTAGAAGGCAAGGATTTCGCAGTCCTGTCAGATATTTTGGGTGACGAAGATCATCTCGGTGACATGGATTTCAAGGTAGCTGGTACGTCTGAAGGCATCACCACGATGCAGATGGATATTAAGATTGCCGGTATTACCCGCGAAATCTTTGAAGCTGCACTGAACCAAGCCAAGGAAGGCCGCGCGCATATTCTTGGTGAAATGGCCAAGGCATTGGGCGAAGCTCGTGGCGAACTGTCCGCGCATGCGCCGCGTATTGAAACGATGCAGATCGACAAAGCGAAGATCCGCGACATCATCGGTACCGGCGGCAAGGTTATTCGCGAAATCGTCGCGACCACCGGCGCGAAGGTCGACATTGATGACGAAGGTCTCATCAAGATTTCGTCGTCTGACATTGCGCAAATCGAAGCGGCCCGTAAGTGGATTTCGGGTATCGTTGAAGAAGCAGAGGTCGGCAAGATTTATGACGGTAAGGTCGTCAATCTCGTTGATTTCGGCGCATTCGTAAACTTCATGGGTGGCAAGGACGGTCTCGTTCATGTCAGCGAAATGCGCAATGAGCGCGTTGAGAAGGTTACGGACGTCGTCAGCGAAGGCATGGACGTGAAGGTCAAGGTTCTTGAAATCGACCCACGCGGTAAGGTTCGCCTGTCGATGCGCGTCGTTGATCAGGAAACCGGCGAAGAACTGGAAGATACACGCCCACCCCGCGAAAAGAGCGAGCGCAGCGACCGTGGACCCCGTCGTGAAGGCGGCGGTGGTGGACGCGGCGAAGGCCGTGGCGACCGTGGACCCCGTCGTGACGGCGGTCGCGGTGACCGTGGCCCACGCCAAGACCGTTCAGAAGGCGAAAACAAAGGCGGGGGCGATCCCGACCATGTGCCAGCTTTCTTGAAAGACTAAATCCGTAAAGGATTGGAGAGGAAAGGGGCGGCTTCGGCGGCCCCTTTTTTTATGGCCATTGGGGCCGCAGTTCATCGCTGATAAAGAATGTTTTGGCCACGCTTCCTGCGAGATTATGCACCGCGCCAAGCAAAAGGCTTGGCGGGGCGGACAAGATTATCTAGGGAACATCCATGAACAAAAAATTCCTTGTGCCCGTCGCGGTATTGGCCGCATCTTCCCTGCTTTCCGGTTGCGCTGCGCTCGGTCTGGGCGGCGGCGGTGCGAAGCCGGGTAGCAACACCCGTTATGTCGCGCGTGACGTTAATACGCTCTATGCGGCGGCGAAGGATAAGCTTGATAACAAGCAATATGAAGTCGCAGCGGCGTTATTTGACGAGGTCGAGCGGCAGCATCCATATTCGCCCTGGGCCCGCCGTGCGCAGCTGATGAGCGCGTTTAGCTATTATATGGCGCAGAAATATAATGAGTCGATCCAATCATCGCGCCGTTTCCTGTCGATCCATCCGGGCAACAAAGACGCATCTTACGCATATTATCTGATCGCTTTGTCTTATTATGAGCAGATCAGCGACGTCACCCGTGACCAGAAGATTTCGGAGCAGGCATTGGCCGCTTTGGGCGAGGTGCAGCGCCGCTACCCCAATTCGCGTTATGCGTCGGATGCCACGTTGAAGGTTGACCTGGTTCGCGACCATCTGGCCGGCAAGGAAATGGAGATTGGCCGTTTCTACCAACGCCGTGCCTTGTGGCTGGCGTCATCGCTGCGCTTTCGCGAAGTGGTCGACAAATATGACACGACAACGCACACACCAGAGGCGCTGTATCGTCTGACTGAAAGCTATCTCGCCATGGGCGTGCCCGAAGAAGCCAAGAAGGCGGCGGCCGTGCTGGGTGCCAATTATCCTGGCAGCGAATGGTATGCGCGTGCCTATGACCTGATGCAGAAGAACGCGCCCGCCGCGTAATGCCATGCTAACGGGGCTTTCGATCCGCGATGTCGTGCTGATCGAGGCACTGGACTTGGAATTTGCAGGCGGGCTAGGCGTACTTACGGGTGAGACCGGAGCCGGTAAATCCATATTGCTGGATGCGCTTGGTCTTGCCCTTGGCGCGCGCGCCGATAGCGGCTTAGTGCGGTCCGGCGCGGACAAGGCGCAAGTCACAGCAAGCTTTGATACACCCGCTTATGTCGCGGCGTTCTTGGTCGATAATGACATTGATATCGACAGCCATGAGCCGTTAATCATCCGCCGCTCGGTAAAGGCCGATGGCGGCAGCAAGGCGTTTATCAACGACCAACCTTGTTCCGCAGCGCTTTTGCGGGAACTTGGCGCGGCATTGGTTGAAATTCACGGCCAGCATGATGATCGCGGCATGCTGAACCCGCGCGGGCATCGCGGCTTGTTGGATGCCTTTGGCCGCAGCGATACCGCAACCGTGTCAGCTAATTTTGCCGCATGGCAGGATGCCAAATCGCGTTTGGATATTGCCCGTGAGGCGCTCGAAAACGCTGCGCGCGACCGCGAATGGTTGGAGCATGCCGTGACTGAACTTGCCGCTTTCCAGCCGCAACCGGGCGAGGAAGAGCAGCTCGCTGGCGAGCGATCCGACGTGCAAAAAGGCGAGCGCATTGCCGAAGACCTGAAGGCGGTGCTGGAAAGCTTTGATGGCCCGAAAAGTGGCCTGTCGCTTATCCGTGGTGCAGCGCGCAAATTGGACCGTCTTGCCGACGCGCACCCCTTATTGGCCGAGGCGCTGACCGCATTGGACCGCGCGGTGATTGAGGCGAGCGAGGCCGAGGATAAGTTAAACGCCGCTGCGCGCGCGATTGAATATGAACCTGCACGGCTTGATGAGATTGAGGAGCGCTTGTTTGAACTGCGCGCATTGGCCCGCAAGCATAATATTGCGCCTGATGGCATTATCGCGCTGCAAGAAAAGCTGACGGCGCAATTGCAATCCATTCAAGCAGGCGGCGAAGGACTTGCGGTGCTGGAGGCTGAGGTCGCGGCCAAGCACATCGCTTATGTCGGGTCCGCAAGTGCCTTGTCTGCCGTCCGCACGGCGGCTGCGGTCAAGTTGGACGCTGCCGTGAAGAATGAACTTGCGCCATTAAAGCTCGATGCCGCGCAGTTTCAGACCGCGGTGGAGCAGTTACCGGAGGACCGCTGGACGGCCTATGGCATGGACCGCGTCGAGTTTCTGATTTCGACCAACCCCGGCGCGCCTTTTGCGCCCTTGGCGAAGATCGCATCGGGCGGGGAATTGTCGCGTTTCATTCTGGCGTTGAAAGTCGCCTTGGCCGAAGAGGGCGGTGCCGCAACGATTATCTTCGACGAAATCGACCGGGGCGTGGGCGGCGCCGTTGCTGCGGCGATTGGCGAGCGCCTTGCGCGCCTTGCGACCCGCACACAGTTATTGGCCGTCACGCACAGCCCACAGGTCGCCGCCAAAGGAAAGGCGCATTATTTCATTGCGAAATCGAGCCAAGGCACCGTGACACGCACAGGGGTCACCTTGTTGGACGCCGAAGCTCGCCGCCAAGAAATCGCCCGCATGCTGTCCGGTGCAGAGGTCACAGACGAGGCAAGGGCACAGGCTGTGCGCTTATTGGAGATCGTATGAAGATATTTGGGATTTTGGTGGCTTTGTCGGCCAGCGCTTATGCAACGCCGCAACCATCAGCACAACCGGCGGACCAGTTTTTCGCAGACATGTCCACGCTGTGCGGCAAGAGCTTCAACGGCAAATTGGTCGCTGGCGACGATAGCGACGCCAGCTTCGCCACCGCCAAGATGCAGGCACATGTCCGCACCTGCACCGACCACGAAATTCAGATTTCCTTTGATGTTGGCGAAGATCGCTCACGGACGTGGATTATTACGCGGACCGACAGCGGCCTGCGTCTGAAACACCGCCATATGTTAAAGGACGGCACCGAAGACCCTGTGTCGCAATATGGCGGCGACACCGCGCAGGCAGGGACCGCAACGCGGCAAGAATTTCCCGCTGATGTTTATTCCAAGGCCATGTTCACCAAAGAAGGTCGAACGGTTTCGAACACGAACATTTGGGCATTTGAAATCGATGCCGGTCGGTCATTGACCTATGAATTGGCTCGCCCGAACCGTTTGTTCCGAGTGGCGTTTGACGTGGCTAACCCTGTCATTGGAGCGAGTGAGTGACATCTGAGGCAGATGCTGCCAACGAGCTGATGCGCTTGGCGAAACAGATTTCATACCACAATAAACGCTACCACGCCGAAGATGCGCCGGAAATTTCCGACGCGGAATATGATGCATTGGTACGTCGTAACAATGCATTAGAAGCGGGATTTCCGCACCTGATCCGCGCCGATAGCCCCAACACGCAAGTGGGGGCGGCGGTCGAAGGTTCCGGTCTTCAAAAAATCACCCACGCCAAGCGGATGATGAGCCTCGACAATGCCTTTGCGGCGCAGGATGTGCATGACTTTGTCGGGCGGGTGCGACGCTTTTTAAACCAGGCTTCGGACGCTGAAGTGGCGTTGACCGCAGAGGACAAAATTGACGGGCTTTCGCTCTCGCTGCGTTATGAAAAAGGCGTCCTGAAGCAGGCGGCCACGCGCGGTGATGGCAGCGTGGGTGAGGATGTAACGGCCAATGTCGCGTATATCGCCGACATCCCGCAACAACTTAAAGGCGTCGTGCCAGACGTTTTTGAAATACGCGGCGAAGTCTATATGGCGAAATCGGATTTTGCCGCGCTTAACGACGCGCAGCTGGCAAAAGGTGGCAAATTGTTCGCCAACCCGCGCAATGCGGCTGCGGGGTCTTTGCGGCAAAAGGATGCGAAGGTCACGGCAACCCGTCCCTTGCGCTTTCTGGCGCATGGCTGGGGTGAAGTAAGCGCGCTGCCCGCCGATACGCAAAGTCAGGTGATGGGGGCTATTGCCGATTGGGGCGTGCCGATATCGCCCTTGCTGCGCCGCTTTGATCACACCGATGATGTCCTTGCGCATTATGCGGATATCGAACGCAGCCGCGCCGATTTGCCTTATGATATTGATGGCGTTGTCTACAAGGTGGACCGGTTGGAATGGCAGGAACGGCTTGGCTTTGTCGCCAAATCACCGCGCTGGGCCATTGCGCATAAATTCCCCGCAGAGCGCGCGGAAACGACGTTGGAGCAGATTGATATACAGGTTGGCAGAACGGGCAAGCTGACACCGGTCGGTCGCCTAACGCCAGTGACGGTCGGCGGTGTCGTGGTGTCCAATGTGACGCTGCACAACCGTGACGAAATTGCGCGTTTGGGCGTGCGTCCGGGCGACCGCGTGGTCGTGCAAAGGGCAGGGGATGTCATTCCCCAGATTGTCGAGAACCTCACGCGTGAAAATATGCGTCCGGCCTATGACTTTCCCGCGCATTGTCCGGAATGTGGTTCCGAAGCGGTGGCCCAAGAGGGCGAAGTGGATGTGCGCTGCACGGCAGGGCTGATTTGCCCCGCGCAACGCGTGCAACGGCTTATCCATTTTGTCAGCCGAGGTGCGCTTGATATTGAGGGGCTGGGCGACAAGACCATTCAGGAATTTTTTGATCTGGGCTGGCTGGAAAGTCCCGCCGACATATTCCGGCTCCGCAACCGCCGCGCTGAAATATTGTCGCGTGATGGTTGGCAGGATAAGTCTGTGGATAACCTGTTGGCAGCGATTGAGGCAAAGCGTGCGCCCGACGGCGCGAAACTCCTTTTTGGGTTGGGAATCCGTCATATTGGAACGGTCACGGCGCGGGATTTGTTCAAGGCGTTTGGATCGGTCGACGAAATCGGCAAGGTCGGCGAAAGGCTGGCGCAGGCGGATGAAGCTGCAATTGCCGATGTCACCGCGATAGACGGGGTCGGCGACGCAGTGGCTGAGGCATTGGGCGACTTCTTCCATGAACGCCATAATCTGTCTGTGTGGACCGACCTGTTGAACGAAGTCAGTCCGCCCGTTTATGTCTCCAACATTCGCGAAAGCGCTTGGACGGGCAAAACGATTGTCTTTACCGGAAAATTGGAGACGATGAGCCGTGATGAAGCCAAAGCTCAGGCCGAGGCTTTGGGCGCGAAAGCAGCGGGCTCGGTCAGCGCAAAAACCGATCTTGTGGTCGCTGGCCCCGGTGCTGGGTCGAAATTGAAACAGGCAAATGCGCTTGGCATTCAGGTCATTGATGAAGCCGACTGGGCCAATATCGTACAAAGTGCTTAAGGTTTTCGGCGAAGTCACGGGCATAATTTTACATCCCGTCGCCCCCGACCATCACCCCCCTTGACCGTCACCTCCCAATCGTACTCCCCCCAACCGTCACCCTGAACTTGGTTCAGGGTCCATTTCTCGTCTCTACCCTTCGGTCTATGTGGCACGATGGATGCTGAAACGAGTTCAGCATGACGTTGGATGGAAACGTGCCTCTGCGACCTCTGCGCCTCTGCGTTAACCCTTTTCCGTCACCACAGCCAAGGCTGGGGCCTATCACGTCTATCGGCCAAACGCCGCCCTATCCAGCCAAGCGCAATAGGCTCCAGCAATTACAGTTGCTGTTGGCATAATATGGTTTCAAGTGTAACCAGTTGTCATGGACCCAAATAGCCACGTTTTTGATATGCCGCCCGAAGGCGCAAATGCCGATTGGACCGTACCCCAAAATTGGGAAAAATTCAGCGCGGATGAACATGCGATGTGGGACCGGCTTTTCGCGCGGCAATCTGCGATGCTGCCCGGACGCGCTGCCGATGCGTTCATGCGCGGTGTAGACGTGCTGAAGCTGTCCCGCCTCGGCATTCCCGATTATCGCGAATTGAATGCACAACTGATGGCGGCGACGGGGTGGCAAATTGTCGCTGTGCCCGGCCTTGTGCCTGATGCCGTGTTTTTCGACCATCTGGCGAACCGCCGCTTCCCTGCGGGCAATTTCATTCGGACGCCGGAGCAGTTAGATTATCTGCAAGAACCAGATGTCTTTCACGATGTATTTGGACATGTGCCGATGTTGGCCGATCCCATATTTGCCGATTATATGGTGGCTTATGGCAAAGGCGGGCTTCGCTCGCTCGGCTTTGGCGCGTTGGATCATTTGGCGCGATTATATTGGTATACGGTGGAGTTCGGCCTGATCCAGCAAGCCGATGGTCTGCGCATTTATGGCGCAGGGATACTCTCAAGCTATGCCGAAAGCATCTTTGCGTTGGATGATCCAAGTCCGAACCGGATCGCGTTCGATTTGCTTCGGGTCATGCGCACGCATTACCGGATTGATGATTTTCAACAGAGTTATTTTGTGATTTCGAGCATCGATCAATTGCTGAACGTCACACTGGAAACGGACTTCGCGCCGCTTTATGCGCAGCTGGAAACAATGCCCGACATAAGGGCTGATGAGCTATTGGCAGAAGATGTACTGCACACGCACGGCACGCAGGAATATGCATTAGGCGCCGGTCGCTGATCGAGGGGGGATCGAACGACCGGCAGCCCAGCTACCACTTAAGGCAGCAACACAGAATCGATGATGTGGACAACGCCGTTTGACTGCATGACATCAACAGTGGTTACGGCGGACTGTCCGCCTTTACCATCGGTGATGACGACGCTGTTGCCCGACAAACGCGCAGTCAGCTTGTCGCCAGATACTGTTGTGAGTGTGGCCTTGCCGCCGCCTGCCTTGATAGCCCCGACAATGTCGGTGGAGGTCAGCTTGCCCGCGACTACGTGATAGGTCAGTATCTTGGTCAAAGTCGCCTTATTCTCTGGCTTCACGAGCGTGCCGACCGTACCTGCAGGTAGCTTTTCAAAGGCAGTGTTGGTTGGCGCGAACACCGTGAACGGGCCGGGGCTTGCAAGGGTGTCGACAAGGCCAGCGGCCGTGACCGCAGCGACCAATGTGGACAGATTTGGCGCAGCCGATGCGGTTTCGACGATGTTCTTGGATGGTGCGGATGGGTTGGA
>JAIOYN010000082.1 GCA_021741065.1 Sphingomonadaceae bacterium | reverse complement strand
CGATGGCAAGCGGGCGACACCGGGCGACCGGTTGCTGGCCGGGCAGACTTTACGGGTTCCGCCTGCGGATACCTCTGCGTCCTCCAGCGCGCGGCCCGTGCGTAAGCGCCGTGACCTGACCGAAGACGAAATGGAATTCGCGCTGAGCATGGTCAT
Source organism: Sphingomonadaceae bacterium (assembly GCA_021741065.1). GTDB lineage: Bacteria > Pseudomonadota > Alphaproteobacteria > Sphingomonadales > Sphingomonadaceae > Sphingorhabdus_B. The sequence goes on along the minus strand of JAIOYN010000082.1, from coordinate 8,017 downwards.
CCACAAGGATGATGCCGCCTTGGTGATCAACAAGCCGGCAGGGTTGGCGACACAGGGCGGAACCAAGACCGAGAACCATGTCGACGGCTTGCTCGATGCCTTGGGCTTTGAATTGGATAACCGGCCAAAGCTTGTCCACCGTTTGGACAAGGATACGTCGGGCGCGTTGCTGCTGGCGCGGACATCGCGTTCGGCTGGGCATTTTGCCAAGGCGTTCTCATCGCGTACCGCGCGCAAAGTATATTGGGCCTTGGTCGTCGGCGTGCCCGACATTGCCGATGGTTTCATTGACCTGCCCATCGGTAAGCAACCGGGCAGCGGCGGCGAAAAAATGCATGTCGATGGAAAAGACGGGCAGTCGGCGCGCACCCGCTATCGCATTGTCGAACGCGCGGGCAACGCAACCGCATGGGTCGAATTGCAGCCTTATACAGGTCGCACGCACCAGTTGCGTGTGCATATGGCCGCGATTGGCCACCCGATTGTCGGTGACGGCAAATATGGGGGTAAGGACGCGTTTCTGACAGGCACGATCAGCCGCAAAATGCATCTGCACGCCCGCCGCATCCGCATTGACCACCCGTCGGGCCATCAAATCGACGTCCGCGCCGACTTGCCCCCGCATATGGCCGCCAGCTTTGATGATTTGGGCTTCGACATTGAAATGGGCGATGCCTTAGTGCTCGACGCACCCAAATTCAGCGAAACTGCCGAAGGCAAAAAACGCGTTGCGGCGAATATCGCCAAGTCCGCACGCAAAGAACGCAAGGGCGAACGCCGCTCGCGTGGTTCGGTGTCTGACAAGCCCAAGGATAACAAACGCAGCCAAATGGCCGCTGGCAAGAAAATCGCAGCGAAAAAGCCCGTGATCAAGAAAGCCGTGGCCGGCAAAGCGCCTGCGAAAAGGGCGCCTGTTAAAAAGAAGGCTGCACCAAGGACGAATGCTTAATGCACCCGAACGCTGCCTTCGCTTGGGAAGATCGTGACGCGCTGCGTGCTTTTGCGCAGGATATAGGGTTTGGCACGCTTTTTATGGCCACCCCAGAAGGCCCGCGCGTCGCCCATCTGCCGTTCGTTTTTTTGACGGACGACCGCATTGGTTTTCATATCGCGCGCAACAACGCGATGACGCAATATCTGGATGGCACAGAAGCCTTGTTTGTTGTGAACGGTCCGGACGGTTATATCAGCCCAGATTGGTATGGCATGGATAATCAAGTGCCCACCTGGAACTATTGCGCGATAGAGATGCAGGGCAATGTGCGCCAAATGGACGAAGCCGAGCTGATCGCCCAATCCGATGCGCTGAGCCTATTTCAGGAATCTAAATTAGCGCCAAAGCCGCTTTGGGATCGGTCGAAAATGGCCGATGGTTATTTTGAAAAAATGCTTCGGGGCATTTTGGGCTTTGATATGGACATCACCGCGTGGCGCGGCACGCGTAAATTAGGGCAAAATAAGCCCGACGCTGCTCGCAACGCCGCTGCCGATGGGGCGGAGCAAGCGGGTAAGCGCGATATAGCTGATTTGATGCGCCATCTGCCGTGACGGTGAAAGCATTTGCGAAAAGGGCGTAGGTTAAGAAGTTGTAGGGAAGAAATAGGTCGCTTGATGTTAAATCCGTCACCCTGAACTTGTTTCAGGGTCCATTTCTCCACCGCAACCGCCGGTCGTGTGGCACGATAGCCCCTGAAACAAGTTCAGGGTGACGGGTAAGGATTCAGGCTGGCGATGGTAATCGTTCGGGATGTTGGGTAAGAGTTCAGTTTGATGGGGAGGCTTATTAGTGACTGTATCGCGCACACGCCTCGCCATATTTGATTGCGACGGGACTTTGGTCGACAGTCAGGCCAATATTTGTATGGCGATGGAGCATGCGTTTGAGGGTGCAGGGCACCCGCCGCCGCTGCGGCATGACATACGGCGCGTGGTTGGCCTGTCCTTGGTGGAATCGATGCGGGTGCTGTTGCCCCATGCCGATGCCAAAACCCATGAGGATTTGGCCGAACATTATCGCGCGGCGTTCCTGACATTGCGTAACAATGGCCTCGTCGATGAGCCGCTTTATGATGGTATAGCGGGCTTATTGACGGAATTGGACGAAGATGGGTGGAACTTGGGCGTGGCGACAGGCAAGTCGGATCGCGGGCTGATCCGCTGTTTGGACCATCATGCGATTAAGGGCCTGTTTGTGACGTTGCAAACCGCCGACCGCCACCCGTCCAAGCCGCACCCGTCGATGGTATATCAGGCCTTGGCCGATGCCGGTGCGGACGCCAGCGATGCGGTGGTTATCGGCGATACGGTATATGATATTCATATGGGTCGCGCCGCTGGAACGCGGACTGTGGGCGACAATTGGGGCTATCACAGCGTTGCAGAGTTGCGCCAAGCAGGCGCAGACTATATCGCCGAAAGCATGGACGATCTGAAGGCCTATCTGAAGGATTTAGCATGACGCCAATGGACGACAAGGCCCGCGCAGAAATACAGGCGCAATATCGCTTTTTGGTCATCAACCTGTGCCGGATTACAGGCGCCGTCTTGTTGGTGGTGGGCCTTGCCGCCATAGCGCGCGAGGCGTTTGGAATCTCCAAGGCGGCTGGATATGTGTTGTTTCTTGTCGGCATGCTCGACTTTCTGCTGGTTCCGGTATTCCTGTCCAAAAGATGGAAAAGTAAGCCGGATCAATGAGGCGATTTTGGAAAGAGGTGACGCTTGAACCCACGCCGTTGGGCCAAGCTGTCCGGCTCGACGGGCGTCCGGTAAAGACACCCACGGGCAATGCGCTCGCGCTGCCGACGCAGAAAATGGCGGACGCAGTCGTGGCCGAATGGGACGCGGTAGAAAAAACGCTGAACCCGATATTGATGCCCGTGACTGGCTTTGCCAATGCCGCGATTGACCGTATTGCGCCGGATCATGCTGGCTTTGCCGCCGCCATTGCCGCTTATGGCGAAACGGATCTTTTTTGCTATCGCGCGGCGGCAGGCGAAGCGTTGGCCGAACGGCAGGCCGAGATTTGGGACCGCTGGCTGGATTGGGCGCAGGGGCGCTATGACATCAGCTTTGTGATTGTCGAGGGCATCATGCATCAGCCGCAACCCGCCGCAACGCTGGACATATTGCGCGGCGTGGTTGCTGCACGTGGGGCATTTGAGCTGGCCGCGATGGCGAAACTTGCGCATTTGTCTGGCTCGCTCGTTGCAACTTTAGCGGTGATTGAGCACGCCGGCACGCCCGAAGATATTTGGAACGCCGCGTGCCTCGATGAGTATTGGCAGGAAGAATTATGGGGCGCCGACCATTGGGCACAAAAAAACCGCAGCGATCGAGAAGGTGAATTTATGGCAGCCGCACGCTTTCTTGACCTGCTGATACCCGGAACATAGGTGAAAACCCACCTCACGGGGGTTTTGTGAAGTGTGTAATCGCACGGAGCATTTAAGGAAAAAGCCATGACCGATAGCGCAACTTTCACCCTACGCCCCATTCCAAAGGCCGCCTTTATCGCAGGCTATGCCGGATTATTGCCGCAGGTCATTGCCGCTGCGATGGTGCTATCGGGTTCCGAATATCAATGGACTGGCCTTGCCTTGGCTTATGGCTATGCCGCATTTATTTTCAGCTTTATCGGCGGCATGTGGTGGGCGCTTGGCGTGACCACCCGCAAAGATGATGCGTCCGCCAATGGCATATTCGCACTGGCCGTTGCGCCCAGCCTGCTGGCGCTCGTGACCTATGCACCGTGGATTTTGGGTTGGGAATGGCCCGGCCCGTCTATGGCGTGGCTAGGGTTTTTCCTGTTGCTATCGCCTTTGGGGGATCGCTGGCTGGGTGCACATTGTGCCTTGCCTGTGGGCTGGATGAAGCTGCGCTGGCACTTGTCGCTTGGGTTGGGCGGATTGACCCTGTTGCTTGCGGGCTTTGCGTAAGTTGCCGTCTTAAGACGCCGCGAGATCGCGCACGAAACCGATAAGGCCCTTTTGCCGACGCCTTTTCATGCGTTCGGCGGAGAGTATCTGCCGCACCTTTTCAAAACAGGCCTGCACATCATCGTTGATGAGCACATAGTCATAGCCATCCCAATGCCCGATTTCGGCCTTCGCGCGGCTCATCCGGTCGGAAATGACGGCTTCGCTGTCCTGCGCGCGGCTGAATAACCGGCGCTCCAGTTCGTCAATCGATGGCGGCAAAATGAAAACGCGGACAACGTCGGGGCCAGCCTCTTGATATAATTGCTGCGCGCCTTGCCAGTCGATGTCGAACAGAACATCACAACCCGCTGCAAGCTTATCCTCAACGGGGCCTTTGGGCGTGCCGTAACGGTTGCCAAAGACATGCGCCCATTCCAGAAATTCACCATCAGCGGCCATTTGCTTGAATGTGGCGACATCGGTGAAATGATAATGCACGCCCTCAATCTCGCCGGGTCGGGGGGGACGGGTGGTGTAGGAGACCGATAAAGCGATTTTATCGTCCGCATCCAAGAGCATACGCGAAAGCGTGGACTTGCCAGCGCCTGACGGCGACGAAAGGACGAATAGGAGACCGCGGCGTTCCAATTCATACGGCTTGTGTGGGTCTTTATGGGCCATAGCCGCTACTGCGCGAAAGGGCAGGGCGGCGTCAAGAGGGAAGCGCAGTCCGTGGACGGTAAAAGCGGGTTAGGCGTCCTTACGCTCTTTGCGTTTGTCATAAATAGTTTTGGCCGCAATTGCCCCGCCGACCAGCAATAGGCCTGGAATGGAACATGTCGCTATCCGCGTCGCCACCAGACCAATGCCCGCGCCCAGCAAGCCATGACCCTGCTTACGGCCGATGATTTCGCCGATAACGGCCCCTGCGATGGATTTTAACATGAGATGTTTCCCGTTAAACGTGACGACATGACATGCCTTAAACCATGTCTTCTGCTCGAACATGGGTATCGAAAGTGGCTGCGTCAACCAGACCGGATGCCAATGCGGCTTCGCGCAGCGTCGTTCCGTCGCGATGTGCCTGTTTCGCGATTTTCGCGGCATTGTCGTAACCAATGATGGGGGCAAGTGCGGTGACGAGCATGAGCGAGCGATCGAGCAAGTCCGCGATACGCGCGCGGTCGGGTTCTAGGCCAGCGACGCAGTTGGTGGCGAAGCTGTCCATGCCAATGGTCAGCAGTTCAATCGAACGTAGGACATTTGCGCCGATCAATGGCTTAAACACATTCAACTGCAAATGCCCCTGCAGTCCGCCAATCGTCACCGCCTGATGATTGCCGATAACTTGTGCGGCCACCATCGTCAGCATTTCGCATTGCGTCGGGTTGACCTTGCCCGGCATGATCGAGCTGCCCGGTTCATTTTCGGGCAGAATGAGCTCGCCAAGTCCGGAGCGCGGGCCGGACCCCAGCAAGCGGATGTCATTGGCGATCTTGGTCAGCGAGACTGCGAGCGTATTCAATATGGCGGACATTTCGACCAACGTGTCGTGCGACGCCAAAGCCTCGAATTTGTTCGGCGCGCTGACCCATGGCACCCCGCCGGTCAGCGTGGCGAGCTCGGTGCAGAAATCTGTGCCGAAATCCTTCGGCGCGTTTAGGCCGGTACCAACTGCAGTCCCGCCTTGCGCAAGCCGCGAAAGCCGGGGCCATATGCTGACAATCCGGTCGGCACTGTCACCGAGCATGGCGACATAGGCCGAAAATTCCTGTCCCAATGTCAGCGGCGTCGCATCTTGCAGATGCGTGCGTCCGATCTTGACGATATGGGCCCAATTTTCGCTATGCACCGCAAAAGCTGCTGCCAGCCCTCTTAGGGCCCTTAACAATTGAGCGCGTGCCGCCATGGCAATGGCCACATGCATCGCGGTTGGAAAGCTATCATTCGACGACTGCGACATATTGACATGATCGTTGGGATGCACGGGCGATTTACCACCCCGCGCGCCGGTCAGCATTTCATTTGCGCGTCCGGCAATCACCTCATTCACATTCATATTCGACTGCGTGCCGCTGCCGGTTTGCCAGATAGTCAGCGGGAATTGGTCGTCATGCTCGCCAGCCACCACTTCTGCTGCCGCCGCTTCGATGGCGTCGGCCAGCGTCGGGTCTAGCCCATGCTTACGGTTAACCCGCGCCGCGGCCTGCTTTACCAATGCTAAAGCGTGGATAATCCCCATCGGCATACGTTCATGCACCGGGAAGGGGAAGTTGGCGATGCTCCGCTGCGTCTGCGCGCCCCAATACGCTTCTGCGGGGACGTCTATAGGCCCAAAACTGTCGGTTTCTGTGCGGGTTTCCCCCGTCACTTTTTCCGTCCGAAGTCCACGCTGACGACGTTGGAGCCATCTTCTACGACGACGGAGGGGCCGTCATTACCGGCTTCTTCAGGCTGTTCAGGCGCACTTTCGCCGGCGTCCACGTGGAATTGCAGCGCGAAGTCCACCGCTGGGTCCACAAAGGCCGTGATTGCGGAATAAGGGATGAACAGATGCGACGGAATTTGGTTGAAAGACAGGCCAACTTCGAGATGTTCGGCCTCCACCTTCAGGTCCCAATATTTGTGCTGAAGCACAATGGTCATCTCATCAGGGAAGCGTTCATGCAGATGCTGTGGGATCGCAACGCCGGCGGCTTGCGTCTTGAAAGTAATGTAGAAATGATGCTCGCCGGGGAGGCCATCGCGGGCGACATTGCCGAGCACACGGCCCACCACGGCGCGCAATGCCTCTTGCACAACGTCATCATAAGGAATCAGGCTTTCAACATGCTCTTCGGTCATTGCGTCTAGGTGGACCGCTGGGAGCCCGAAATCAAGACGCTTATTGCCGCAAGTCAACTTGCCAAATGCGCGCATGCGGCTATATCGGCGGCCATGCGTAAAGGCTCTATCAGTCGCAAGACGAACGAAACGTCCATTGATGTTGAGGTCAACCTCGACGGCAGTGGTGTATATGACGTGTCCACAGGCATTGGCTTTTTGGACCATATGCTGGAGCAATTGTCGCGCCACTCGCTCATCGATTTGAAGGTGAAGGCGATAGGCGATCTGCATATCGACCAGCATCACACCACCGAAGATACTGGCATCGCCATTGGCGAGGCGGTGTTGCAGGCATTGGGTGATAAGCGCGGCATTACCCGTTACGGAACCGCTTATGCGCCGATGGACGAAACCTTGACCCGCTGCGCGCTCGACATTTCGGGCCGTCCGTATTTTGTGTGGAAAGTATCGCTTGGCATGCCAAAGCTTGGCGAATGGGACACGGAGCTGATCGAACATTGGTTCCACAGCTTCGCTACCAGCGCGGGCATCACATTGCATGTCGAAAATCTATATGGTTCGAACAACCATCATATTGTTGAGAGCTGTTATAAGGCTTTGGCCCGCGCCCTGCGGCAAGCGGTTGAGATCGACCCGCGCAAGGCGGATGCTATTCCATCTACCAAAGGCACTTTGTAGGCCGTGTCACTTGCGCTGATTGATTATGGCGCGGGCAATCTGCATTCGGTGCATAATGCGTTGAAGGCGGCGGGTGCGAGAGACATTCGCGTGACCGCTGATCCAGATATTGTGGCCAAGGCCGGGCGTATTGTTCTGCCCGGCGCCGGCGCCTTTGCCCATTGTATGGAGGCTTTGTCCGCCATTGACGGCATGATCGATGCGATGGAACAGCGCGTTCGGGTGCAAGCAGCCCCTTTTCTCGGCATTTGTGTTGGCATGCAATTGCTCGCCGATGAAGGTGTTGAGCATGGAAGCACGCGCGGACTGGGTTGGATTGGCGGCACTGTGCGCGCGATTGCGCCAGCGCCTGACCTTAAAATCCCGCATATGGGCTGGAATGATGTTGTGCCCCATGACCGCGCGCCGTTGATAGAGCGCGGCGAAGCTTATTTCCTCCATGGCTATCACTTCGATGCCGCAAATGAGGTGGATGTGCTGGCGACCACGGACCATGGTGGTCCACTCGTTGCGGCGGTTGGCCACGACAATATCATGGGTGTGCAATTTCACCCCGAAAAAAGCCAGGCTTATGG
>JAIOYN010000081.1 GCA_021741065.1 Sphingomonadaceae bacterium | reverse complement strand
GACCAGCCAGATCCGCCAACGGCCCATCCTTGGCAGCAGCGCATTCTTCATCGACAATTTTGAAAAGCGCCTGAATGGCACGGCCACCGTTTTGCGCGAGTTTCCGGCCGACGAGGTCCATGGCTTGCACGCCGTTCGTGCCTTCATAGATCATCGCGATACGGGCATCGCGCACATATTGCTCCATGCCCCATTCGGCAATGTAGCCATGGCCGCCATAGACCTGCTGCGCGTTGGTTGCGACTTCATAGCCCTTGTCTGTGCCATAACCTTTGATGACCGGCGTTAACAAAGACAGCAAATCATCGGCGGTCTGCCGCTCTTCCTCAGTTTGCGCATGATGCAGCAAATCGGCCTGCAATGCGCCCCATAGGCACAAGGCACGCATGCCCTCGGTAAACGATTTTGCGTCCATCAACATGCGGCGCACATCGGGGTGAACAAACAAAGTGTCGGCCTTTTGCTCCAAATCCTGCGGCCCAGTCAGCGCGCGGCCCTGACGGCGGTCTTGCGCATAATGCACTGCATTTTGGTAGGCGACTTCGGCAATGCCCAAGCCCTGCTGGCCCACGCCAAGCCGCGCGATATTCATCATGATGAACATGGCCGCGAGGCCTTTATGCTCTTCGCCGACCAAATAGCCGGTGGCACCATCATAATTCATGACGCAGGTGGCATTGCCGTGAATACCCATTTTATGTTCAATCGAACCACAGGATAACGCATTACGTGCGCCAAGCGATCCGTCGTCCTTCACAAGGAATTTCGGCACGATGAACAACGATATGCCTTTCACGCTGTCCGGTGCACCGGGTGTTTTTGCGAGCACCAAATGAATGATATTCTCGGTCAGGTCGTGCTCACCCGACGAGATGAAAATCTTGGTCCCGGAAATTGCAAAGCTGCCATCTCCATTGGGTTCTGCCTTAGTCCGGATCAGGCCAAGGTCCGTTCCACAATGCGGCTCCGTCAGGTTCATTGTCCCGCCCCATTTGCCCGAAATCATATTCGGGGCATATTTGGCCTTCTGCTCCTCACTGCCCTTGACCAAAATCGCAGACACCGCGCCCTGCGTCAGACCAGGGTACATAGCAAACGCCATGTTGGAACTCGCCATCAACTCCTCAAAGGCCATAGAGACGATGTGGGGCATGCCCTGCCCGCCAAACTCCACGGGGCTCGACAAGGTGCCCCAGCCACCTTCGCAATATAGCTTATAGGCGTCCTTAAATCCGTCAGGCGTCGTAACGCTGCCATCCTCATGGCGTGTGCAGCCCTGCAGGTCACCGACTTGGTTCAAAGGGAACAGCACATTTTCCACAAACTTTGCGCCTTCGGTGAGGATCGCATCGATCATTTCAGCGCTGGCATTTTCAAACCCGGGCAGATTGGCGTAACGCTCAACACCCAAAACTTCGTTAAGGATGAACTGCGTGTCGCGAACGGGGGCGGTATAGCTTGGCATTTTCGGTCCTTCAGATTGCGGTGAATAAGGCGTTACGCGGCGGCAGATTTTTCCGCAGCCTCGACCTGTTCCACCGTTGAAACAAATTCGGTCAACTCTTTAATCGCGCTTTCGATATCGTCGCGCTGCGACTTCAAAAGATTGATCCGGTCGCGGCATTTTTCAATAGTCACCCGGCGTTGAATATTGCGGCCGTCATTAAGGTCGTACAAATCGATCATTTCGCGGATTTCCGCCAGGCTGAATCCGACCCGCTTTGCTCGCAAAATCCATGCCAACCGTGCCCGGTCCCGTTTTGAATAAATGCGCGCCAAGCCCATACGTTCCGGCGAAATCAACCCCTGATCCTCGTAAAAGCGCAAGGCCCGCGCCGTTACCTCAAATTCTACTGATAGGTCGGATATCGTAAACGATTCCCGATTATATGCGTCGGGCGTGTCGATGGTCGCATCCGTCCGCCTTTCGTCGCCCGTTACAGATTCCATAGCGCCTTCCCTCTTGATTGCCCTAAGGTCACTAGTTTACGTTAGCGTAAACGTCAATCGGGGAAGTGGCGGCTGCGGTAGGAATAAAGCGGGTTAAACGGATGGCTCGGGCGGAAATGGTTCTGCGGGCTTTGGTGCCAGTACCGGCGGGGGCAGCGCGGGATCGACGGTAGAGTCATCTGGTTCAACCACAGCATCTGTCGCTGGCGGAGGCTCCGGCCGTTTGACGGGCGTTGACGTGTCTTGAAGCACTACGACCTCCTGCCCCATTTGCGTGACGCCGAACAACGTCTTGGCAAAGACAAGGGGCAAACGGATACAGCCATGCGACGCCGGATATCCGGGCAAATCACCCCCGTGAATGGCAATACCATCCCATGTCAGGCGCTGCATGAATGGCATTGGTGCGTTGCTGTAGAGGTTGGATTTATGGTCCACATTTTTCTGCAGAATATAAAAAATACCCGTCGGCGTTTCTTTGCCTTTTTTCCCAGACGAGATGGTGCTGAAGCCAATTAGCTTTTCGTTCTGAAATACATAGATCCGCTGAATATCGAGCACGATGACGATTTTCATCGGCCCTGTGTAAACGTCCTTCGTTGCCCACCGAAACTGTCCCGGCGTTAGCGCATCAACAGGCTTTTTTGTGCCGGGCTTTGATGCGGGGCTTGAAATCGGCGCCTTCGCGGCAGGTGGTTTTGCCGCAGGCGGCGGGACGTCGGGTGACGTGACCGTAGGCGCAACTTCAGATAGCTGACCTTGTTCGACAGGTGCAGGCTCCGCTTGCTCCAATAGTTGCGTTCCAGCCTGGGTCGGCGCGGCGCTCATCAACAAAAGCGGGATTATGCCCTGCAATGTGCGGATACCCGCGCCAAAACCCATGAAATTGCCCTAACTACCCGATATTGCGCCGCACCAGACGGCATTTCAATGGTATACCATCATCCGTACGCAAATTCGACGTCAATTTTCCCGCAGCCTTATACAACTAGCCTACGGCCCTTAAGGTCCGATATGATGCGCCTAACCGTCGTGCTTTTGCGCTCAATTGCTTTTTCGGCCCTATTTATCGACAGCTTTGCGCCCTATCTTGACAGCATGATCATAGGACGCAGGCAATTCATTCATTCGGCGGTTTTAGGCGCAAGCTTGCTCACTGTTCCGTCCAAGGCGGCTGACATCGTCTTCCGGTCGGGCACCGGCGCCGAAGCGGGCGGCCCATCGCCTTTATTGCTTGATCGCGCGAAGGCGGCGCTCGCCGCACATAAGGCGCGCATCCGCAACCATGATTTGCTGGCCATAGCAGACTTTTCAAAGCCATCGCGCGACCCGCGCTTTTACGTCGTCGATCTGCGCAGTGGAAAATCCGACACGTTTCTCGTCGCCCATGGCAAGGGTTCAGACCCAAGCCATAGCGGATGGGTGCAACATTTTTCCAACGTGCATGGGTCAGAAGCGACCTCGGCCGGCAGCTATCTCGTCGGCGAGACCTATTTTGGTCAATATGGCGAATCCCGCCGGCTAATCGGGCTTGATCCGCAAAATGACCAAGCCGAGGCCCGCGCAATCGTCATTCACCCTGCTTGGTATGTGAACCAGTCGCTCATTCACGACCAAGGCAAGATTGGCCGCAGCCAAGGCTGCTTTGCCTTTGCGAAAGATGACATCAGCGTGATCCTGGAGCGCGTCGCCCCAGGATGCCTATTATACGCCGATAAGGTTTAAACTTAGCTCCGTTTGCCGGATCTAAACACGCCGCAGATAATCCGCTTCCCGCTATTGCCACTTGGATCGGTTTTATAGTCATCAGCTTTCTCATGAATGACGAGAGCGCTACCATCAGTATCCAATAAACCGGTCGGCCCTGATAGCGTTATATCCTTCAGTTTATACTCCAGCGTGATTTTCATATCAGCGCCCGCATTCACATTGGGCAAGTCGCCGTCATGCGCACCCATAGGGTTGTCGTGGCCATGCTGTTTCATATCAGGGTTCCAGTGCGGCCCAGCGCTGGTAAAATCGGGTGTTTCACATTTACCAACGGCATGCAGGTGCATGCCAAACGTTCCGGCCGCAGGCGCTTGGGCAGATAGGCTCAAAAACACGCCATTGCGCCGCTGCGATATGGTTGCAACGCCGGCCCAACTGCCATCGGCACGGGCAAGATCCGCCGTAAGTACTTCGAACACATCAGATGTCTTGGCAAATTGCGTGGTCGAACAGCTAGCGAGAATCGGAAGGATACAAATCGGAAGAAACTTAAGCATATTCTTCTCCTAAATCTGGGTGTGCGGGCGCAGCATAACATCAACCAAGTGGCACTCAATTTGTTTCATGCGTTCAGTCGGCCCATTTGTCAGGCTTAACGCCTTGCGCAAATAGCAACGCTGTCAGATTGTTGTGCCGCACGGAAAAGTTCGCCGCTTGCGCCAATTGCGGGCGCGGATGATAGCCCACGCCAAGGCCCCCGCCGGACACCGCCGCAGCGATCATCGGCAAGTCATTCGCGCCATCACCAACCGCCAGCGCCGACCCGAGGGCAACACCGCGCGCTTCTGCGGCGGCGTGCAGCACCACACGCTTTGTCGACGCATCCACTATATCCGCTGCCAATGCACCCGTCAGTTTCCCGTCTTTAATCTCCAGCACGTTAGCATGGACTTCATGAAAGCCCAGCATATCAGCCACAGGGCCCGTAAAGTTCGTAAATCCGCCTGACACGAGCACAGCATGTGCGCCCCACTCGGTCATCGTACGCACGAGGATATCGGCCCCCGGCATTGGCTGCACGCGGTCGCGCAGACACTGCGCAACGACATTCTCGTCAAGCCCCGCCAGCAGAGCGACCCGCGCCTTTAATGCCTCGGCAAAATCGAGCTCACCTGCCATTGCGCGTTCGGTAATCGCGGCGATCTCGGGCTTAATGCCTGCATAGTCCGCCAGTTCGTCAATGCATTCGACCGTAATCATGGTGCTATCCATATCGGACACCAACAACATTTTTCGGCGGCTCCCCTCATGCTGGACAGCAATATCGAAACGGTCCTCAATACCCGCGAGGGCCAAGCGCGCATCGGATAGATCGCCTTCAAACGATATGTCGGCGGCTTTACCCTCTGCGAGCCAGTCAAAAGCCTTCAGGATACAGCCAGCTTCGGCCAATCGATCCTTGGCCTCGGAAAAGTTGCCGCTTTCCAGATTGTCTGCTGCTATCAGAGTGCAAATGGGCATATCGAATCCTCACAATATGGTCGCGCTTATTGCGGGTCCGACCGCAAGCGGCAAGACGGCATTAGCGCTGCATCTGGCCCGATCCGGCAATTTCGAGATAATCAACGCTGACAGCGCGCAAGTATATTCTGATCTGCCGATATTGAGCGCTCAGCCCACAGCCGATGAAAAACGCAGCGTCCCACATCATCTTTTTGGCTATATCGACGGCGGCACAGCCTGCTCCGCCGCGCGCTGGGCAAAAGATGCCAAGGACGCCATTGCGCGGGCCCATACCGCAGGCGCTACCCCGATATTGGTGGGTGGCAGCGGCCTTTACCTGCGCACCTTGCTGGAAGGCATTGCCCCTATTCCGGAAGTGGATCCAGAATTGCGCGCTGCTATCCGCGCGATGCCAGTGGAAGAAGCTTATGCCGCACTTCAAACATATGATGCGCCGATTGCCGCAACCTTGGCCCCCACGGATGTCACCCGCATCACCCGCGCACTTGAGGTCGTGCAAAGCACCGGGCGCAGCATATTGGAATGGCGCGCAACCAAGGCTGGCGGCATATCAGCGGACATCATTCTGCGGCCTTTGTTGCTCTTACCCCCACGCGATTGGCTATACGCGCGCTGCGACGCTCGCTTTGAATATATGATGGAGTGCGGCGCAATTGATGAAGCGGAGGCGTTGCTTGCCCGCAATCTGCCGCAAGATGCACCCGTTATGCGCGCCATCGGCGTACCGGAAATTTCGGCCTATCTTAAAGGCATGATGAATCGGGAAGAAGCGATTGAGCGCGGCCAAATTGCCACGCGGCAATATGCAAAGCGGCAGTTTACTTGGTTCCGGAACCAAGCTCCGGCGGATTGGCAGCATGCAAAAACAGCAATAAATGATTCAAATATAGGTGAAATTGAAATAATATTTCAATGATTGTATTTGACAAGTCATTTTCTAATCATTAGCTAGCCCGCTCTTGCTTCCCCTATTGCAGTGCAACATAGGAAAGCCGCTTAACACATAAGGACTGTCCAGTGCCCGAAAAATCCGGCGCAGAAATTTTGATTGATATCCTGGTTGAACAGGGCGTGGACACCGTATTCGGTTATCCCGGTGGTGCAGTATTGCCCATTTACGACGCCTTATTTCAGCAGAAGAAGATTAAGCATATCCTCGTCCGGCATGAGGCGGGCGCTGCCCATGCGGCGGAGGGCTATGCCCGTGCAACGGGTAAGCCCGGTGTTGTGCTAGTCACCTCCGGCCCTGGTGCGACCAATGCCGTTACCGGCATTGCCGACGCGTTTATGGATTCCATCCCCTTGATCGTCCTGACAGGTCAGGTTGCGACCAATTTGATCGGCTCAGATGCCTTTCAAGAGGCAGACACTGTGGGCATTACGCGCCATTGTTCCAAGCATAATTATCTGGTGAAGGACCCGGCCGAGCTCGCAACGATTGTGCGGGAGGCTTTCGCCATCGCTACTAAAGGACGTCCCGGCCCAGTTGTCATCGACATTCCCAAAAATGTGCAGGTGGCAACGGCAAATACAGATGTGAAGCGCCCTGCCCGTTCGCGCTTCACTTATGCGGGTGAGGCCGACTACGCCGAAATCAACCGCGCGGTGGAATTGATTGCCAATGCCAAGGCACCAATTTTGTACACGGGCGGCGGCATCATCAATTCGGGCCCTACCGCCAGTGAAGCGCTGCGTGAGTTGGCGGAATTGACTGGAGCGCCCGTCACATCCACCCTGATGGGCCTCGGCGCATTTCCCGCCTCAGGCGACGCTTGGTTGGGTATGCTCGGCATGCACGGCACATATGAGGCCAATATGGCCATGAACCAATGCGATGTGATGGTCTGCCTCGGTGCGCGCTTTGACGACCGTGTAACGGGCCGCTTGGATGCCTTTTCACCCGATAGCATCAAAATCCATGTCGATATCGACCGCAGCTCAATGAATAAGACCGTTCGCGTTGACTTACCCATTGTTGCGGATGTTGGCACAGCCATGCGTCAGATGATCGATGTTTGGAAAGGCCGGAAATACAAAAAACAGCCGCTGGACGATTGGTGGTCACGCATCGCCGGATGGCGCGCCGTTGGGTGCCTAAGCTACCCCGGCAGCACGCAGGAAATCATGCCGCAATATGCGATTGAGCGCCTGTTTGAAGCCACCAAGGACAAAGCCCCGATTATCACGACTGAAGTTGGCCAGCATCAAATGTGGGCCGCGCAGCATTTTCACTTTGATGCGCCAAACAAATGGCTGACAAGCGGCGGACTTGGTACGATGGGCTATGGCCTGCCTGCTGCAATCGGCGCGCAAATGGGGCATCCAGACGCGCTGGTGATCGATATCGCCGGTGAAGCATCGATCCAGATGAACATTCAAGAGATGGCTACAGCAACGCAATATCGCTTGCCGGTAAAGGTCTTCATCCTCAACAATGAATGGATGGGCATGGTCCGCCAGTGGCAAGAGCTGACCTATGAAAGCCGCTATTCAGAAAGCTATTCGGACAGCCTGCCTGATTTTGTCGCGCTGGCCGAAGCTTATGGCTGGAAAGGCATTCGGTGCGATGACCCGGCCAAGCTTGATGGTGCCATCGCCGAAATGCTGGCACATGACGGGCCAGTGATGTTCGATTGCCGTGTGCACAAAACGTCGAACTGTTTCCCGATGATACCATCAGGCGCAGCCCATACAGACATGATCCTGAATGCAGACCAAGTATCGGGCACCATGGATGACGAAGCAAAGGCGCTCGTATAATGCATATCAAGCAAGAATTTACCGAACGGCACGTGCTGACGCTCACCGTCGATAATGAAGCGGGTACGTTGGCCCGCATCGCCGGCATGTTCACGTCGCGGGGCTACAATATCGATAGCCTTACCGTGGCAGATATTAGCGAAGATCATACCACAAGCCGGATAACTATCGTCACCAAGGGCCCGCCGCCCGTAATCGACCAGATCATCGCGCAATGCGAGCGGCTCATTC
>JAIOYN010000009.1 GCA_021741065.1 Sphingomonadaceae bacterium | reverse complement strand
CGGATTTTTCTTCGCGAGGCTCCAAAAGCTGTGATAGCGAAGCGGACCAATAATTTTTGGATGAATTTTATGCGTTTTTCACCCGCGGCTATTGCCCTGTCACTCACACTTGCCATTATGTCGAGCGCCAGCATTAGCGGTCGCGCGGACAAAGATATTGATGCGCGTTCGATCGCGTTGGTGAGAACCGGCAACGAAGAAGCCAACGCTGGCCGCCTCGATAGTGCAATCGGCTGGTATGAAAGCGCGCTGGCGGTCGACCCACGCAACCGCGCCGCTTATATTGCCATGGCACGCGCCGTAAAGGCCCAAGGGTTGAACGGGAAAGCCATCGGTTTTTATACAGAAGCGCTGGAGATTGATGCCAACGACCAGGTCGCTTTGGCCGAGCAAGCGGAAGCTTTTATTGCGAAAGGCGCGCTGGAACAGGCGCGCAAGAATATGGCCCGCCTGACGACAGTGTGCCGCGCCGATTGCGCGTCCGTCGCCCGACTTACGATCGCTATCGATGCAGCGTCACGCAGAGAACAGGCGCAGGCAAGTGCGGTTGACCTTAAAGCGAAATTGGGCGCAATGCCGGAGCCAAAGGCGAATTGATCGCCTAGTTGCGCAGCCGTTCAATGGCTTGCGCCAGCGCGACGTAAAGCTTCCCAATGTCCGACGACAGCAAGGTAACGCCGATGGCGTTGCCGTCGCGCGTGCTGAGCAACAGGCGCATGATACCTTCGAAATCATGTACATAACGGTTTACATGTTCGCGAAACGCGCTGTCATCGCCATAATGTTTGGCAATGATCTTTGCCTCACGTGAATCCAGCAAGCGCACGGCGCGACGGGTAAACACGCCCCGGTCGCCCTTCAAATAAGCCGCCCATGCGGTATCCGTCACGTCGTTGGATAATATCTTGGTGACGTCGATAGCAGTCGAATTCAAAGATTCGGTCAAAATCACCATACGGCGGGCAAAGCTGTCATCTTGGACCGATTCAAAGCTGTTGATTGTGTCGGCAATTCGGCCCTCAAGGCTCGTCGTCATGTCATTGAGTTCGCCGAGCTGCTTGGCCACCAAGGAAGATGCGGTTTCCGACAATTCGATGTTGCGCGCTATGGCTTCCTGCACCGCTTCATTCATCGATGCGACCTGCGCATCCAGTGCATTGGCCAAGGCCGTGCGGTTTTGTTCTGTCAACTGATCCGCGATATGCGCCAGTTCTTCGTCGAGGATCTTGCGGCTGCTTTCGGCGGCAGCGCGCGTTGTTTCACGCACACGAAGCAAAGACGTGACCAAGTTGTCATTTGCTTCGCCAGCCATGTCCTGCAATAGGGCCTGCGTTTGCTTCAGCGCAGCACCGAGGGCGTCGGCTTGCTCATGACGTGCGGCAAAATGTGCATCGCTTTCGGCCATCAGCGCGCCAACCGCATCATGTTGCGCGGAGATTAACTGTTCAATATCGTTCAGCTTTGCAAGCGTTCCGTCGCTTATATTGTCAAGCGCTTCCGCGGCGGATAAAGCTGCGTTCACTTGCTCTATGCCTTGTGTCATGCGCGCGTTTACGCTGTCCATCGCGGCGGGAATCTTGTGACCAATCTCCAAATTGGCCGTGCTGAGTGAACCTATTAACTTGTCCGATTGGTCAAGTAAGCTGGCCGTAGTCAATTGGTTATCCGACAGGGCACTTCCCACCGAACGAGTGCTTTCGCCCAGCGCCGATACGGCAAAGGCAAGCTTGGCCGTTTGGTCCGTGGCTGCGCGGTCAATCTCTGAAATCTGCATGGCACTGTTTTGGATATGTTCGCTGATATTCGCGATCATAGCCTGAATGCGCGCCTCTTCCTGGCTGGATTGGGCTTCAATATTACCCAAAGCCCGACGTAAATCGGCAAGGTTGGACAGGATTTGTGCTTTACTGCGGGCAATGACGGTATCGACTTCGCTTGATGCCTGCGCGATGCCATTGGAAATTGCTTGTGCGGCATGGTCCATAAGCGTGGCCATTTCGGTGCTTCGGTCGAGCGCTTCAATGCTAGTATCATCGAGTAGCTTCGCACTGTTACCCAGCGATTGCGCGAGCCGGATAGACAAGTCATCTGCGCGTGTTTCGACATTCTCAATATAGTCACTTACTGACTTGCCAGCATCGCTTACGCGTTCAAGGGCAGCTATCAGCGACTTAATCTGGATCTGCGCATCATTACCTGCGCTTCCGATCTGGTTGCTGACATCTCTCGCGGCGCTGGTTACAACTGGCAAATGTTTGCGGAGTTGTTCAAAATTTGTATTGGCGGCGTTGCTCACTGATTCCAGCGTCTTTGCCTTCTCATCGCTATCGGCCAGGGCAGCCGATAACAACTGCGCAGAGTCCACCAGGTTTTTTGAGGACTGGCGACCCAATGTTTCCAGCTCACGCGCATTTTGCGACAGAAATTGGCGCGCAAGCGCTATTTCTTCGTTCACGGTCCGCATCCGGACTGCCAAAGCGTCGCTTTCGATCCGCAAAATATTTGCCACTTTGCCAAAGCGTGTGGCCTCTCGGCTACTGTTGCGCATGACCAGCAACCAGAGGACAGCAATAAAAAGCGTGGGAATAGCCCAAGTCGCGATCAGCGTCACAATCCGATCATTGTTCATGCCGACTTGCGCTTCAGGCCAATAAGTCAGGCCAAAAAATGCCGACCATGCGGCAAATGCGATCAACAGCAGTGTCGCGACAACATAATGCCCGATACCTAAGCGAGGCGCCGTTTCGTCCGCAACATCATCATAATCCTGGTCCACTACTTGATGATCTTCGGTCGCGCCTTCAGCATTGCTGCTCGCGCGCGGCGAGGTCGCTTCTTGGTCGGTTTCAGTGATGTCGCGGTTCAGGCCGACGATTTTGGAGCGTGTAGTCATAACGTCCCATTTAACACATTATTCGATGAGAGAAACGCAAACTTATCAAATCGCGATAAGGGACGGAAAATGGTTTAGGACTAAGGCGAATTTGGCCGCTGCTATGGTGAAATGATGACCGCAATAGAGCGCCTCATCGCGCGTATATTGGGTAAGTATCCAAAATTTCTGTTGGCAAAACGGCTTGATCCTTCATATCGGGAAAATGATATCCGTGCGAAATTCGAATATCCCGACAATCGCCTTACTCTCCGTCGCGGACGATAATGGCAGTGGACAGGATGCGGCG
Organism: Sphingomonadaceae bacterium; assembly: GCA_021741065.1. Lineage (GTDB taxonomy): Bacteria > Pseudomonadota > Alphaproteobacteria > Sphingomonadales > Sphingomonadaceae > Sphingorhabdus_B. Next base: position 35,412 of record JAIOYN010000009.1, on the reverse strand, counting down.
ACCGGCGCTTCGCGTTCGGACCTGGCTGGCGTATCCTTGATCGAATATCAGATAATGATGCTCGCGCGTGCCGGTATCCCAAGCTTTCTGATTGAGGTCGAAAATATCGATGGCGCATTAATCGCGCTGGCCGACCGTTGCCGCTTGCGTAAATTGACGGTCGATTTTGTCCGTACGGGCGCGGACATCCTGCGTCACATCGACACTGACGACCGGATATGGGTGCAATCCGGGCATTTATATGTCCAGCTGGGCTTGATTGAGACGCTGCTCAAATTCAGCGACAATTTCATCACAACCATTGATGGCCGTGACGAAAATCGCGCGTTTGAACGTATTGATATTAATACGCGTTGGGCCGGTGTCTCGGTTGTCGGATATGACGCTATCGCCATGTTGCGTGACCTGCCAGAAGACTGGAGCATTATATCGTCGCTGCTGCGGCAGGCTTTGCTGGCCAAAGTTCCGTTCCGCCCGTTGTCGCAACAGCATGTTCAAAATGGCACGCTGACCATTTTGACGGGCGCGCAGGATTTTTCGGAACTCAATCGCCAGATACTTCTGCGGCGTGTGGCAAGCAGGGCAGGCTATATTGAGGCACATGTGTTCGGGCCAATCCTTGCCCGTATCGTTCCCCTGATCTGGCAGAGCCCAGCAGCGGTAACTGCGACCAAATTCGCAAGCGTTGTGATCGCATTAGTGGCAGTTGCGTTGGGGATTGGAAATTTAGCCACAGCAGCAAGCGGCGCAGCCTTTCTCTCCATCGCGGCGAACGCACTACGTCTGGCAGCAACAGATGATGCAGATGGCAGTGATCACATACAGAGCCTGTCTGTTGTCACGTGGGCGCTGATCATATTGGCCATGTTTGGCAGCGCTTATGTGGCAACATCATATCATGACAATGCCTTATTTGCGGCTTTTGCCGTGGCCTCGCTTGCTTACCTTGCGCGAAAAATGACGATGCCCAATTGGGCGAAACAATTGCTACATTCACCTGCTGCTTTGGCGTTATTGGCTATTGTCGGAGCCGGGACCATTGGAATAACATCGGCATTGCAGTGGATCATGGTGTTGCAACTTAGCATCTTGCTCATCGCAAGCATGAAGCGCGATGCCGACGGAGATGCATCAAGCTAAGCCGAAAGCCGCGTTAACGCAAATTCAACGTGCCGTGGCTACCTGAGGCGGAGCTGCAATCTTTACGCTCCGCCTTCCGCGATGTTTCAGCGTGCGTCTAAGCTTGGATAAGGACGGTGATTTGGTCCGGTGTATAATTGACGCGGGCGGCCAATTTTCTGCGCGGGATCCGAAATCATTTCGTTCCATTGCGCAACCCAACCCACGGTCCGCGATAGCGCAAACAACACGGTGAACATTTCGGTCGGGAAACCAACCGCCGATAGGATGATGCCGGAGTAGAAATCGACGTTCGGAAACAGCTTCTTCTCAATGAAATATGGGTCATTCAACGCCATTTCTTCCAGTTGCATCGCTACGTCGAAAATAGGATCGCTGATGTTCAGTTCGCTAAGAACTTCGCGAACGGTCTTCTGCATAACCGAGGCGCGTGGATCATAGTTTTTGTAAACACGGTGACCAAAGCCCATCAAACGGAACGGGTCATTCTTGTCCTTCGCCCGCTCAATATAATGTGGGATGCGGTCCGGGGTGCCGATTTCGCGCAGCATGTTCAATGCAGCCTCATTCGCGCCACCATGGGCAGGGCCCCAAAGGCACGCGATACCGGCAGCGATACACGCAAACGGATTGGCGCCAGATGATCCCGCAAGGCGGACAGTCGAGGTGGACGCATTCTGCTCATGGTCGGCGTGGAGGATGAAAATCCGGTCCATCGCGCGCTCAATGACAGGGTTTACCTGATATTTTTCGGCTGGTACGCCAAAGGTCATACGCAGAAAATTGCCGGTGTAGGACAAGTTGTTGTCGGGATAGACAAAAGGTTGCCCGACCGAATATTTATGCGCCATGGCCGCAATTGTGGGCATCTTTGCAATCAAGCGATGGCTTGAAATCATCCGGTGTGTCGGGTCGCTGATGTCGGTGGAGTCGTGGTAAAATGCGGAAAGCGCGCCGACTACACCACACATAATGGCCATGGGGTGAGCGTCGCGGCGGAAACCACGGTAAAAAGTTGCCAATTGCTCGTGCAGCATGGTGTGCCGCGAGATTGTATGGCTGAACTTGTCCAATTGTTTTTTACTTGGCAGTTCGCCGTTCAAAAGCAGATAGGACACTTCCATAAAGCTCGACTGTTCAGACAGTTCTTCTATGGAGTATCCACGATGCAAAAGGATACCTTTGTCGCCATCAATAAAGGTTAAGGCGGACTCACAGCTTGCGGTCGAGGTGAAGCCGGGGTCAAAGGTGAAATGGTCCGACGCCCCGTAGAGCTTACGGATGTCGATCACGTCAGGGCCTTCTGTACCCTTCATGATGGGCAAGTCATAGCTGGTTTCGCCAACGGTGAGCGTTGCGTTATTATCGGCCATTTTCAAACTCCAAATCTACTAAGCTATATAACGTGCTGCCTTTTAGAAAGGCATGTTTTTTAATGATACGGGACGCGGGAGACGCCCGTGACGACAATCTAAGACCGTTTAAATGCCAATTTTTCGTGGGGAGAAAATGGCTATGTCATCGCCTAACCCAATGATAGGAAATTTCATGGGCGTCAAGGCAAACAATAGCTTCTATATCGTGGATAAATTGCGCTTTCACTCATTGATTCTAAATAGCTGCAGTGGAACAGAAATTTGGCAATTTTGTTACAGAAGGAAACGTCCGGTTCGGTGCGCCAATTACGCTGTTTGCGGTTCTGGAAAACTGGCTCGACCGCGAACGCGACCAATTACCCTTATGGCTACCCGTTGGTATCGGATTCGGCGTGGCATACTGGCAGTTTTTTGGCAGTTCTGCTTGGGCCGGATTGGCAATGTCATGCGCTTCCTTGTTGTTTTTCGGGATGCTGGCGCCGCGATATAGCCGGTTGCGGCAGTTGGCCCAGATGGCTGCTGTTGCGATATTGCTTGGTTTTCTGCTAATTGCCTTTCGTTCAACGACCGTCGCCCAGCCAGTTTTAGGAAAAATATGGACTGGGGAATTGTATGGGCGGATTGAAGCGGTGGAAAATATCTCCGCGCGCAATGTCTATCGGTTGCGGCTCGCCACTGGCAACAACTCTGACTTACCACCTTTTGTCCGTGTGAACCTGTCACCGGAACAATATCAAGACGACTTCCAACCCGGTGCAATCATTCGCCTGCGCGCCCGCCTGCTGCCGCCGGCTGGACCAACCTTGCCCGGCGGATATGACTTTGCCCGGCGCGCATGGTTTCAACAGATTGGCGCAACCGGAACGGCTTTGGGGGAGGTGCAGCTTTATCATAAAGCAGATAGCTGGGCCTGGTTCGCGAGGAAGCGTGCCGCGTTGACAGACCATATACTTGCATCCATGCCCGAAGGGAGTGGCGCAATAGGTGCAGCATTGGTCACCGGAGATCAGGGGCATATCAGCGAGGCCGATGCACAAGCGATGCGGGACAGCGGGCTGGCGCACTTACTATCGATAAGCGGGCTGCATGTAACCGCGGTGGTTGGCTTCATTTTTATCGCGGTCAGCCGGCTTTTGTCTCTGTCATCATGGCTGGCATTGCGGATTCCCATACCGGTGGTTGCCGCAGCAACGGCTGCCATAGGGGCGCTTGCCTACACATTGTTGACGGGAGCCGAAGTGCCAACGGTTCGATCCTGCATCGCTGCGATCCTCATTTTGATTGCATTGGCTATGGGACGGGACGCGCTCACGCTGCGACTGGTGGCCTTCGGTGCGTTGATAGTCTTAATATTCTGGCCCGAGGCCATGGCTGGCCCAAGTTTCCAGCTTAGCTTTGCCGCCGTTGCGACCATCGTGGTCATGCATGATTTGCCAGTTGTTAAACGCTTTACCGAACGGCGCGATGAAAGCTTGGTGCGAAAAGCGACGCGGGCGGTCGTCTCGCTCATCCTGACCGGCGTGGCTATTGAGCTTGTACTAACCCCCATCGCCTTGTTCCATTTCCACAAAGCAGGGCTCTATGGCGCCTTGGCCAATGTTGTGGCCATCCCGATGACAACATTCATCATCATGCCGTTCGAAGCACTGGCGCTGGTTTTTGACGTGATTGGCTTGGAGCAGCCATTTTGGTGGCTGGCAGGGCAGGGCATCGTCGCAATATTGGCGCTCGCGCATTCCGTCAGTAGCTTGCCGGGCGCGGTCACTATGATGCCTGCGATGCCAATATGGGCCTTTGGCACTTTTGTTATGGGCGCGTTGTTATTTGGTTTGCTGACTACAAATGCCCGCTATTTTGGTGTGTCGTTGTGCGCGATTGGGATCGTTGCAATGGTGACGGCGCCACGTCCCGATATTTTGGTGACGGGCGATGGCAAACATCTAGCCTTAGTCAGTGCAGATGGAGAGGTGGCATTGCTGCGCGGCAGGGCTGGTGATTTTGCCCGCGGGATGATTTTTGAGAAGGCGGGAAGTAAAGCGCAAGCAACGCCGATTGAGGATTGGCCCGGCGTCCAGTGCACGTTGGACAATTACATGATTACCGTACGCGGGACGGGCCGTACGTGGACGTTACTCGCCACCAGAACACGCAACCCGATACCGTCCATGGAAATGGCCGCCGCATGTAAGCGCGTCGATATCGTTGTTAGTGATCGCTGGTTGCCAGCATCATGCCGCCCAAAATGGATAAAAGCGGACCGCCGCTTGCTTGAACAAAGCGGCGGTCTGGCCTTTTATTTGGATGCACAACGCGTCGTTACGGCAAATGAGGGCAACCGGCATACACCTTGGGGGCACGCCGCACTACAGGCGCGCGCAACGGCTGAGGCCTCAGTTCAATGATATCGGCGGAGCAGTCCGGCCAGCTTACCCTGAACCTCAACCTCATGCGGCGCATAATATTGCGGCTCATAACTGCCATTGGCGGGGTCAAGACGGATTTGCTGACCTTCACGGCGCAGATATTTCAATGTTGCTTCCTCACCGCGCACCAACGCCACGACAATTTCGCCATCGCGCGCCGTATTTGCCTTACGGATAAGGGCGTAATCGCCATCCAATATCCCCGCCTCAATCATTGAGTCACCGGACACCTCAAGCGCATAATGCTCTCCTGCGCCTAACAATGCCATGGGCACGGATAATGAATTCTGACCTTCAAGTGCCTCAATCGGCACGCCGGCAGCAATCTTGCCGTGGAGCGGAATTTCCATGACATCATTTGCCGCAACAGGGATCTGAATTTGCGGTTTGGTTTCCTTCACAGGTGCAAAGCGCGCCACATTGTTGCCGCCCACATTCCCGCCTTCGGGCATTTTCATAACTTCAAGCGCGCGCGCTCGGTTGGCCAGTCGCCGAATAAAACCGCGTTCTTCCAACGCACCGATCAAACGGTGCACCCCGGATTTGCTCTTCAGATCAAGCGCCTCTTTCATTTCCTCAAACGAAGGGGAAATGCCACTCTCATCCAATCGCTGGTTAATGAATAAAAGCAGTTCGTGCTGTTTCGCGGTGAGCATATTCAGGGTTCCATCCTGTTGAACATGAATGGAACGATTAGAGAACAAAAGTGGTTAAGTCAAGAACAATCGCGGATATTGTGTTCCGATGTTACGACAAGCGCATATATTGAACCATTGTTCCTTTAGGACGCGGCGGAACATGTGGTTGTTGTACGAGCAGCGCATTGGCTTGGGAAAGGATGCGTGTCAGGCCGCTGTCCTGCAATATGAATGGGGCGATATGCCCGCCCTCAACTGTGGCGCGCAAATACTCAGCGCGGTCGCCGCCAGCTGGTAAGTCGATGGCGGTTGGCGCTTCAAACAAGGCGGGCAGGGGCGCATCGCACCCTGCCATGTGCCGAATGAGCGGCAAGAGGAACAAAAATGCGGTGACGAAGGCAGAAGACGGATTGCCGGGTAAGCCGAGCACGACCGCGTTCCCAACCTTTCCGGCCATAAGCGGTTTTCCGGGCCGCATCGCCACTTTCCAGAAATCCATCTGCGCGTCGATGTTCAACAACGCGCTTTGCACCAGATCATGATCACCCACTGATGCCCCGCCAGTCGTGACGATGATATCAACCTGTTCGGAAAGCGCCGACAGGCTGCGTTCCAGGGCGCCCAAATCATCGCGCAAAATACCTGCGTCGCGGACATCACAGGGCAGGCCAGCCAGCATGGCTTGCAACATAGGACTGTTAGAGCATGGGATTTGGGCCGTGCTACAGGCCGAACCTGCGGGAACCAATTCGTCGCCCGTGGCGGCAATCGCAATGCGCGGAATGCCGCCCACATTAAGCCGGCCATGCCCCGCCATCGCCGCCACGGATATCGCCCCTGTGTCCAAATATGTGCCCGTTTGCAGCACTGCGTCACCGACACAAAAATCACTTCCAAGGCGGCGGATATTGGCCCCGCGCATAGGGACGCGGTCAACGGTCGCGCGCAACATGTCGCCATCGCGCGCGGCATTTTCTTGTATGAGGACGCTATCGGCATTTTGGGGCACATGCGCCCCGGTGAAAATACGGACGGCCTCGCCGCGTTGTAAGCTGCCACTAAAAGGATGCCCCGCGGCGCTTTCGCCAATCACGCGCCATGGACCGGGAAAGTCTTGTACGGCGATGGCATAGCCATCCATCGCGGACAGGTCCGCTGCAGGTTGCGTGCGTTCGGCTATCAACGGCGCGTGCATATAGTGCCGCACGGCCTGCATAAGCTCTCGTTCAACGGGCGGCAAAGGAGAGGCTAGTGCCAGCAATCTGGCCTGCGCTTCTGCAATCAAGATCATGCGCGATAATCGCCCGATTTGCCGCCTGTTTTGGAGAGCAAGCGCACGTCCGAAATGATCATGGATTTGTCCATGGCCTTTGCCATGTCATACAGGGTCAGCAAGGTTACGCTGACGGCGGTTAAGGCCTCCATCTCCACACCCGTCGGCCCGTTTAACCGCACCCGCGCTTCGACACGAATGGCGGCGGCCTCATATTCAAAATCAACGCTGATTTTGGACAACATCAAAGGGTGACATAAAGGAATGAGGTCGCTGGTCTTCTTCGCCGCCAGTATGCCAGCGATGCGCGCCGTGCCCAGCACATCGCCTTTTTTCATATTGCCCGCGCGTATCGCCGCAAGCGCTTCGGCAGACATGGTGATCCGCCCTTCGGCAACAGCCTCCCGCGCGGTGTCCGCTTTGGCCGACACATCGACCATATGCGCGCCGCCATCGGCGTCCAGATGCGTAATATCAGCCATGCCCTGTCAAAAGCCTTTGTGTTGCCTGCATTACATCTTCCTGCCGCATCAGGCTTTCGCCGACAAGGAAGGTGTTAACGCCGGCCTCTGCCATGCGCAGGCAATCGGCATGCGTCGAAATGCCGCTTTCGCAGACCAGCAGAATGTCATCCGGCACGAGTTTCGCCAGACGCTCTGTTGTGGCCAGATCAACGTCGAAGGTTTTCAGATTGCGGTTGTTCACGCCAACCAGATTGGATTTCAGATGCTTCAGCGCCCGTTCAAGTTCAGCCTCGTCATGGACCTCCACCAACACATCCAGATTTTCCTGCCGCGCAGCATCTTCAATTTCCGCCATCACGACATCATCCAGCGCCGCTACGATGATCAATATCGCATCACCGCCCATCGCGCGCGCTTCTGCACATTGCCACGGGTCGACCATGAAATCCTTGCGGATCACGGGCAGGTCACACGCCGCACGCGCCGCGATCAGATAATCCTCATGCCCTTGAAAATAAGGCGCGTCGGTCAGCACGGACAAGCATGCCGCGCCCCCTGCCTGATAGGCCGCAGCATGCGCCGCTGGGTTAAAATCCGCACGGATCAGGCCTTTGGAGGGACTGGCTTTCTTTATTTCTGCAATCAGCGCAATGCCGGTCTGGCCTTTCGCACGCAAAGCCACTTCAAAGCCGCGAGGATCCGACGGCGTTGGCCAATGCGCCAAGCCTTTTGGTTTGCGTTCTGAAACCTCGACCCGCTTGGTCGCGCAAATTTCTGCAAGCTTGTCCGCCATCAATAGGCCACCCAACAATTGAGCAGCGCGTTGGCCAGGCCCTTGTCGATGGCCTCCGCTGCTTCTTCCACGCCCTTGGGGATAGTGTCCACGACGCCCGCGACCAGCAAAGCCGCCGCCGCGTTGAACAAAACGGCGTCGCGATAGGCGCCATGCTCGCCCTGAAGCAATTTGCGCAATGCAAGTGCATTATGCGCCGCATCTCCGCCACGGATGGCTTCGACAGGGTGAACGGGTAGACCCGCATCCGCCGCAGTGGTGCGCTGATAGCGAACGCCGTCGGGTTCAACGACCGCAACTGCATTGCCGCCAGCCAAGCTCAATTCGTCCAAGCCTTCGTCGCCTGAAATGATCCGCGAATGTTCGGTGCCTAAATGATGCAGCGCCTCTGCATAAACAGGGACATAGGCAGGGCGTGCAATGCCGATAAGCTGCCGCTTCACACGGGCGGGATTAGCCAGCGGACCCATCAGATTGAATATTGTGCGCTGGCCAATACGTTGGCGGATTGGGTGAATACGCTTCATCGCGGGATGGTGATTGGCGGCGAACAGGAAACAGATGCCCAAGTCTTTCAGCGTTTCTTCCGCGTTCTGACCGGCGCGCTCCATGTTGAGGCCCAGCGCCTCCAAGGTGTCTGCAGCGCCAGCCTTGGATGATGCCGCCCGGTTGCCATGCTTGGCGACAGGCACATCGCAAGCGGCCACAACCAAAGATACGGCGGTGGAGACATTCAACGTATGATGCCCATCACCACCGGTGCCACACACGTCTATCGCACCCTTTGGCGCGTCTATGGGGATTAACCTGTCGCGCATCGCCTGCGCCGCAGCCGCGATTTCCACCATCGTCTCACCACGCGCGGTCAGCGCAATCAGAAAGGCTTCAATCTCTTCCTCTGACGCGCGGGCATCCAATATGTCGGCGAAGGCCTGTGCAGCCTCATCATGGGCGAACATATTTCGCGGGTCGGGAAGCTTGCTAAAGGGGTTCACGCGAGCTCCCTTAATGCGCGCTCTGAGACCGCCATTCCCGCAATACGCATGAAATTGGATAACATGGCGTGCCCATGTTCGGTCGCGATACTTTCGGGATGAAATTGCACGCTATGAATGGGTAATGTCGCGTGGCGAAAGCCCATGACATGGCTGTCATCGCTGGTGGCATTTATAACCAAGCTTGGGGGAACATTTTCAACGATCAAGGAATGGTAACGCGTCGCCAGAAACGGGGAGGGTAATCCTGCGAAAAGGCCGCTATTATCATGCGTAACGGGCGAGGTTTTGCCATGCATTAACCCACCGCGCGCGACAGTCCCGCCAAAATGCTGCCCAATCGTCTGGTGACCAAGGCACACGCCGAGTAATGGCTTGCCAGCATCGGCGCAAGCGGCCACGAGATCAAGGCTCACGCCCGCTTCATTGGGCGTTTTTGGACCGGGAGATATCAGGAAAGCCTGCGCGCCGGATGACAATGCCTGACTTGCGGAAATGTCGTCATTGCGCACAACTTCAACCTGTGCGCCAAGCTCCATCAGATAATGGACGAGGTTCCAAGTAAAGCTGTCATAATTGTCGATGACTAAGATCATGCGGCGTCCCTAGCGGCTTTGCCGCATGGGTGGAAGAGGCACTATTGCCCAAATTTTGCTTCGTCCGCTACACGAATGGCCTCGCGCGCCGCGGCGATCAGGGCGCCAGCCTTGGCCTCACACTCGCGTTGTTCATATTCGGGGTTGCTGTCGGCAACAATGCCAGCGCCTGCCTGCACATGCATGATGCCGTCTTTGACCACCGCCGTGCGCAGGACGATACAACTATCCATGTCGCCATTAGGGGAGAAATAGCCAACCCCGCCCGCATATGCACCGCGGGTTTCTGGCTCTAACTCGGCAATGATCTCGCACGCGCGGACCTTGGGCGCGCCGGACACAGTGCCTGCTGGAAAGCCAGCGAATAAGGCATCAATGGCGTCTTTATCATCCGCCAATTCGCCTACAACATTCGACACGATGTGCATCACATGGCTGTAAAATTCGACCATATAACTGTCTGTGACGGTCACGCTGCCGCCCTTTGTCACGCGCCCAACATCGTTGCGACCAAGGTCAAGTAGCATGAGATGTTCCGCGCGCTCTTTAGGATCCGCCAGCAAAGATACTTTGTTTTCTGCATCCTCAAGGCTGGTTTTCCCACGCGGCCGTGTTCCCGCTATGGGACGGATCGTTACTTCACCGCCGCGCGCACGCACCAAGATTTCCGGGCTCGACCCGATGAGCGCAAATCCCGGAAGGTCGATAAAATACAGAAACGGCGAAGGGTTTATCCGCCGCAATGCGCGATAGAGATGGACAGGCGGCAGAGCAAAAGGCGCGGTGAACCGCTGTGCCAGCACCACCTGAAAAATGTCGCCTGCCTGGATATAATCCTTGGCTGAGGCTACCATTTCGGAATAGCGCCCTGCTGGCAGCACCGGCTGCAGCTTCAGCTCTTGTCCATCGTCCTGCGAAGCTGGCTGAACCTTGTCAACATGCCCTGCATCGAGCAGCCGCTCGGCCTCATCCAAACGCTCATACGCGCCCGCAACAGCTTGGGTATCCTCCATGCCCGTCCAAACAGGCGAGACGAGGAACATCTCGTCCTTCAAGCGGTCGAACAAAAGAATGACGGTTGGTCGCACAAACAGCATGTCCGGCAATTCCAACGACGATTGCGGCGCGCGCGGAAGCTTCTCGACAAGACCGATGGTCTCATAGCCGAAATAGCCCACGAGACAGGCAAGGGCAGGTGGCAATTCTTCAGGGACATCCATTCGACATTGCGCTGCCAAGGCACGCAAGGCATCGAGTGACGGTAGCGGGGCGGGCACAAACGCCTCCCGATCGGTCATCCATTGGGTGTTGATTTCTGCCTTGTCGCCAGCGGCGCGGAACACAAGGTCGGGGGCAATTCCAATAAGGCTATGGCGACCGCGTGTTTCGCCGCCTTCGACTGACTCCAAAATGAAATCGCCGCGCTCTGCCTCAAACAATTTCAGCGCCGCTGACACCGGTGTTTCGGTGTCAGCAATGCGCTTTCGCCAGATGAGCTGTGGCTTAGTTACCGTCACGGTTTGTCAGGCGGGTGCGGAGTTCTTCGATACCACCTTTATTTTTTTCAACGCCGACATCTTTAGCGGCCGATACGATCATCTGCGCGGCATATTCTTGTTGCAATATGCCTGTGAGCTCTTGCTTGCGTGCCATCAGCATGGGTGCATTACCACGCGCGTCACCCTTTATAACGTCGTTAAGATGCACAACATACCAGCCACGATCTCCACCCGCCGCCAGAATCTTTGCCGTCCCCTTTTTCATGGCGAACATCATGGACAATGGCGGGGGAACGGGCTGCCCCTCGCGGGAGATGTCTGCGCGGGTGCCGCTAAGCCGCTCAACTTGGGCGCCCTTGATACCCGCGGCGGCAAGCGCCGCTTGAAGTGGCTGCCCAGCGTCTACCGCCTTGCGCATGGCATCCGCCGCGGAACGTGCGGCCTTTGCGCCTTCCGACAAAGCCCATTGCTGTTGAACGATGCTGCGTACGTCATCCAAGGGCGGCGGTGCGGCTTCTTCCAAATCAGCAACAGCAATCATGGCGAATTTCTCGCCAGGCACCAACTCAATCAATTGCGCCTCGCCGCTGGTTTCCATCTGGAATGCAGCGGGCAACATGGCCTCCATTTCTGGGATTGGCTTATAGGCAGGATTGCTGATGTCCTGCCCGGTCGCAAGCAACTTAGGCGAGTTATTGACTGTTAAACCATTCTGCTTCGCCACATCGGAAATCGTTGCGCCGTCTGCAAACGCATCTTCTATCTCTGCGGTCATTTCGGTCAGCATCTCTTCGCTGCGTGTTTTGAGCAAATCCTTCTCAATGTCGGCACGCGCGGCCGCCAGTGACTTTGCCGCGACATTGTTAATGGTATCGACCCGGATCACGGCCCAGCCCAACTTACCCCGTGCAGGCTTGGCAACGCTTCCCTGTGCCGCGGCAAAAACCGCATTGGCCACTGCCGCCGTTGCGGAGCTTGTCAGGCTATCTTTGGTCACATTTGCCGCTGTCGTCACCGATAGCCCCAGTTCATTAGCAACGGCAGGTAGCGATTTACCGGCAGCAACTTGCGCGACTACGGATTTTGCAGCCGCCTCCGTTGGGACGATGACTTGGCTGATGTTACGCGTTTGTGACGCCGCAAACTGGGCCGCATTGGCCTTATAATATGCGGCAATGTCGGTGTCGCTCGGCTTGGCGCGTTGCGCAATGATGTCGCGTCCGAAGATAGCATAGCTAACCGCACGCTTTTCAGGGATGGTGAACTTTGTTGCATTGTCGCTGTAGAACTTCGCCAGCACGGCCTCGCTTGGCGCGCGTGTCGGCAAAAATGCTGTCGCCGGGATGGACGCGATTTGCCCGGTACGCTGCTCCAGCATCAATGACGCATAAGGCAAGGTCATGCCGTCAGGTGCGGCTGGTCCGCTGGCGGCTGCAGGCAAAATCTGCTGTGCGAATAAACTTTGGGTTAAATCGTCGCGTATTGCTTTTTCACTGACGCCGATTTGTTGGGCAAAGGCGCGAAACGCATCGGCGCTGAACTTTCCGTCCAGCCCCATAGCCCCCGGGATCTTTCGTATTTCGGAGTCGACCAGACGCTTGCTCACGGCCACGCCATAATTTTCACCAAAAACCGTGATTGCATAACGGTTGATTAATTGTTCCAAAGTGGAGTCGAGCCCACCGCTATCGACAAATTGGGTCATATCAAGCGTTGGAACGTTTTGACGTTCCGCCCTCAACTGGTTTTCCAATGAGTCATTCAGTTCACCTAAGGTGATGTCCTTGTCCCCTACGCGGGCGACGTTGCCGCCGCTTAACGCGCCGAAATTGCTCGAACCGCTTACATCGCCAAGTGCAAAGGCAATGGCGATTAATCCAATGAAAGCGAGCGCGAAAATCGCGCCGAATTTTGAATTAATGAGAGAACGGATAGAGCTAATCATGAACTACGATTTCCTGCGGATACGGCGCTAAGTGGCTTGTGCGAGACGCTTTAGGCGGCAAGCCGCTTGCAATCAAGGGATAGACTTGCCCAAATGATGGAAAGCATGGATAGCCAACACAGATTCGTAGCCCATGAAATTTTGAGGTGCCAGATGCGCAAGTTTATCGTCGGAAATTGGAAAATGAATGGTGTGTCCCGTGATCTGGACGAGATAACGGCCATTTCTGACCTGGCGCAGCTATATCCATCTGTAGATTCTGCGGTGTGTTTGCCGGCCACGCTTATTACACGTGCTGTCACCGCCGTTGGTGCGTTTCCAATTGGCGGTCAGGATTGCCACATGCAAAGGGCTGGGGCGCATACAGGTTGCATTTCCGCTGACATGTTATCGGACGCAGGTGCGGTGCTTACGATTGTAGGCCATAGCGAACGTCGCGCAGCGCAGCGGGAAAAGGACAGTGATGTCTGTGCGAAAGCCGAAGCGGCCAAGTCTGCTGGTTTGAAAGCCATTGTGTGCGTCGGCGAAACGCTGGACGAACGCGAGGCGGGAAAAGCGTTAGAAGTTGTCCTCGGCCAAGTGGCAAGTTCTTTACCTGACGCCTCTGCAGGCACTTGGCTCAGTGTTGCTTACGAGCCTGTGTGGGCGATTGGAACGGGCCGCGTTGCCGAACCAGCCGATGTGGCGGACATGCATGCCGCCATTCGCGCTGCGCTGGTTACGCGTTTTGGCGCGGAGGGCGAAAAGATACGTATTTTATATGGAGGCTCCATGAATGGCGACAATGCCGCGCAGCTTTTGGCGGTGCCAAATGTAGATGGCGGATTAATTGGCGGGGCCAGCCTGACTGCTACTAAATTCCAGCCCATATTGGCCGCAGCTCAGGCCAGCGGCGAATAGCATTGAAGAATTTGGATGCGCTCGCTATGTGAGCCCCATAAACTTTGGTACTTCGCCATTTATATTCGGAATTTCTCTCATGGGTCTTTTTCATTTTCTCATAGTCGTTCAGGCCATTATCGCGGCATCGCTCGTTGGCGTCATCTTGATGCAGCGCTCCGAAGGCGGCGGCTTGGGCATGGGGGGAAGCCCATCGGGCCTGATGTCGGCCCGCGGTGCAGCAGACTTTTTGACGCGCACAACCACGATACTGGCGACCGTTTTCATCATTCTGTCGATATCATTGGCCTTTGTTGCGGCGAAAAAGGGCAATAGCGGCGAAATCGACAACAGCCTGCAACGGACGGAAGTGCCTGCGGCGCCTACCGCGCCTGCAACGACTGCGCCGGCGGCTGCGACCCCCGCCGTTCCAGCGCCTGCAACCGAAGTGCCGCTCGACAAATAATCGTTCCGGTCGGAAAAACCGTTTTACACAAGTTAATTTTCATCTGGCGGATTCGTGCGCTTGTGTTTTGGTGCAAAGTTGGCTTAGGCCTTTTCTCCCATGACACGGTTCATTTTTATCACCGGTGGCGTGGTCTCCTCGCTTGGCAAAGGTCTTATGGCGGCATCGCTTGCCGCCCTGTTGCAGGCGCGCGGCTACCGCGTCCGCATACGGAAGTTTGACCCTTATTTGAATGTCGACCCAGGCACCATGTCGCCTTATCAACATGGCGAAGTCTATGTGACCGATGACGGAGCCGAGACCGATCTCGACCTTGGCCATTATGAACGCTTTACTGGCGTTTCGGCTCGGCAGTCGGACAATATCACGTCGGGCAGGATCTATCAGAATATTATCCAAAAAGAGCGCCGCGGTGATTATTTGGGCGCAACGGTGCAGGTCATCCCGCACGTTACCGACGCCATTAAAGAATTCGCCAAGGCCGAGACGCAGGATTTGGATTTTGTTCTGTGCGAAATCGGCGGCACTGTGGGCGATATCGAATCGCTACCGTTTATTGAGGCCATTCGCCAACTGCGTAACGAGCTGGGTCGCGAACGGACCTTATCGGTGCATGTGACCTTGGTTCCCTATATTGCCGCTGCGGGTGAATTGAAAACGAAGCCCACCCAGCACAGCGTGCGCGAGCTGACATCCTTGGGTATTCAACCCGATGTGTTGCTGTGTCGCTGTGAACATCCGCTTCCGGAGGCCGAGCGCTCCAAGATTGCGGCATTTTGTAACGTCCGCAAAGAGGCGGTTATTCCTGCTTTGGACGCAAAGAGCATTTATGCCGTGCCCCTGCAATATCATGCCGAAGGCCTTGATACCGAAGTGTTGCGGGCATTTGGCCTTGAATCGGAAGGCGCGCCTGACCTTAGCCGTTGGGACGATATCATCGATCGGCAGTCCAACCCGGAAGGTGAAGTGACCATCGGTGTTGTCGGCAAATATGTCGGCCTTGCGGATGCGTATAAATCACTGAACGAAGCTTTAACGCATGGCGGCCTGTCGAACCGGGTGAAGGTCAATATCAAATGGATTGACGCCGAATTGTTCGAGCAATCCGAAGATGACATTGCAACCGCGCTTGAGCCCATGAACGCCATTTTGGTTCCTGGCGGATTTGGTGAACGCGGCTCCGAAGGCAAAATTGCGGCCGTCAAATTCGCGCGTGAACGCCAGGTGCCCTTTTTCGGGATCTGCTTAGGCATGCAAATGGCATGTATAGAAGGCGCGCGGAACACCGCAGGACTGTCGGGCGCATCCAGTACGGAATTTGGCCCCACAAATGAACCAATTGTGGGCATTATCACCGAATGGATGAGCCAAGAGGGCATTCAAAAGCGCGAAACGGGCGGAGATATGGGCGGCACGATGCGTTTGGGCGCTTATGATGCCGTGCTGGATGGCAACAGCCATGTCGCGTCCATTTACGGCACGAAGGACATATCCGAGCGGCATCGCCACCGTTATGAGGTGAATGTCCATTATAAGGATGCGCTGGAGCAAGGCGGATTGGTGTTCAGCGGTATGTCGCCCGATGGCGAATTGCCCGAAATTGTCGAACGTCGGGATCATCCTTGGTTTATCGGCGTGCAGTTCCACCCAGAATTGAAATCACGCCCATTTGCGCCGCACCCCTTGTTCGCAAGCTTTGTGAAGGCTGCGCTAACGCAAATCCGATTGGTATAACAGAGACAGGGCGGCGGTTTTATCCTGCCGCCCCATTTTCTAATGCTTAAGCCGCTTTCGGCCCTTTTTTCTTGGGCGCTGCATCATGTTCAATCACCGTGGACGCCGCTTTCGCGCCAATCGCAATTTTGCGTGGCTTTAACGCTTCGGGCACCTCTCGTAATAGGGTGATAATCAAAAGACCGTCTGCCATGTCTGCATCGATCACATGAATATGGTCTGCAAGTTGAAACCGGCGTTCGAAGTTCCGGTTCGCGATGCCCATATGCAGGAAATCGCGATTATCATTGCTTTCGGAATGTTTGCTGCCGGTGACGATGAGCAAATTCTGTTGCGCAATTATGTCGATCTCATCCGTCTTGAACCCAGCAACGGCGACAGTTACTTTATAATCATTCTCACCAGTGCGCTCGATGTTGAACGGGGGGTAATTCTCATTCTGCGCGGCACGGCCTGTGCTTTCGAGCAGCTCGAATAGGCGGTCAAAGCCAACAGTGTTCCGGCGGTAGGGTGTAAAATCAAAACGCGTCATTACAAATTCTCCTTCAAGCAATTTGGTTCATCGCTAACCCCGCAAATGCAGCGGCCAACATGTTCGTTTTTGGAGCCTTTCGGCCTCCGAAAGGCAAGATGGGATGTGCCGGAAAAAATGCAAGGCTAAAAAATCATGACAAAAAATAGTCTGCAAAATTAACCACAACAAAAAACAAGGCCGCCCGGAATTTCCGAACGGCCTCACTTTGCGGCTTTTTCAGCGCGTGGTTTCAGTCCTCTACCGGTCCCCACCGGCGGGTCTGATTTTTCTCCCTGAACCATCGGCCGTTTCGGGCTTTCGACGCATTCAAATACTGCATCATCTTTTGCTATTCGCTTTGCAAACGGAACCAGACTCTGCCCAACGCTTTTTTATATGCTGTTGCGCTGCTGCAACAATACTTGCCAGCCGTCATGGCGGAACCTAAGGACAATCCATGCCGAAAACATGGATGAGTGTCCGCACATGATATTGTCGCGATATGAATATCTGGTCGCACGCCGGTATCTGCTCCCAGGTAAGGGTGAGGGCTTTATTTTCTTAGTCGCCAGTATCAGCCTCGTTGCGGTTGCATTGGGTGTCGCGGCGTTGATCATCGTGATGAGCGTGATGAACGGTTTTCGTGCCGAATTATTTGACAAGATCGTTGGCCTGAACGGGCATGCCGTGGTTCAAGGCTATGGCGGCCGCCTGCAAGATTGGCGTCAAATCCTCACCGACGTGAGGCAAACAGAGGGCGTCACCGATGCAACGGCGTTGATTGAGCAGCCCTTGCTGACCACCTTCAATGGCCGCGTTGAGGCCATATTGGCACGCGGCATGTCGGTAAATGATATCCTGAGAAACGACACGTTGAAGGGAAAGACTGTCGCCGGCGATTTGCGCAGGTTAACCGCCAATGAAGACAAGGTTGCGATTGGATCGCGGCTTGCCCAAAAACTTGGGGTTCAGGTCGGGCAGAATGTCACGATCATCAACCCAGCCGGTCGCACCACGCCATTTGGCACCGTGCCGCGTGAGATTTCTTATGAGGTCGCGGCGATCTTTGAGGTGGGCGTGTATGATTATGACAAAGCGTTTGTGATCATGCCTATCGAACGCGCGCAAATCCTCATGCTGATGGGGGATGAAATCGGCATGATCGAAATCAAGACCGAAAACCCGGACAAGGTGAATGAGATTCTCGGGCCCTTATTACCTAAGCTTGAGAATAAGGGGCAGATCGTCGACTGGAAAAGCATGAATGCCTCTTTGTTCGAGGCTTTGGCGGTTGAGCGGGTCGCGATGTTTGTCGTGCTGTCCATCATTGTTCTTGTCGCAGTGTTCAACATCTTGTCTTCATTAATCATGCTCGTGCGCGCCAAAACGCGGGACATCGCCATATTGCGGACCATGGGGGCGTCGCGCAAATCCCTGCTGAAAATCTTTATGACTGTCGGTTTGCTGATTGGCTCGTCGGGGATTGTTCTCGGCATGATATTGGGCGCGATATTTCTGTATTTCCGGCAGTCGGTGGTAAATTTCATTCAGTTTGTGACCGGACAGAATTTGTGGGACCCATCGATCCGGTTCCTGACCGAGTTGCCGTCGCGCACCGACCCGTTTGAAGTGTTGGCTATCTGCGGACTGGCTTTGCTGTTCAGCTTCCTTGCAACCTTGTACCCGGCGCTCAAGGCGGCAAGTACGGACCCAGTTCAGGTGCTGCGTTATGAGTAATATCTTAGAACTCGTCGATGTTCGCCGCAAATTTGTGCAAGGCGATGTAACCATCCATGTCCTGCGCGGTATTGACCTTGTTGTTGGGAAAGGCGAGCTGGTGGCTTTGCTTGGCCCATCGGGTTCCGGCAAATCGACCATGCTACAAGCAATCGGCCTTTTGGAAGGCGGATTTTCAGGGTCGATCAAACTCGATGGTGAGGAAGTTAGCGCAGCCGGCGTGGATCGCCAAACCGAGATCCGTCGTCAAAAACTGGGCTTTGTATATCAATTTCACCATTTGCTGCCGGACTTCGATGCGTTGGAAAATGTGATTTTGCCGCAGTTGATTGCGGATGCCGCGCCCGATGTGGCGCTTGATCGCGCGACTTATTTGCTGGCTCAATTGGGCCTATCAGAACGCCTTCACCATCGGCCGTCAAAACTGTCGGGCGGGGAGCAGCAGCGCGTCGCTGTGGCGCGGGCATTGGCGAACCGACCAAAGCTGGTGCTGGCGGATGAGCCAACCGGCAATCTGGACGAGCATACGGCCGATATTGTGCTGGGTGAATTCATGGCGCTGGTGCGTGAAGAAGGATCTTCTGCGATAGTGGCCACACATAATGAGCGATTGGCGGCGAAGATGGACCGCGTCGTGCGCTTGCATGAAGGTAAGCTTGGATAACAATTAGGGGACGCTAAATGTCAGTCTATGATTTCACAGTAAAAATGCCCGGTGGTGGGACTGAGGCGATGGCCGCGCATCAGGGCAAAGTGTTGCTGGTGGTGAACACGGCATCCAAATGCGGCTTCACGCCCCAGTATAAGGGCCTAGAGGCGCTCTATCGCCAATATAAGGAGCAAGGTCTCGAAATATTGGCCTTCCCGTGCAACCAGTTCGGCGCGCAAGAGCCTGGCGACGCGCAAGAAATTCAGAATTTCTGTTCGCTAACATATGATGTGTCGTTTCCATTGGCCGCGAAGATTGACGTGAACGGAACGGAAGAAGATCCGCTGTGGCATTATCTGAAACAGCAGCAAGCTGGCCTGTTGGGTTCACGCGGAATCAAATGGAACTTCACCAAATTTCTTGTGGATCGCAAAGGGAATGTCGTGGCTCGCCATGGCCCACAGGTAAAGCCAGAGGCGCTGGCAAAGGACATTGAAAAATTGCTTGCCGAGGCAGCCTGATTGTCCACAGCTTAGCCGAAAACAGACCTTGTCGAATCAGGCGCGTGTTCTAACGATGAGACATGGCTTATGTACCCTTCGTTCCCCTCCGCGTGTATTCCGCATACACCATATTGGAAGGCGCGATTGAGCCAAAGGCCATTGGCGAAACTGCAAAGAAGCTCGGCTTTCCCGCGATAGCGATTTGTGACCGTAACGGGCTGTATGGCGTTATGCCATTTCAGGACGGTGCGAAATCTTGCGGTGTGCAGCCGATCATTGGCGCGTTGCTGGCTATCCGGCGCCCGACGTCCGACGGAAAGTTCATCCGTGATTGGTTGCCATTATTTGCTCAAGATGAAAGCGGTTATAACAATTTGTGCCGATTGGTTTCCATGGCGCATTTGGACCGCCCAGAGGATCTTGACGCGCATGTGACGCTGGAACAGCTTGCTGACCATAAAGACGGCCTGATCGCGCTCACAGGGGGAGCAGAGGGTGCGTTGGCGCAATTGCTAAGTGCGGGGCAACATGATGCCGCATCCAGCTACCTGACGCATCTTCAGGCGCTGTTTTCCGACAGTCTGTATATCGAACTCAGCAGGCGCAACGATGCGTTTGAAGAAGCGGCAGAAGAAGCGCTGATTGACCTTGCGTACGCCCGCGACATACCTCTGGTAGCCACTAATCCTGCCTTTTTTGCGGAACCCGACTTCTTCGATGCGCATGATGCCATGCTGTGCATCTCGGACGGTACCTATATCGAAAGCGCGGACCGCCGCAGGAGCAGCCGGGACACGTGGATTAAAACGGGTAAGCAAATGGGGGAGTTGTTCGCCGATGTGCCCGAAGCATTGGCCAATACCCTAGTCATCGCCCAACGTTGTGCCGCACTCGCCCCATATCGGAACCCCATCTTACCCAGCCTTGCCGGCGACCGGACCGCTGAAGACGCGCAATTGCGGGAAGACGGGCGGCTTGGGCTTGAAAAGCGACTTGAGATTGCGGGCGTAACGGATCCCGCCGAACGGCAAGTCTATTTTGATCGGTTAAAGTTCGAATCCGATGTCATCTGCGCGATGGGATTTCCGGGCTACTTCCTGATCGTTGCCGATTTCATCAAATGGGCCAAGGAACAGGATATTGCCGTTGGCCCGGGCCGTGGATCGGGTGCAGGCTCGCTGGTCGCTTGGGCGCTAACAATTACTGACCTCGACCCGATCAAGCTCGGCCTTCTGTTCGAACGTTTCCTGAATCCCGACCGTGTGTCGATGCCTGACTTCGATATCGATTTTTGCGAAACACGGCGTGGCGAAGTCATTCGCTATGTGCAGAAAAAATATGGTTCCCGTCAGGTCGCGCAAATCATCACTTTTGGAAAGCTAAAGGCACGCGCAGTTTTGCGTGATACCGGGCGCGTGCTGCAGATGAGCTACGGCCAAGTTGATCGGCTTTGCAAGCAAGTGCCAAATCTGCCCGCTGATCCATGGGATTTGAAGCGCGCTTTGTCTGGCGTGGCGGAGTTGCGAGAAGAGTATCGACGCGACGCGCAGGTGAAGCGGCTGTTCGATCTTGCGATGAAGTTGGAGGGGCTACCGCGCCACAGTTCGACACATGCTGCCGGCGTGGTGATTGGCGACCGCGAATTGTCTGAATTGGCGCCTTTATATCGAGATCCGCGTTCGGACATGCCGGTGACGCAATTCGACATGAAATATGTGGAAAGCGCTGGCCTCGTAAAATTTGACTTTTTGGGACTGAAAACCCTGTCCGTTCTGCAAAAGGGCAGCCAGATGCTCGCCAAGCGCGGTGTGGAGGTCAATCTCGACTTGCTGCCGCATGATGACACGGCGGTGTATGAACTGCTGCAGCGGGGCGATACTGTCGGTGTGTTTCAGCTGGAATCCGAAGGCATGCGGCGCACACTCGCGGCGGTGAAACCAACAAACTTTGGTGACATTATCGCGCTCGTGTCGCTTTATCGTCCGGGACCAATGGACAATATTCCGATGTTTGGTCGCCGCAAAAATGGCGAGGAGAACATTGAATATCCGCACCCATTGCTGGAGCCTGTTTTGAACGAAACCTACGGGATCTTCGTTTATCAGGAACAAGTTAT
Organism: Sphingomonadaceae bacterium; assembly: GCA_021741065.1. Lineage (GTDB taxonomy): Bacteria > Pseudomonadota > Alphaproteobacteria > Sphingomonadales > Sphingomonadaceae > Sphingorhabdus_B. The sequence continues at coordinate 13,672 of JAIOYN010000009.1, read as the reverse complement.
GCAAGCCGCGCAGATTTTGGCTGGCTACAGCCTTGGCGAAGCAGATCTGCTGCGCCGCGCGATGGGTAAAAAAATCCAAGCCGAAATGGACGCCCAGCGCGAACGCTTTGTTACAGGCTGCGCGACGCACGCAATCGCACCCAACCGCGCCAATGAACTGTTTGACTTGATCGATAAATTTGCAGGCTATGGTTTTAACAAAAGCCATGCCGCGGCTTATGCAGTGCTGGCCTATCAAACTGCTTGGCTAAAGACACATCATCCCGAGGAATTCTTTGCTGCCTCCATGTGCTTCGACATGCACCAGACCGATAAGCTTGCAACCTTCATGGACGATATGCGCAGGCTTGATGTCACCTGTTTACAGCCGGACATTAACCGCAGCGAAGCCGAATTTACCGTAGAGACCAATGCGCATGGCGAACATGCGGTGCGGTATGCGCTGGGCGGCATCAAAAATGTCGGCGAACGGGCAATGGAAATATTGGTGGCGGAACGCGCGACGGCGGGATTGTTCAAAAGCCTAGATGACTTTGCCAACCGCGTTGATCCAAGCCAGATCAACCGCCGAAGCCTTGAAAATCTCTCGGCTGCGGGGGCTTTTGATGCGTTGGAAGCAAATCGTGGCGCGGTACATGCGGCGGCGGAAACACTTTTGGCAGCAGCGCAATCCGCGCGCGATTCACGCGAAAGCGGGCAGGGCGGCCTCTTTGGTGCGGGCGGGTCCGACATGGCCGCGCTACGGGTCGACAGCAGCGTGCACTGGGCACCCGCCGAACACATGAACCAGGAAAAAGACGCATTTGGCTTTTATTTCTCGGCACATCCTTGTTCGCAATATGATGCGCTGGCCATTAGCCACGGCGCAAAGCCTTATGCGTTTTGGCTCGAAAGCGGGCCAATACCCGAAGGTGTCCGCCGTGCCGCCACAATGTCGGCATTGATTGAAGGCGTCCGTTGGCGCGAATCGCGCAAGGGCAAGCGCTTTATGATTGCGGATTTTTCGGACAATAGCGGCCAGTTTTCGGTGCGATGTTTTGACGAGGCGGTCGGTATGCAACTTGCCGATTGGGCAAAAGACGCAGAGTGCCTTTTGCTGCATTGCGAAATGGACATGCGGGCCGGCGATGAAACGCCAAGCTTTACGGTGAAAAGCGCCAAAGCCTTATCTGGGTTGACCAGTGTGTCGCGCTTAAAAATGCAGTTGGAAGTAACGCAAGAAGCAGCCATGGCGCAGCTCGCGCAAGTCGTCGCGCCATTGGATGGGGGGCGAAGCGAATTGGTCATTAAAACCCGCACCGCCGACGGACGTTGGGTGCATATCGTACTTGGCCGCCGCTTTCAGATCGATGCATCTTTGTTGGACCAGGTGCGGATAATTGACGGCATCGAAAATGTAGAGCTTGCACCATCGGGCCCTGTTTTGGCATTGGTGCGCTGAACTGCGAAAATCGTAGACAGAAATTGCGTCTGCAGTAATCTGCAGCGGGGTAAGAGGGAGAGATTGTGATGCACGGCACCATGCAAGATTGGGACCTTCGCGTTCCACGTTTGATCGACTACGCAGCGCGCGAGCATGGCCCGCGCGAAATCGTGACGCGTTGGACCGACGGGACTATTGAGCGCACAAATTGGTCTGGCGTCTCCACCGAAGCGCGCAAATTGGCGCAAGCCTTTGCGGGCCTTGGCCTGCAAAAAGGGGATCGCATTGCCACCTTTGCAATGAACCATCACCGGCATTTGGCGGCTTGGTATGGCGCGATTGGCTTTGGCGGGGTCATCCACACCGTGAACGTGCGGCTGTTTGATGAAGACCTAATCTACATCATGAATCATGCCGAGGATAGGGTGTTGATGTATGACGCAATGTTCCAGCCCATTATCGACCGGTTGAAGCCGCATCTGAAGACTGTTGAGCATTATGTTATATTTGATCGCGATGACAGCTATGGCGCGTTCATCGCGGACCAAGACGGCAATTACGAATGGGCAACCGGCGACGAGCGCGACGCATGTATGTTGTGTTACACCAGCGGGACAACCGGCAATCCAAAGGGTGTTTTATATCAACACCGCTCGACAATGTTGCATGCCATGGCGGAAATCGCGCCCGCCATTTTTGACCTTAGCCCGCAGTCTGCGTTGTTGCCGATCGTGCCGATGTTCCATGCCGCAAGCTGGGGCTTGCCCTTTGCGGGCGCTGCTGCGGGTGTGAAGTTTGTGTTTTCCACCACCAATGATGCTGCAACCTTGCATGGCTTAATGCTGCAAGAAGGCATTACCCATAGTGCAGGTGTACCCACAGTGTGGCTCGCAATGTTCGCGCATCTTGATGCAGAGGCGGCAGTGGGGCGCGACGCGACGCTGGGCAAGCTGCGCTTGGTCACGATTGGTGGGTCGGCTGCGCCGCGGGCTATGATAGATCGTTTGATGACGTCAGGCGTGCGCGTTTCCCACGCATGGGGTATGACCGAAACATCGCCTATTGGTACAATGGGTGCGCCGACCCCCGATTGGGACGATTTAACGCTGGAGCAGCAAATCGATATCGTATGTAAGCAAGGCCGCACACCATTTGGCGTGGAGCTGCGCGTGATCGATAAGAACGGCAATGTCGCACCGCGTGATGGGGTGACATCTGGCGCGCTGCAGATACGCGGGCCATGGGTCATTAAGCGCTATTTCAAGGCCGAGGCGGACGCTGTTGATGCGGATCAGTGGTTTGATACCGGCGATGTTTCTGTGCTGCATCCGGACGGTACAATGCAGATCACCGACCGTGTGAAGGATGTCATCAAATCGGGCGGTGAGTGGATCAGTTCGGTTGAGCTCGAGAATATCGCGGTTGGTTGTCCCGGTATTGCCGAAGCAGGCGCAATTGGTATTCCTCATCCTAAATGGGATGAACGGCCCGTTCTTATTGCCGTGAAGAAACCCGGAGCGGACGTCGATGAAGTGACCGTAAAGGCTTATTTGGCCGAACGTGTCGTTAAATGGTGGATGCCCGACCGTGTCCTGTTCGTGGACGAACTGCCGCACACAGGTACAGGCAAAATCCAAAAGGTAGTGCTTCGCGCGCAGTTTAAGGATTTTGTGCTCGAGGATTAAGGTCGCCGCTGCGTCCCGGTGGTAAAATATCCGGCGTAAGCCGGCTACATTATGTTTCGCGCAAGCGAGGCATCAGTTCCACAAAATTGCAGGGACGATGGCGGCTGTCGAGTTGGTGGATCAGAATCTGGTCCCAACCGTCTTTAACCGCGCCATTTGAGCCGGGAAGGGCAAAAATATACGTACCGCCCGCCAGCACGGCACAGGCGCGCGATTGTATCGTGGATGTACCGATGCTTGCGAAGCTTAACCATCGGAAAAGCTCGCCAAAACCTGGAATATCCTTGGTCTTTACGCGGTCAAGCGCCTCTGGTGTCACGTCGCGTCCGGTTAGCCCGGTGCCACCGGTTGAGATGACAACATCGATGTGATCGTCTTCGATCCAATTATACAATTGCGCAGTGATTAACGCAGTGTCGTCGCGCAAAATGACGCGATCAGCGATTTTGTGCCCGGCGACGACGATCCGTTCGGCCAGGATATCGCCGCTGGTATCGTTCTCAATGCCCCGCGTGTCTGATACAGTCAGAAGCGCGACATTCACCGGTTTAAACGTCCTGCTTTCATCGAGCGGCATTGACACCACCTGTCATGCGGCGCGCGGTGACCGTTCCATTTGCATCCGGAAATTTGGGCCACATATATTGCGCCAGGCCTTTCAAGCTTCCGGAGGCCCTGTTGTCGCTCATTTCGTAAAATTATTGCCACATACCCGCGCGTTTCCCAAAATGGGATAGATTCGATGAACAATAACGGATCGCCATTGTCGCGTATCTCACTGTTCCAGCGTGCAACAGGGGACGGTCCTGCATTATAAGCAGCGATCACTTTTGGAAGCAGCCCGCCCGTTGTGGGCAAGTCCCGCAGCTTTTCCAAATAGGATTGCCCATATTCCAAATTGATAGCCGGACGGTCCAGTTCGGATGCTGTGAAGAGCACACCGCGCGCCCTCGCAAGGTCCTGAGCGGTTCCGGGGCGGACCTGCATGAGGCCGCGTGCGCCAGCGGGGCTGATCACATCAGTGCGAAAATTAGATTCTTGGAGCGTGTGTGCATAGATCAAGGATGGCGTGACGCGCCAACCGCCGGTTGGTTCCCAATTGGGCAGAGGATAACGTGCTGCAGCGTTGCTCTGATCACGTGAAGGGCCATAATGGCCGAACCAGAACTGTGTTGAAGCCAAGTTCAACGAACCCGCCAACTGCGCAAGGTTGGCGTGTTGCCGGACATCTCCAATTCTCGCCTGATGACGCAGTGCTGAATCGGCCAGCTTATTCTGGCCAATTTCTGCAAGCGATACGGCCAAGACGACGTTCGGCTGGTTTTTCAAACTCGCCCAATCCAGCTTGATGACTTTGGCGACCTTGCGCGCGATCGGTTCCATTCCAAGCGCTTCGCTGGCGAGCAAACCATAAAAGGTTTCCGACAGCTGCGCGGCCTTTTGCATCTTGGACTGCATATATTGCGGTTGTTTTGCGGCCATCGCCGCGCGTGCGCCCCAAAAAAGCCCGGCAGCCCTTAAGTCATCGTTACTGGCCAAGCGGCCAACATGATCAAAGGCGTCATAGGCAGCGGCATAATCACCCAGCCGCCAAGAGGCGAGACCAAGTACCCAGCTGGCCTGCGTACCCCATTCTCCGCCGGCAACTTTTGCAATAGCAGAAACGCGCTTTGCGGAAGCATCATCATTTTCAATATAATAAGACCATGCTACACGATAGCGCAATTCTGTGAGCGCCTCGGGAGACAATTCCAACGCTTTGCTCTCCAAAAATTGTTCGGCTGCAAAAGATTGGTCATTTTTAATAAATACCTGCAACTCGGCTCTTATGCTATCGCTTGCCTTATTCGCGGGTAAATCCCTTTTTGGTGTGCCACCCAGCCATGAAAAACGCCGAATGCTGGGCCGTTCGGGAAGTATCTCCAAGCCGCGCTTACGGGCAATAGTCGCCAATTGTTCAGCCTGTGGCAAATAAGGTGCAGCCGCAAGTAGGGCTTGTAACTGCTCTGCCTCCGCCTTTGGGCTATTCGGTGCAACATACATTTCCGCGCGCGCCATCGCAGACATCGGGCCTTGTGGCGCCGCATCAATCATCCGCGCAGCGTCATCCCATTCTTCTGCCCGAATAGCGTCGTAGATCGCCGTGAAAACGGCCTTTTCTTGGGCACTTAGAACACTGGGTGCTGGCTGCGAGGATACAACAGTACGAAATCCACCGCTGGTGTTCGCTTGAGCTGTCGCAAAGGGCGCGCAAGCCAAAGCAAAAGCTAACCAAAGCGCCTTAGTTTTCGTCAGGCTCATTGGACTACCCTTTTCGCAAACATCTGCAAATCACTCCAAGCCTGCTTTTTTATGGCAGGCCGCGCAATAAGGGTTCGCGGATGAAATGTCACCAGCGTTGGGACGTTCAGGCCATCATGTTCGACGTCACATAACTCTGCCCGCGCCTGCATCAGTTCTTGGCCCAACAGAGCCTTGCATGCGGCGGAACCGAGTATCACGAGCGATGTAGGTCCAATCAGCTGTATCTGATGCCGCATAAACGCGGCGAGTTCGGGTAGGTCGTTTTCAGGAACTTCCGCTGTTGACGGCATACTCGTAGCCAACCACGTGCAATAACAATCTGTCACATCTATCCCAACTGCGCTCAGCATCCGATGCAGAAGGGCTGCATTCAATGGCATCGTTGTTTCTGGCGTAGCTATTATGTCTGGTAAATCCGATATGACCATCACATCGCAGCTAATCGGGCCAACAGACGGGAAGCGAACCGGACCATAAGCATTTCCTGGCAGGGGAGCGCCACTGGCCACCATCTGGCGAAGCTCTGCAATGTCGGTGGGCCATGCACTTGCCGGGGCTTTAACCGGCTCAGCGGGTTTTTTGGCGGGCGTGTCAACCAAAGGCGCAGTTGGAGTCTTTTCAAGAGCATCATCGGCCAGCCAGTTCACGGCGCTGTCGCTGACAGCCGAGTCCAACCCAGCCAGTGCCCACCAGCCTGTTAGGGATTCAACCACGGCAAATGTCGAAGTTTCTGCGCGATCCTCCATAAATCCCTTCAGTCACCAGTTGACGGCAGGGTCAATTGCTTGGCATGGCAATTCCCACAGGCTGTTCTTATAACGGGACGGCTCGATTTATACGCCGGGTAAAGGATAAAGGCAATGAGTGAACGTGAGTCGATGCCCTATGATGTTGTAATTGTTGGCGCTGGGCCAGCGGGACTTTCGGCCGCAATCCGCATAAAACAATTATCTCCCGACACCAGCGTCTGCATCCTTGAAAAAGGTTCCGAGGTGGGCGCGCACATATTGTCCGGTGCGGTTATTGATCCCAAGGCGCTTGATGAGTTGCTGCCTGACTGGCGCAATATGGGTTGTCCGCTGGCCGATACGCCCGTTAATGACAATCAGCATTGGATCATGACCAAGACCGGCAAGTTCAATATGCCGCATTTCTTAACCCCCGGTTTCATGCATAATAAGGGTACATATACGGGATCGCTTGGTAATGTTTGCCGCTGGTTGGCAGGGCAGGCTGAAAATCTGGGTGTAGAAATTTTCCCCGGATTTTCCGCAGCAGAAATTCTCTACAACGCTGATGGCTCTGTGCGAGGCGTTGCCACAGGTGACATGGGCATTGCCCGTGATGGCAGCCATAAGGACGACTATATGCGGGGCATGGAATTGCACGCAAAATATACCTTCTTTGCCGAAGGTGTGCGCGGCCATCTTACCAAATTGCTCAAGCCGCAATTTGCCCTAGATAAGGATTGCGAGCCGCAGGTTTATGGCATTGGTATTAAGGAATTGTGGGATATTCCGTCGGAGCAGCACTCTGCCGGTCGTGTGATCCATAGTCAGGGCTGGCCTTTGACGGACGCCAATGGCGGCGCGTTTTTGTACCACCATGCAAACAATCAGGTCGCCTTGGGCTTTGTTGTTTGGCTCAATTATTCAAATCCTTATCTTTCACCCTTTGAAGAGTTTCAGCGCTGGAAAACCCATCCGGAGGTAAAGAAGATACTCGCCGGTGGACGCCGTGTTTCCTACGGCGCACGCGCGATTAGCGACGGCGGGTGGCAATCGGTACCAGAACTTGCATTCCCTGGTGGCACACTGATTGGATGTTCGGCTGGTTTCGTCAACGTGCCGCGTATCAAGGGCACGCATACGGCGATGAAGTCGGGCATGCTGGCAGCTGAAGCTGCCGTTGAGGCGCTGGCGGCGGGCCGCGAACATGACGCACTCACTTCGTACCAGACGGCCTATGAAAATAGCTGGATTTACAAAGAACTGCGAATGGTCCGCAACGTCCTTCCGCTGGTCGAAAAATACGGTAACTTGCTAGGTAGCGCGCTTGCTGGCGTCAACATGTGGCTAGAGAATTTCGGTATTCGCATGCCATTTACGATGAAGCATCATCCAGACCATAAAGCACTGAAAAAGAAAAACAACGCCGAGCGCATTGAGTATCCGAAGCCCGACGGGGTGTTCAGTTTTGACCGTCTGTCGTCGGTTTTCCTGTCGAACACTAACCATGCCGAAGACCAGCCAGTCCATTTGCAAGTCAAGGATATCGATTTGCAGAAGAGCAGCGAGTTTATGGAATTTGCTGGCCCATCGACACGTTATTGCCCCGCGGGTGTGTATGAGTGGATTGAAGAGGAGGGTAAGGAAGCCCGCTATCAAATCAATTCGCAAAACTGCGTCCATTGCAAGACTTGCGACATTAAGGACCCGAACCAGAATATCAATTGGGTGACCCCAGAGGGGGGCGGTGGGCCTAACTACCCCAATATGTAATGCTGGTGGCGCTTTGGTCGCAATCCCGGGGTTAAGGGCAATCGTGGAACATTCTGAAATAGCCTTTGCAAAGATAAACCTCGCCTTGCACGTCAGGAAACGGCGGGAGGATGGCTATCATGATATCGAAACGCTGTTCGCCTTTGCGCGGCATGGCGACGTTTTGGGCGCGCAATTGTCTAATGTCTTGAGCTTAGAGATTGATGGCCCATTTGGAAATGGTCTGGAGGCGGATGATAGCAATCTTGTCCTTCAAACGGCCTATTTGATGCAAGCGCATTTTGGAGTAACTGAAGGCGCAGCCATCCAGCTCAACAAACAACTGCCCATTGCATCCGGCATTGGCGGTGGGTCAGCAGATGCAGCGGCCACAGCAAGGCTCCTTAACCAGCTTTGGGGATTGGGTGCCTCCGAACAATTACTGGCCGATATCCTCGCGCCACTGGGGGCCGACATTCCCGCTTGCGTTTTTAGCCGCCCAAGTTTCGGCACCGGTACCGGAACAGCGCTTTCTTTTTTAGACGATAGCAACATCACGGCTCGGCATGTGTTGCTGGTGAACCCGCTTCAATCCGTTTCTACGGCGGCAATATTTAAGGCATGGGACGGCGTTGACGGCGGCGCAATTGATCGCGGTGCTGTGTGGGATGCGGCAATTGCCGGACGCAACGATCTTGAACCGATAGCGTCTGAGATATGTCCTGTGGTTACCGACATTTTGACCAGGCTTTCGCAGGCGCAACCAGCTATGGCGCGTATGTCTGGGTCTGGCGCAACATGTTTTGCGTTATTTGATGATGTGACGTCGCTGGAGGCGGCAAGAGCAGCGCTTGACCCGCATTGGTGGTCCATGGGCACTATGCTGCGATGACGGATGCTCCCTTCGAAGTATTGGGAACGCCAAAAAAAGGCGGTTTCCTTATCATCGGGGACCATGCGTCAAATCATGTTCCCGCCGACGTTGACCTTGGCATCGATGCGGCGTTCCTCAATGCGCATATAGCGTGGGACATTGGCGTCACTCCCGTTGCGCGCTTGATTACACAGGACGCTCGCTTTGCGGCCTATCTGGGTGGGTATTCGCGCCTTGTTGTCGACTTAAACCGCGACACGCATGATGCTGCGGTGATGCCCAAGCAAAGCGACGGTGTGATCATTCCGGGGAACATTATCAGCCTGAAGGACAAAGAGACAAGGCTGAAACGTTTTCACAGGCCGTACCACGACTTTTTGCAGCAGTTGCTGTCTCAACACCGCCCGGCACTGATTTTATCGCTCCACAGCTTCACACCAGCCCTTGAGAGCACACCACAAGACGCACGGCCTTGGGAGGTTGGGATTTTGTATAATGAACAAGAGACAGCCTCCAAATTGGCGATCCAATTTATTGAAAATGCAGGATATTTCGTTGGCGACCAACTTCCTTATTCCGGCAAGCTGCTCAACGCGACGATGAATCGCCATGCCGAAGCCAATAACATCCCCTATATCGGCATCGAGATGCGGCAGGACATATCCTGCCACCCAGATGGCCAAGCAAGATATGCGCGCACATTGGCAGATATGTGCCATTTTGTTTCGGAACAGCTTGGCTTATGCATATAAAATGGCTTAAAGCGCACGGCTTAACGGAGGTCTCTATGCCAAATCAGTTCGACAAGTCCAAATTGCCAAGCCGCCATGTGTCTGTAGGGCCTGAACGCGCCCCGCATCGCAGCTATTATTACGCAATGGGTCTGACTGCCGAAGAAATTGCGCGACCTTTTGTTGGCGTGGTCTCCGCGGGAAATGATAGTGCCCCGTGCAATACAACACTTGATGCCCAAGCTGATATCGCACGCGTTGGCGTGGAGCAGGGCGGCGGTATGCCACGCCGGTTCAATACCATCACCGTGACGGACGGCATCGCCATGGGGCATCAGGGAATGAAAGCCTCACTCGTTAGCCGTGAAGTGATTGCGGATTCGGTTGAGCTTTCGGTGCGTGGCCACTGCTATGATGCGCTGGTGGGCTTTGCAGGATGCGACAAGTCTCTGCCCGGTATCATGATGGCGATGTTGCGTTTAAACGTGCCTTCAATCTTTGTGTATGGCGGTTCGATACTACCAGGCCGTCATAACAACAAGGACGTGACCGTTAAAGACGTGTTCGAAATCGTCGGCAAATATGCCGCAGGCGCCTGCCCTTTATCGGAACTGGAAGAGCTTGAGCGCGTTGCCTGCCCCGGCCACGGCGCTTGTGGCGGACAATATACCGCAAACACCATGGCCTGCGTCGGCGAGGCGATTGGCCTGTCTTTACCGAACAGCAACATGGCACCAGCGCCATATTCGACCCGCGACCAAATCGCGCATGCGGCGGGCGTTCAAGTTATGGAATTGCTCGCGCGTAACATCAGGCCGCGTGACATATGTACGCGAGAAGCCTTTGTAAATGCTGCACGAATTGTCGCCGCAACTGGTGGTTCAACTAACGGCGCTTTGCATTTACCCGCCATGGCGCATGAGGCCGGCATTGATTTTGATCTGTTCGATGTGGCCGAGGCGTTCAAGACGACCCCTTATATGGCCGATCTGCAACCCGGCGGTCAGTTTGTCGCCCGCGACATGTATGATGCTGGTGGCGTTTACATGTTGATGAAGTCCTTGCTAGCCGAGGGGTTGTTGTTTGGCGACTGCATGACAGTTACGGGCAAAACACTTGGTGAGAATATCGACAAAATCACTTGGAACCCAGATCAAAAGGTTATCTATCCAGCAACGGCACCCATAACCCCCACTGGCGGCGTTGTGGGACTTCGCGGTACACTGGCGCCAGAGGGTGCAATCGTGAAAGTTGCGGGCATGGACCGGTTGACTTTCACTGGCCCCGCACAGGTTTTCGATTGTGAAGAAGATTGCTTCGCAGCGGTTGAGGCAAGAGAAATTCGCGAAGGTTCAGTCATTGTTATCCGTTATGAAGGACCACGGGGAGGGCCAGGCATGCGTGAAATGCTGTCGACTACTGCCGCGCTGTACGGGCAGGGGATGGGTGAAAAGGTTGCGCTCATTACTGATGGTCGCTTCTCTGGCGCAACGCGCGGCTTCTGCATTGGCCATGTTGGACCAGAAGCAGCGTTGGGTGGACCAATTGCCTTGATCGAGGATGGTGACGAAATCATGATTGATGCCGAAACAGGCGTAATTGATCTGAACGTTGCTGCGGAAGTCATAAAGGACCGTCGTAAAAATTGGAAACCGCGTGAGACGGATTATCAATCTGGCGCAATCTGGCGTTATGCCCAAAATGTTGGTCCTGCCTATAAGGGCGCGGTCACGCATCCTGGTGGCGCCAAGGAAACACACGTTTTCGCTGATATTTAATCGCCGGTTGATTGCTTGCCTCGTCACGGGCATGGGGCGGTATGGAATTGACACAAGAGATTATCAGGGTAGCCGCGCGCGGTGATGGCGTCACTGCAAATGGCCGTTATGTGGCGCTTGCCGCTCCAGGCGATATTGTTGATCCATCGGGCGGCTTGATCCATGGCCCGCATCATGTTGCGCCGCCATGCCAGCATTTCCCTTTATGCGGTGGTTGTCAGTTGCAGCATCTCGACGAAGATAGTCTGCGCCTGTTTATCGCCGAACGGGTAACGCACGCCCTTGCTACGCAACAGGTCGAGATTGGCGAAGTGATGCCCGTTCACTTGTCGCCTCCTAAGACCCGCCGCCGCATCGCGGTGCGTTCGGCATGGGCTGGAAAGCACTTTCAGCTGGGCTTTAGTACCGAGAAAAGCCACCGAATCATTGATTTGCGACAGTGTGATGTCATGGCGCCAGAGCTATTCTCTTTGCTTGCGCCCATGCGCGATTTGCTTGAGCCTCGGCTGAACCGTGCACGTCAGGTGCAGATTAAATTGGCGATGGTTGACCAAGGCGTCGATGTCCTGATCGAAAACTGGATCGCCAATGATCTGGACACGCATGAGCTATTGTCCGAATTTGCTAAAACGCACAATCTTGCGCGTTTGTCATTGGATGAAGGATATGGCCTAGTACCCTTTTATGAGCCCGAGCCCGTTACAGTAACGCTTGGCGGTGTTGCGGTAGGGTATCAGCCTTATGGCTTTCTTCAGGCTACGGTTGACGGTGAGGCCGCATTGGTGAACGCGGTGAACGAGATTGTAGGAAGCGACACAATCATTGCCGACTTGTTCGCAGGTTCTGGCACTTTCGCCTTATCCATGGGCGGAGGCCGCAAAATTTACGCGGGCGAAGCCGACCTTCAGGCCAGCCTGGCCCTTAAATCTGCGGCGGGACGTAATGGCCTGACGATATTTGCAGAGCATCGCGACCTTTTCCGACGGCCGCTTGCTTTGGAAGAGCTGAATAAATTTCAAACGGTGGTACTTGATCCACCACGCGCTGGTGCAAAAGAGCAAGTCGCGCAGCTTGCTGCATCGAATGTGCCAAGCATCGCTTATGTAAGTTGTAATCCTGCCAGCTTTGCGCGGGATGCAAGAACCTTGGTTGCCGCTGGATACAGGTTGCAGCGGATCTGGCCGGTGGGGCAGTTCCGCTGGTCAACCCATATCGAGCTAGTAGGCCATTTTAGCCGTTAGTGGAGCAGCACCGACATTACGGCATGCGCCACGAGCATCATTAGTGCGATGGATGACAACGCAAACAAAGCAAAGCGTATGATCACGCGGTTAGAAAAGATCTGAACCAAGCTGTGTGCAACGCGAAGACCGACATATGCCCACGCAATAGTCGCGTTCAAATTGTCGCCTTGTCCTACCATCGCCAACACCAAGCACACCGCATAAAACACCGTAGGAGCTTCGTGTAAGTGGTTGTAATTATCTGCAACCCATGATGCTTTTTCTTCGCCCTTGGCGATAAGCGCATCGCGCAACGCCCCACCAGTAGATCCGACAACCTTGGTTCCATCAATACCCGCACGGCCCATCGCTGGCAGCCGCGTGGCATACATCCAAATCCAGATAATCATCGTCCACGCTGCAAGTGCGACGACCGGCCCTAAAATGCTACTCTGCATATCGCTCCCCCTTTAAATTGTAGCAATCACTGCCTGTACGGCCAAAGCCGTCAGGCATAATGATGACAACAGAAACAAAACAAAACGGACGCTGACGATATTTACCGTCGATTGCCAGACACTGTGTAGCACCCGCAAGACGGTGTAACCCCATGCCAAATATACAGAAATTTCAGTTGCGCCGCCAGATACAGCCAAGATTACGACCGCTGCGTAGAAGACCGTAGGCTGCTCCATGAGGTGGGCATAATTATGGGACTTCCAAGCCACAGGCGGCGGCAAATTTGGATCAATGTCTTGTCCCCGTCCGCCGGGCGCAGCCTTGCTAAGGTCCACCCCGATTTTTGCCATAGCCGGAAGCCGCGCCGCCATGAGCCAATACATCATGAAAACTGACCACAGCACCAATACCGCTGCTGGCGCTAAAATAGGCGTATTCATATAAAAACCCTCCCCATCATAAGATGGGGAGGGTGATGCACCTTATACAAATTGTCAAATGCAACTTAGACTTTTGAGCTTTGCGACCGCGTTGCTCGAACGCCTGTGTCATTGGCTGGAGTCCAGCCATAAAGCGTTGCCATCGGCTGATCTCCAACGACCAACGTCTCAGTTTCACCAAAGCCGTTAAACTCTGTCCGCATGGCACAGCCATAAGCGCCGAGCATGCCGACTTCGATATAATCGCCAGCCTGGACGTGATCTGCCAAGATGAA